>JAQBPY010000080.1 GCA_028287285.1 Gemmatimonadota bacterium
TCAGGACGACAGGGCGCTAGCGTCGCACCGGAACGGCGTGCTCCGCGGACAGCCCGGGGGTAGGGATGTCGTGCACCACGAATGGCTCGAGTGGATCGACCCAGTGCAGGGTGACGCTCACACCGAGCGTGGAAGAGACAAGGAATGACGTAAAGAGGATCCTGCCATCGGCGAGCCATGCCGGCTGGCCGCTGGTGCCGGTATTGCGCGTGAGCTGCGTGACCGCTGACGTCCGAAGATCGCGCACAAAAACTTCCGTTGCACCGGCCACGACCGCGGCGTAGGCGACGCGAAATCCATCCGCGTTCCATGAGGGCTCGACCTCCACACCTTGCGAGCCTGATCCCGCCACAAGCGCCGGCACCGCACCGGCGCCCGCGTTCGCGATGAACAGGCCGGACCCTCCGGACGGTGGTGTGGCGGCAACGTACATGATGCGGTCCGATGCAGGAGCCCACGCGGGTCCCGCCTCCGGCGACGAGGGGTCGCCTGCCGTGACGGCGCTCAATCGCGCGCTCGCCGAGATCTCCGCGGTAGACGAGAGGTCAATGGCGCCGAGCCACACCTTGCTCACACCGGTCACGTTGCTGGTATAGGCCACGCGCCGGCCATCGGGCGAGAGCGACCCCTGATTTTCGGTACTCGACGTTTGCGTCCGCCGGCGTTCGCCCGTTCCGTTAATCGAAACGGTATACAGCTCGCCATTGCCGTCGCGAAAGCTCGTGAAAAGCACCACGTCGCCATTCACGGACGGGCGTACATCATCCGCGGCATTGGTGGTGAGCCGTGCCAGCTCCCCTCCGTCGAGCGCCATGCGATAGATGTCGCGGTTTCCCACCGCCAACCCATCAAACGCAATTGCTGGCGGCGCCGCGACGGTGAGCGCCAGCGAAGCGCTTCCACCGGCTGCAGAACCGGTAATCGTCAGCGCTCCTGCCTTGAGAAGGAGGACGTCGCCGTTTGCCTGCACCGTAGCGGCATCCGCCGGAGTGATGCTGATCTGCTGCGCTGCAACGAGCGTCGTGTCGCCACCCTTCTGCAAGGCCACGTGTACGGACAGGCCACGCTCGGACCGGCCGCGCGCCACGAGGGTCAGCGTTCCCGGCGTGACGGTACTGTCGCCGCCGCACGCCATCAGGACGGCGAGAAGGCCACACCCGCGACGAACGTTTTTCATGCGCGGTCTCGTCATGGACGGTTTGCCGGCTTGCAGTCCACGATGGTTCCCGTGTCAGGCGATACCGCAGGGTTTTCGGGCTCGATGCGCAGCAGCAGCGCCAGATTCTGGCGGTGATCCGGCACGGAGCAGAATCTGCTCGGGTGCTCGCGCAGCACCTCGTAGACATAACGCTGCGTCAGGGCGGAGGCATCCACCAGCAGGTACTGCGCGCCGATCTTCCGCGCCTCACTCAACAGCGTATCGGGCGCCGTGGACAGGGGAAACACCATGGACGGATAGCCTGATTCCGCATAGAGGATTGTCGGCTTTCTGGACATGACCACCGCGCCCGCCGGCAAGCGCTCGTGCAGCGAGCGCGCCACCGCAAAATAGTCTTTCCACCCGTTTTCGACACAGGGATTCGGCTCACCGCGGCGATACGCCGCGGTGCAGGCGAGGCCACGGGAAATACGCTCACCGTCGTTGACCAGCGCTGCGATGACGCCAATGATGAGTACCACGCCAATCCACCTGTCCGCCACATGAAGGCGCACAAAGGGAAATGCGAGCGCGGCGTAGGCGAGAATCAGGGGAAAGATGGGCAGCAGCAGGCGCTCGCCCGACCAGGCCTGCGGCCAGAGCAGCAGGATGCCGACGTACATGGGAATCCAGAGCTCGGCCACAGAAAGCCGGCCAAGACGCATGCGAAAGCCAAGGGCAGCGAGCACCAGCACCAGCCATCCGCCCAGCACCGCGAAGCCGTCGTGGGTACCAAAGAGCAGGACGGGCAGGTGCTGCGAGCCGTAATTCGCCGCGTTCTCGAAGACGCGCGAGATCAGCGCCACGCCATCCGCGCGGCCCAGCGCGGGTTGATACGGGTCGACATAGCGCAGATAGTCCGCATAGTTCGCCCCCCCGGCATGACGTGCGCGTGCACTCCAGGCCAGCGCCAGCGGTGCCACCAGGAGCAGCAGGCCCCCAAGCGCGGCATATCTGCCCTTCCACGCCAGCCAGATGAGTGCGGCGAGAAGCAGGGGCAACCCCGCAGACCGTGTGAAATACGCCGCGATGGTCGCAAGAATGCCGATGACAAGCCGACCGTTCTTCCAGCCGGCAGGCAGGTCTGTACCAGGCTCGGCAGATGCAAATGCCCAGAGCGCCAGCGCCGAGAGTGCAGCAAAGGGAATATCGGAGAGAATGGCGTGACTGAGGTCGAGCACGCCCGGACTCAACGCGATGATGAGGCCGCAGACCAGCGCGCCGACAGGCGAAAGCGTGCGCCGCAGCCAGCAATACATCGCGACGACGCCCGCCGTGGACAACGCGACCATCAGGAGCTGAAGCGCCGCGAATGACTGCTCCCCCAGACGGTACGCCGCAGCCAGGATGAGTGGAAAGACGGGCGGATATAGTGTTTCCATTGGGTGCGCCGGCTCCCAGAGCCGAACGTAGCCGCGGCCCGTCGCGAGTGCCTCAGCCAGGGCACGGTATGCGGCGTTGTCACCGCCCGCCTGGGGCGTTGGATCATACGCAAGCAGCGCAACAGCGACATGCAGGCACCCAATGAGAGCGGCACCCTGCCACACGTTCAGTGAAGTACGCGCGCTCCAGGCTCGCACTCGGTTACCGATCTCATGTATTTGCGAGCTCTGCGGTATGCTCACCGAACGGCCTCTGCAACAACGAACAAGCTCTGCCCAAATCGAGGCGTCCAGCTGTTCTCGAGCCGGCGCAGCATTGGGATGGCCAGGAAATCATAGATCCGAATAGCCACGCTGGACAGGCTGCGGCGGCGCAGCACCCGCCCGAGAAGGAACCACGGAACCACCCCGACGGAATTCAGGTATCGCTGGTAGCTGACTCTGCAGTGACACTCTTCAAGGAGTGTGCGTACGGCCTCTGCCGTGAAACGGCGGTGGTGGCCGAACGCTTCATCCATGGTACCGTAGAGCATCGTGCCTCCAACGGGCACGAGCAGTATCATGCGGCCGCCAGGCCGCAGCGCTTCGCGCGCGGAGCGAAGCAGCGCATGCGCGTCCTCCACATGCTCGAGCACGTTGACCAACACGACACTGTCCATCGGGGCGTCGTCCTGGCCAAGTCCCGCAAAGAATCCCGGAACGACCTTTACGCGCGCGTCGCCGGCGAACCGGCGCTCCAGGATGGGAAGATTGTTGCTGGCCGGCTCCACCAGCGTAAGCGATATTGCCGGTCGCGCGGCGAGGATGGCGGAGGCGAATGTGCCCGTACCCGCGCCGATCTCGAGCACCCGCTCGCCGAGATGCGGTGCGAAAAGCCCGACGAGCCATCGGTAATAGTTGCGTGCGCGCGCGAGTCCTTCGAGCTCGCTGCCGCCATAGACGAACGGCTGAGTCAAGACAGGTGCACGGGAGGTGGAGTCGTCAAGTCTCGTTGCGTGGACGGCCGGTGGCCTCGCGGCACGCCGTGCGAGGTCAGGGGGATTGTGCGCGGACGTGACTGCCTGCGCAAGCACGGCATCGCGGTGTGAACCTGTTGAATATCTCGTGTTCCGCGCCGTTGCGCGCCCTTCGTGCACATCGTCGCTATCTTCGGCAGGTTGGTGGCAGCCTCACCCATTCCGGTCCCGCACAGCGCACATGAATTTTCGCCGCTCCTCGACGTCTGACGGCCCACTCGACGCTCCGGTGATTGCGCGGTGGGCCATTGCGGTTTATGCGGCGCTGTCGCTCGTGTATTTTGCGCCCGCGTTCTTCCCTGACCGCCAGATTGCCGGCACGGACTACTTCACCGGCGGCTACTACTTCCTGGAGTTCGCCCTGCGCCGCATGGGCGGCGGTTCCCTGCCCAAGTGGCTGCCCTACGTTTTTGGCGGCCTCCCCATGTACGCCAACCCGGGCGGCCTGTTCTACCCCATCCGGCTGCTGCTTGGCGCGATGCTGCCGGTCGCTCGTGTCATGGCCGCGATGTTCGTGATCCAGTTTGCCGTTGCGGGCATCGGCATGCACCTCTTTGCGCGAGCGCTCGGGGTCAGGCACTGGGTGGCACTCGTGGCCGGACTGGCATTCGAGTTCACGGGCGTCACGATGTCGTACGTCTATGCAGGACATGATGGCCGCATCATCGCCGCCACACTCACGCCATTGGCGTTCTACTTCGTGCTGCGCGCGGTGGAATCGGGACACTTTCGCGCATACCTCGGGCTCGCCGCGACGCTCGGCTTCGCGATGCTCTCGTTTCAGCTGCAGAGCGTCTACTACCTGCTCATCGGGGCGGGTGCCTGGGCCGTGTTCCTGCTCGTCCGCAGCCGCCATGTGCTGCGCCGCAGCCAGCTTGCACGCCGTGCTGTCTTTGGCGTCGTGTCCGTTGCATTCGCCTTCGCTCTTGCGGCCGTCGACCTGCTGCCCTTCTCGCAGTACATCAAGGACTCGCCGCGAGCCGCGGTCGCGAAAAGAGACTTCGCTTTCTCCACGCAGTTTTCCATGCCGCCAGTCGAGACGATTGGCCTCGCCGTCCCCGAGCAGGCTGGCATCCTCACCGCATATCGCGGCGCCAATCCGTTCAAGCTCCACACGGAGTACGTGGGCGCGTTCGTGATCCTCATGCTGCTCATTGGCGGCGTGATCGCCCGCAGGGAACGGGTGTGGCAGTTCATGGCCGGGCTTGCGGTGTTCATGCTCACGATCAGCTATGGGTCCCACACGCCTTTCTACGACCTGTATTACAGGTTTCTGCCCGGCACGTCAAAATTTCGGTCGCCCTCCATCTCGCTGTTCCTCGTGACGTTCTGCTTCGTCGTGATGGCCGCGCTCGCCCTTGAACGGCTGGCCGTCATGCGCGACGCTCTGGTCAGGGACACACCTGGCAAGCACGGGAAGGACTCAGGACCTTTCCCGCTCAAGCGTCTCCTCACTGCCGTGGTCGCGCTGTCGATCGCGGGGTCGGTCCTGGCACTGGGCACCGCACTCGACGGCGGCGCCCGCGCACTGGGCTGGGGGCGCTTCGGACTCTGCCTGCTGGTGATTGCCCTTCTGCTTCGCGCATGGACGCGAGGCCGGATTACCACCCGGGTAGCGAGCCTGGCGCTCGCGGCAGCCACCGCGGCTGACCTCTGGATCATTGATCAGCGCTTTTTCTGGACGCAGCCTCCGCCCGAGCAGATGTTTGCCGAAGATGACGTGGTGAAGTTCCTGAAAACACAGGAAACCGGCCGCGTCTGGGTATTTCCGTTTCCCGAAGAACCGGGCGGCGTGCGCTACCTGGGCAACGGGACGTTCGGGCTGCATACCGATTACCTGATGCGGTTTGGAATCATGCAGGCCGGCGGTGAGCACGGGAATCAACTCTACCGCTGGAATCAGCTCGCCGGCATCGCGCCCGGCGGCAACACGATCGACTGGCACAACTTCGTGGAGTATCCGGCCATCCTCGATGCCGCGGGGGTCCGCTACATCGTGAGCGGCGTACGACTCGGGCTCTTCGATACGGAAACGAAAACCGGCATGACGAGCATCCGCGAAGCATTTCGCGGCTCCGCGTTCGTGTACGTCAACGACGGCGCGATCTCCCGGGTCGCCCTCGTACCCGCCGTGCGAACCGTTGGCACGCCGCAGGAAGCGCTCGACCTCATGCACACGAACGACTGGGACGCGAATACTCTCGCACTGGTGGAGACACCCACCGCGCCCTTCACCAATCCGCCGGCGGCACCGGTTGCCGTGCCCGCCGGCGCCGACAGCATTCTCTCGAGAACACGGCTCAAGCCTGGTGCGAGCCGCATCTCCAGCGACGATCCTGATCGCATCGTCGTGGACGTGGTGGCGACCATGCCGGCGATGCTCGTGCTCAGCGACAACTACGCCGACGGATGGACCGCGACGATTGACGGACGCGAGACCACCATCCTTCGCACCAACTACACATTTCGTGGCGTTCCTGTCACTCCCGGACCGCACAAGATCGTCTTCGAGTTCAAGCCGCCCCTGCTTTACGTGGGCCTCTGGATCTCCATTGCGGCCGGCCTGCTGCTCTGCGTGGGATTGGTGTTCGCGATTCGGCCGCCTCGGCACATCACACGCGCAACCGAGGCCACCGCCTGAGCCTCGGCTGCGTCAGCGCCCCGCAACGGGGGCGTACCCCAGACCTGCGGGCTTGTCCAGCGCATTTTCCTGCCCGCCCATCATGCGCAAAAAGTCCATCGATGTCGCAATGTCCGTGATCTGCGTTCGCAGCGCTATTGCCGGTTTGGGCGTCCCCGACGAGTCCATGGCCTCCGCCATTGCGTTCGCCAGGCGCAGGTACGCATACGGTGTGTTCGCAGAGGCGACATCCATCCACAGACCCTGCCGCACGAGCGTGGATGGCCCCCGGAATATCTTCCAGAGCGCCTGCGCGCGCGGTACGTCGACGTAGCCTTCCTTGCCGCCGGCCACCGCGCCCGGTACTGCCTTTGGATCAGGAACGAGCTTGCGGGTGAGGCCCTGCGTGAGGAAATGCGGCTTGAGCAGTTGATCGATGGCCGACGAGCCGGCACCCAGGCTGAAGTGAATGGGACGCTCGGCGCCGGCATCGTGGATGATGCGCAGCATGATGATCACGTCGCGCGGGATGCTCGCCGGCGGAATGTCCAGGAAAAAGCCCGCCAGCTGCACGCGGCGCGCCTCGAATGTCTCGGTCATCTGGGGAATCGAGTCCGCCGCCGTCCGGCTCATGGCAATGACGGGATGTCCCGGCGCCCGGGCGATGACGTCGCGGTACAACGCCGGCCCACGGGCCACGTCATACGCGTCGGGTGTTCGGGCAATCAACTCCCGCACGTACCAGTCTGTGGACAGATATGGAAGCAGCACGATCGTGACATCGCGTCGGACGCCAAGCACCTGCTGCGCGAACCAGAGTGGGAACGAGTCGTTGTCGCCGCCCGTGAACAGCACGCCATTGGGCTCCACGCTATTGAGCATGTCGACGGCGAAATCCTCTGCGAACGTCTCTCCGCGGCGGGATGCGGCGCTCCAGTTGAGCAGCAGGGGCAGAACGGCAATAGCCAGCACTGGCGAGGCCGTTTGCCAGAGCTTTGCCGGCACACGCCCCTCATCCCGGCGGGTCGCGGCGTTTTCTCCAACGAGCGATTCCGCGATGGTGCGCCACGTGATGCCGAGGCCAAGAGCGATCCAGACCGACAGGGCGGAGTAGCTCCAGAGATAGAAGTAGTCTCGATCCCTCGCTTCCTGGGCTGCGGGGTTGGTGATCCCCATCGCGAGCGCCTGCGAGAAGCCAAGCTTGAAATTCAGGTAGAAGATCAGCCCCGCCGTGAGCGTTGTGATGAGCGTCGCAAACGGAATGAAGCTGCGCCGTTCGTGCCGCCAGTGCGCATAGCCTCCGAGACCCGCCAGCATGAGCATCAGCATCGCGAGTGCGCTCTGCATTTCCGGCGACGTGCCGGTGGGGTCACGAAACCACTGCCACTTGAAGTACAGCCACCACATTTTCACCTGGTTGGGCAGCGTCTGCTGCCGGTCCAGGATGGAGGGTTTGGCGTACTGCGTCCGGTTGTTCTCGTACAGAAAGCGATTGAGGGTTTCGCGGCTCACGGTGCAGCCCCAGTGCGGCGCGCCGTCCTCGCAGGCGGTGGGATGTCCTTCGTTGATGCCGAGGCGAAAGGCAGAGCGGATGGGAAGCGCGACGTATGGAGAAAGTCCCAGCACGAACGCACCGGCACACGCGAGCATGAGGCTTTTGCGCTTCAGCGTGGCCGGCCTGGTAGCCAGGACAGCCGCAAGCAGCGCCGGCCCGGCGAGCAACCCAGCAATGTGGATCGTGTACCCCAGGCCGAGCCGGTAGCAGAGGAGCGTGAGACGCCGGTCGGCGCGCGGCCCGTCCGGTGCCGACTGCCAGCGCAATGTCGCCCACAGGTCGAGGGCGAGCAGGAACAGCGAGAGCGTGTAGACCTTCTCATTGACGACGGACTGATTCCACACGGTAAACGCCGTGGCGCCCACGAGCGCCGCCGCGGCAGCGGCACAGAGGGCACGCTTCGGCGTGAGGAACGTCCGCGCCACGTGTTCCGCGGCCAGAAACCACAGTCCGGCGGAGAGCGCGCTGAAGACCGCAACGAGTACGTTCAGCCGCCCAGCCACCGTGGGAGCAATGGGCAGGATGGAAGCGACGCGGCCCAGCAGCACGAAGCCCGGATTGCCCGGAGGGTGGGGAATTCCGAACCCGAAGGCGGCGGCGATGTACTCTCCCGCATCCCACAGTCCGATCGTGGGCGCCAGCGTGGCGAGGTACAGCAGCAGGATGACGACCGAGACGGCCCCCGCCACGCGGTAGGAGGGCTCCGGATTGCCTGGTACAGCATGTGGAGCGTGTTCGGTTACGGACGCACGGGAGAGTGCTGGCATGGCGAGGTGAGAGAGTTCGGCGTCGGCATCGTTACGGTCGTGCTCGCCACGGATGTGACGTACGGCATTGACCTATCGTATTTCGAGGGTAACGTATGGGTCATCATGTTCTCGCGTACCGGTTTCGTCTGCTCGCGGAAGGGTTTGTCGCGAGCCCCACTAGCATTGACCGAAGAGGTGGCGTGAATAATCAGCGTGCAGTTTCGGCCGTCAGGACGGCGTCGATGATCGCGGCGCTCAGCGTCGCGATCGTGTCGTGTGATCTCCGGCCAACCAGCCCGCTCGCCGTGCCGAAGGAAGACCCCAAGGCTCCCAAGGTCGCGGGTGGACCGCCGGCACAAGCGTACAACATCGCGTCGGTACCGTGCGTGGCCAACGTCGCCACGCTCTCGGTGCAATGTGGCAAGGCGACGCTTCCGTCGTCGGGCACGTTGCCGGACATCATCATCGGCTCCCAGAATGTGTACGTCACGCTCACGTCGAGCAACGCGGCGTACAACTCGGGCACTGGGCAGTTCACCTTCAATACCACGGTCACGAACCTCATTCCGCAAAAGCTTGGCACGGCGGATGGTACCACCCTGGATCCCAACGGCGTTCGCGTCTTCTTCGATAATGGCCCTACGGCAACCGCCGGCTCGGGCACTGTTTCCGTAGTGCCGGACGGGTTTGCGACCTTCACCGCGTCGGGACAGCCTTACTACCAGTACAACAACGTCCTCGCCCAGAATGTCACCTCCGCAGCAAAAGGGTGGACGTTGATCATGCCGCCCACTGTGGGGGCGTTTGCTTTCGACGTCTACGTTTCCGCACCGGTGCAGTTTCCCAACGGGTATGTCGACATCGCACCCATTGGGTCGTTGATTCATCCCGACGTGACGACGCCGTTGACATTCAGTGTGAAGACCGCTGTCGGCAACGCCATTTCCGGCCAGACGGTTACCTGGAGTGCCGCGGACCTCTCCGTCGCCACGGTTGATGCGGCCGGCGTGATCACGTCGCTCAAGGGTGGAACCACACTCGTGACGGGTACGGACGGTGTGCGTACGAACTCGGTCACGGTGAACGTGAGCGGCGCGAATCGCTCCTGGGGCGGCGCCACCAACACGCAATACACCACCGGAACGAACTGGCCGCTCCACAACATCGTGCCGGTTTCTTCCGATACGGTCACGGTGCCGACCGGCGCGGCGAACATGCCTGTGCTCACGGGTGCGGCGTCACTCGACGGTGTGGTCATGCAGGCAACGACGACGTTCAATCTCAGCACGTTCGATCTCACGATCGCCAAGGCCGTGACCATGGCGGCAACGGGTGCGATCACCGCGTCATCCGGGCGCGTCATTCTCAGCGGGGGCACTGTTGACGGGACGCTGCCCACGACGCGCGTTGACGGAGCAGTCACGACATCGGGAACCATGGTGGTTTCCGGCACGATTCAGGTGAACGGCGGCACATTGAAGAGCGTTGGCAACACCATCACTGTCCACTAGTCGAGAACTACATCCCATGCCATTGATTTCACGATGGACTCCAGCCTCGCGTAGCAGAATGCGGGTGCTGACTCGAGTGCTCGGCGCCCTAGTGATGCTTGCGCCGGCGGCGCAGGCGCAGTCCGAAGGCGAGAATCTGAAATCGTCGGCGACGTTGCCTGGCGAGCACCGTGCTCCGGTGGGCGTGATGCCCTCTGCCGGATCCAAGAAGCGGCTGGTCTGGTATCCCACCGAGGCTGCGTCCGGAAAGGTTGTGGCACCGGCGGCGAGCATGACTCCGCCTGGAACGAATGCCGTTCTGCTGCAGCTTCAGGCTGGCGCTGTTCCCAGTGACCGGTTCCGCGTGGATTCCTCTGGCGCCTTCGTGGCTTACGGCTTCGTGCGCGACGTGGGAAACACTACGGGCTGCGCCGCGCAGGTACCGGCAACGGGCGCCGGCACGCGCTTCGAGTGGCATCCGTGCCGAGGGTCGCTGCGATTCGGGCGGGTACCCACGGGGCAGACCAACTGGGATGACGCGAACATGGATGACTTCACGTTCGCGGGAGGCAACCAGGTCGTCGCGAGTGGGTACGGCGGGTTTGCCTTCGGCGACCAGGTCACGGTGAGCTCCACCGTTGGCGTCGGATTCGGGTCGGCGGTCACGGTATCGGGAACGGCGGGCTTCTCGGCAGGCGCGAGCAATGTGTGCTCCGGCTTTGCCTGCACGGCCATTGGCTACACCGTGCGCGCTGGCGGCCAGGGATCCGTTGCTCTTGGTTATCGCACCACGGCGAACAACGACTACTCGGTGGCCATTGGCTATCGCGCATCGAACAATACCCACACGGGCACCATGGTCATGGGCGACGAATCCACCACGGATTCCGTTCGCAACCAGGCCGACAATGAATTCCGAGCCCGGTACGTGGGCGGGTTCAAGTTCCGCACGAGTACGGCAGCGAACGGTACGCCTGGCACAGGCGGCAACACCGGTTGCGACCTGCCGACCGGTTCCGGGACGTTCACGTGCTCATCGAGCCGCACGATCAAGAATCTTTTCGAGCAGATCGACGGCGAGGATGTGCTGCTTCGTGTACGCTCGTTGCCGTTGACCACATGGCACTACATCAACGAACAGAGCGGCGTGCGCCACATGGGCCCGGTCGCTGAAGATTTCCGCGCGGCGTTCGGGCTGGGTTACGACAACATGTCGATCGCCCTTCAGGACATCGATGGCGTGAACCTCGTGGCGGTCAAGGCACTCGAGAAGCGCACCGCCGAGCTGCGCGAAGCGATGCTCGGTGTACAGGCCAAGACGCAGGAGCTCGAAGAGGTGAAGGCCGACCTCGCGACGCTCCGCCGCGAGCATGCCCAGACGGTGGACCGCCTGGCAGCGCTCGAGAAGGCGGTGGCGAAGCTCAGTCCGCCCGTACGATAGCCAGATAGGCGCAACGAACGGTTGAGTATCTCCCCCGACAGGCATTCGCTTCGCTCATGCCTGCGGGATGACAATCGGTGAGAGGCAGCATCAGCGGAACGATAGCCGGCAGGATGACAGCAACGGGATGATACCTTCAGCATGTCATCCCGCAGGAGCGAAGCGAGTGTCGGGAGATGCTCAACCGATCTCGTGACTGGTCAAGCACAAAAGGACCTGCTTCTGCAAGCAGGTCCTTTGTCGTTACGCCCCTGGAGGGTCGTTACGCAGCCTGCTACGGCGTGCGGCGCATGACGAGACGGTAAACCACGACGGAACTCGTGGGTGCGCCCAGTGAGACCGTGGTGGCCAGGTACGGTGAACCGGCGGGCGGGGTCGCGGTGATCTGGTAGTAGCCACCGGGGACATTCGCGAGTGTGGCGGCGCCGTTTGCATCGGTGGTCAGCGTTGCCACCGTGACAGCTGACGTGAGCGCTTCACCCGTGATGCTCTTGATGCGGTTCAGCGTCACCTTGGTGCCGGCGACTATCTCGGAATGGGACGTGTCGGTACCGGCAAGGGCACCGCGGGTCGTCACCGAGAAATCGAATGCGCTGACGATGACGGGGGCGGCGGGTGGCGGGGGCGTAGTCGGGCTCACGGACGCCGCAGTCACCGTGATCGTGGCCGCATCTTCCTTTCCGTCGACGGACGCGTACACCGTGGCGGTGCCGATGGCCTTGGCCTTAATCGCGCCCGTGTCGCTCACGACTTCCACGATGCTCGCATCCGACGTACGCCACGTTGCCTTGCGGCCAAAAATTGGTGCGCCGCTCGCGTCACGCGGAATGACGCCGATGGTGGCATAGTTGCCCACGGGCAGCGTGAGCGTGTGCGGCGTGACGGTGAGACTGGCCACCGTCGAGGTCGTGGTCGTAGGTGAACCGCCACCGGCCGTCTCCCCGGCGGCCTTCTGTGCGTCTGTTAGTACGGATGCATCGCTCCCGCACGCGAGCGCACCCGCGGCGAGAATCGTGACGAGCATGGCCAATACCTTCGAGCTGCTGTAATGCATTGCTCCTCCGGAACCGCTAAGCGGCTGAGTGTGAAAGTGCCTTCATGTCGTGATACCTGCGCAGCGCGTGTGGCGTCACGTCCCACTATTGCAGGTAGGGAGGCGCCTGCGGTGGAATGACGCGTGGCGACAGCGGATTGCCGTTGAGCGTCCTGAGGTGGGCGCGCGTCCTGTCAATGAGCGCCGACTCAGGAGCGCGGCCGGCAAGGATGTCCTGCTCCACTTCGCCTCTTAGCGCGATGAACTGGCGTTCCGGTGCGCCCCGCTGCAACATGTCGCCGATTGCGGAGGCGGCGGCGCCCGGCGGCACGCGCTTGGCCACGATATCGACCAGCACGACGAGCGCACTCGTTAACCGGTCGGCTTCGAACGACTCTTCACCAGGCGGGCGAAGCAGACGTCGAAGGTCCGCGATGGGCACGCCCGCATGCACGGCGCTCGCCGTGGCGCCAAGCAGCGAGGCGTTGCTCGCACTGCCGAGGAGCGAGCGGGCGGTTGCAAGCTCACGGGAAAGTGACTGCACCGCGGCCACGATGCGCTGATCGTCGGCACCCTTGAGCGTTCCTTCGCGAACCTTGTCTAACAGCGGACCGGTTGGCAGCCCTGCCACGCGCGCAGAATCAACAATGCGCTCGACGGCATTCCGGGCGTCGCTGCCAAGACGCGCCGTCGCGTTAGGCGCCTGTGCCGGTGCGCGAAACGCGGCGAACAACACGGCGACCACCAGCAGCCGAGCGCGCATCAGGTGGCGCCGCGGCGCCGGGAGACCGTCAACACGGAATTGGGAATTCCGAAGTCGTCGCTCGCACTCTGTGGCGCGGCCGGATCGCGGGTGAGCAGCCCATCGACGACAAACCCATAGGAATACCGGCCCGGGGGAAGTGGTACTTCGATCTCCCACCGCTTGCCATCCGCAGACCGCTGCATGGGCAGCGCTTCGGGATTCCATTTGTTGAAATCACCCACGATGGTCACTCGGGTGGCGCTCGGCGCAATGAGGTCGAAGCGCACGGGCAGCTGCGCCGTGGAGGCGATCGTTGTGGGCATGGCCGACGTCTCTCGAGGAGCACCGGGCATCACGCGAGCAGCCAAGCCGCCTGCCAGCACGCAGATCAGGCCTGCGGCGATGGCCGCGGGGGCGCTGACGTTCCAGCGGCGCGTGCGCCAGCTGCTGCGCCGCGAACTGTGGTCACCCAAGGGTTCGCCCGAATCCAGCTGCACCTGCACGCTGCGCCGCCACTCGTTGCGCACGTGCGGGAGATCGCGGAGCAGTGCGGTTGGCCGCCGCAGCGCCTCGGGAAGCTCGTCGTCGCTATGCATACCGATCCTCGTGCAGCAACACCTGCAACCGCTCGCATGCGCGTTGCACGCGCATCTTGAGCGCAGAAACGCCGGCGCCCGTTACCGCGGCAATGTCATCGTAGCTGAGCATCTCCACGTGCTTGAGCAAAAAGGCTTCGCGCTGGGCCTCGTCGAGCTGTGCGACGGCGCGCTCGATTGCATCCCGCAGCTCCACGTCGCCCGCCGTGGACGGCACGAAGGCAAGCTTGACCGCATCCTCATCGAGCACCACTCGTGCGGAGCGACGGCGCTGCTGCAGGAGTGCCGAGCGGCACCGGTTCACGAGAATGCTCATCATCCACGTAGAAAAGCTCATCTGCGGATCGTAGGTGGCGAGGTTGCGGTGAACACGGAGCAAGGTTTCCTGCGTGACCTCCTCCGCATCCTGAAGACTCCCGAGCATGCGTGTGGCGTAGCGCAGGCAGCGAGGCGCGTGCCGATCCACGAGCATCGCGAATGCGGACGGGTCACCTTCGAGCGCATCGCGCACGAGCATGGCATCGGTCATCTCCATGTGGTGATACCTGCGCAACGCGTCAGGAGTCACCGCTCAATGCACAACGACGATTCCCACGGTGCCATTGAACTCGTCAGCGACAACCGGCAGATCGGGCGGAGCCTTCCACTGGTCGCCGTCGATGCGGAGGTTCATGCGATAGGTGCCGGCAGGGAGCGCGAGCGTCGTTTCCCAGACGTCGGGATGCGTCTCGACCAGTGCGATGGCTTTCCACTGGCCGAAGTCGCCGGACAGCTCGACCGTTCTCGCCCGTGGCACCCGGATGGTGACGACGTAGGTGTTCTGGCCCGCAGGCCGCAGCGAGAAGGCGGCGGCGGTTGCGCGCACCGGGCTCGCGCGCGTGGGGCGCAGCGATGAAATGGACGAGACACGGATGCCCAGTGACGCGACCCGCGTGGAAGGGATGCCGAGTGCGATCTGTGCGGGGTCGTTGCCGCCACTCGCGATCACGGCGAGCGCCGGGCTCACCTGGACGTCTGCGGTGATGCGCGTCCAGAGTGCGCGTGGGAACGTGCTCACGGAACGTCGCGCACCGAATGCCGCATCGAGTGCAACGGGGCCATGCGCCCAGGAGGCACCGAGCTGGACGTCGGACCAGACCTGCGTCTTCGACGCCTGGGCGCTGTCGCCAGCTATCCTCGTGCGGATGGTGTGAATGTAGGATTGCGTGTGTAGCGTGTCGTTCCGCACCAGGATGCTGTCTGCATACGACTCGGAACGGAGTGTCGAGGCGCGTCCACCGGTTCGCAGCGCATGTGACGAGCTGCTTAGAGTCACCATCGCGCCACCAATGCGCCTCCATACGCCGAACCGCGACAGCAGCATGGTTGGCAAAGTATCAATTTGCGGAGACCGCTCGAGCGCCGCGCCCACCCACGCGCCACTGTTGCCCAGTGCCAGCGACAGCGACGATTCGCCGGTGAGCACCGTGCGTGCCTGATAGGTGGGGGACGCGAGATGTTCGGCGCGCGTGTTTGCCGTCCACCTGAACGGTCCAAGTGGTGCTGGCGCGAGCGCCGCCTGGATGAGACCGTGATCGAGCATCAGGCCGCGCGCGGAGCCCTGGACCGAGCCATCGGCTCCCACCTGGACCCAGCGCTGGTCGAAGCGCAGACTGGGAGCGAGCCGTGTTGCGCTCTGCCATTGGTCGAGTCCGTCGTGTTGGACCAGGGCGCCAACATCGAGAGCGCTGGACAGGCGGCTGGTACCCTGCGCAGTGACGGGTACGGCCGGAACGACAGCGATGAGGGCGAATCCGGCCAGCGGAATGAGGCGCACGAATCTCCTGCGGTAGGTGCGTCAGAGGCGTGGTGCTACTGCCTATACCTCCGAATGCCGTGGCGCGGTCACAACTCCGGCGAGCAACGTAGCATGGTTCGGCTGGCCGCGACGATGCGAGCAATTTCGTCCGATCGCGTAACCATGCGTTCGTAGTCGTCCGGAGACGCGGCGCGCGCGAGCGAAACGCCAGCGCGCCGATGCTCCATCGCACTGCTTGCCCGCAACGCCGCCCGCACATGGATCTCCGATACCCCTGAGACCCGCACGACCTCCGCTGCGTTACCGCTTGTGATGGAGCCGCCCGCAAGAATCGTCATTTTCCTGTCTGCGCGCCGCACCAAACGCGCCAGCGCCACCGCTCCTTCACGCGCCGTTGGCGCGCCGCCGGACGTAAGGAGCCGATCGACGCCGGCCTCGAGCAGCGCGTCCATCGCGGCGTCCTGGTCGCGCGCAAAATCGAATGCGCGATGGAAGGTCACGTCCATGGGCCGCGCAATATCGATCAACATTCGTGTCAGTTCGTCGTCGACGTCGCCCGCCCTGGTGAGCGCGCCAATCACGACGCCATGCGCGCCAAACGATTTCGCGAGCGCGATGTCGCGCCGCATGACGTCGCGCTCGTCGTCCGAGTAGAGAAAATCGCCGGTCCGAGGGCGGATCAGCACGAACACCGGAATTGCCAGCCGATCACGCACCGCGCCAATGAGTCCCGCACTCGGCGTCACACCGCCCTGAAGCAACTCACCGCACAACTCGATTCGGCCGGCGCCGCCCCGCTCCGCTTCCAGCGCTGCGTCGATAGCGTCGACGCAGGCTTCCACGAGCACGGTCAGCGACCCTGCCGGGGCGGCTTCCACGCTCCGCGCGCCACTGCCGGCATGAACTTGTCGAGTCCGCGTGGAGGGAAATCGAGCGTGCGTCCTTCTTCGGCGCTCTGATACGCGGTCATCAGCATCTGCACGACCTCGAGGCCGTCGTCGAAGGTGAGGAGCGGCGTTTCCTTGCCGAGGAAGCATCGCACGAAGTGGCGGTCTTCGGCTTCATATCCATATGCCACGGCTTCGTTCGCGACCACGGGCATCAACCCCATTTCGGCGTTCTGCTTCTCCACAAGATCCTCCCCTGCCCTGCCTTTTACCTCTCGGCTGAAGAAAAGCTTGAGGCCTGCGTCGAGCGAGTTCCACGCCATCGAGTACTCGGGGCCGAGCAGTTCCGACGACAGACGCAATCCCGCGCCGACGAAGCTCCACGACGTGGAGGCTTCACCGAGCACGGTGTAGCCGTCGTCCGTCTCGAACTCGATGGTGGTGCTCGCAAAATCCTCGCTCGGTTTCTTTGCGTAGTCGATGCCTTTCTGTGCCTTCGCGAGTTTTTTCACGTACTCCGGCCGCGTCCACTTGAGCGACGCGATGTGTGCGGTGATACGCCTGGGCTTGACGGTGGAAAGCGGTTCGCCCGGCTTGGTGAGCAGATGGCGAACGACGAGCGCCGAGTGGCACATCATGTCGTTGAGCACCCCGCCGCCCTGCAGGGCGCCGTTCCAGAACCAGGGCATGTGCGGACCACTGTGCTCTTCGGCGGCGCGTGCGAGATATGGACGGCCGGTGGTTGCGGCGCCGCGCGCCCAGATGAGTGCACGTCCCGTTTCCACCTGCGGAGCGAAGACCTGGTTCTCGAGGTAGCCGTGCATGAGCCCTGCGCGCTTCACCAGACGCGTCACTTCTTTCGCTTCGGCGACATTGCGCGCGAGGGGTTTTTCGCAGGCGATGCCCTTGAGTGTGCCGCGGCCTTTCTCGAGTGCGTCGACGATTTCCTGGACGTTCTCGATGCGGGCCTGGTTCGGGCCGGTGAGCCAGATGGCATCGATGGCAGGATCGGCGACCATGTCGCCAATGGATTTGTACGCCCTGGCGTTGCCGACGTCGAGGTCGTTGGCGTAGCGCGCGGCGGCGGCGGCGTTCTTTGCGTTCGGGCTCCATACACCGAGGACGTCGGCGTCGCGGACGCCCTTCCAGCCGAGCATGTGGAATTTGGCGTTGAAGCCGGAGCCGATGAAGCCTACGCCTAAACGTGTTTCAGTCATTGCAGTAGGGCGCTGTCATCCGGGAAGAGACGGTGGAACGGTGAATGGGCCGGTGAACAATTGTGCAAAAACTACTTCCCCCGTCGAGCAGCGAGACTCGCGTCGAACTCCTCATACGACACGCCAAGCTTGTCCGTTGCGGCCTTGGGGCATCCGTTCCATGCGGGGTTGAAGACATTGCCCATGTATTGCAGGTCTCTCCATCCCATTGCGCTGGAGAAGAACGCCGAGCCAATGGACGACCGGAATCGCGTGAACCAGGTGGTGCCGTACCGTAGTGCATCCGTTGTTTTGGCCGGCCACGCGATGTCATCGAGCACGGCATGGCGGTTGGCATCCGTGCTCGCGAGGAAATCCGTTCCGAAGCGCGTGCGCATCTCGTTGTCGAGCCAGGCGAGCCCGCCACGCATCTGAATCTTCGACGCTTCCGTGGTATCCGGCTCGGCGAGCATGTAGTCCACGAACTCCGGCGCCCTGGCGTCCGTCGCGCTGCCCGAGCGCTCGTCTTTGGGGATGACGATGTCGGCGAGCACGCGGACCGTCTTCCATTCGTGTGCGTTGAAGAACTTTGGAGCGGCCACCGCGGCCGTATCGTGCAGCTCGGCCACGAACCGTGTTGCGCGCTCGACGCTGGGCGCCGACCAATCGAGCATGCCGGCGAGCGTGCCGGCACCGGCGATCTTCAGCGCATCCCGGCGGTTGACGTCACTCACAAGGCACCTGCCTTGCGTTGCTGCGTGATGTAGTCGGCCGTACGCCACGAGAGTGCGAGGATGGTCCACGTTGGATTCTTGTCGGCCTGCGACACGAACGGCCCGCCGTCGGCGACAAAGAGATTCTTGCAATCGTGCGACTGGCAGTTGGAGTTGAGCACGGAGTTCTTTTCGTTCGCGCCCATCTGCACGCAGCCGAGCTCGTGGATGATCTCACCGCCAGCGCGGAGGCCGTAGCCCTGGTCTTTCGTGGGCATGGTACCGTTGGGCGTTCCACCCATCGCAACGATAAGTGCGCGAAAAGTCTCCTGCATGTGCTTCGCCTGGTTGTATTCGTGGTCGCTCCACTTCCAATGGAAGCGGAGGACGGGAATACCCCACCGGTCAACGGTGGTGGGATCGATCTCGCAGTAACAGTCCGCGTTAGGAATCATCTCGCCGCGTCCCGCGAAGCCAATGGTCGTTCCGTAATACTTCCTGTAATCGGCCTTGAGCGACTTGCCGTAGCCGCCGCCGCCGGGGTAGCCGGCAATGTTGCCCATGAAGCCCGCACCGGGAGCACCCATGCCGCCGTCGACTTCGATGTGGTAGCCGCGTGGAAAATCGAGCTTGGCGTTGTCGAGCCACCAGGGCATGTACACGTGCATTCCGCCAACGCCGTCTTCGTTGTGCGGGACATGATCTGCGAGGGCGGGGATGAAGCCGGAGACGCCTGCACCCGTGGTATCCGTGAGTCCCTTTCCCACCCAGCCTGATGAATTGCCAAGGCCCTGCGGGAACTTGCCGGACCTGGAGTTCATGAGCAGACGCGCCGACTCGCACGCACTTGCGGCGAGCACCACGATCTTTGCCTTGACGTGTTTGTCGGTGTTGGTCTTCTTGTCAATGTAGGCGACACCGGTGGCCAGGCCGTCCTTGCCGACGGTGACCTCGCGCGCCATGGCGTGGGTGATGAGCGTGAGCTTGCCCGTATTGAGGGCCGGTGCGATGAGCACATCCGGGCTGGAGAAGTTCGCCTTTACCTGGCAGCCGCGATTGCATTGCCCGCAATAGTGGCAGGCACCGCGCCCGTGAATGGCTTTGGTGGTGATGGAGAGCCGCGACGGGATGCAGAGCACGCCGAGCTTGTCGCTCGCCTTCTTGACCAGCAGCTCGTAGCAGCGCGGGCGCGGGGGCGGCTGAAAATGGCCGTCCGGGTGATTTCGCAGCCCTTCGTTGGAGCCGAACACACCGATCAGATCGTCGACACGATCATAGTACGGGGCAACGTCGTCGTATGAAATGGGCCAGTCGTCGCCGAGTCCGTCCCTGGTCTTGCCCTTGAAGTCGTCGGGGCCGAAGCGGAGCGAAATACGGCCCCAGTGATTGGTGCGCCCACCGAGCATCCGGCCGCGCCACCAGAGGAATCGCTGCCCCGGTGCCGTGGTGTATGGCTCGCCTTCGATGTCCCAGCCGCCGTCGCATGCATCGAATTCGCCGAAGGGGCGCGTCCGTTTGGAGGCCCCCCGTCGTGGCGACGCAAACGCCGGCGTGAGCATCTGCGAGTCCTTCGATGCATACCACTCGCCGCCGGCTTCGAGCATTACCACCTTGGCACCCGACTGTGTCAGCGCATAGGCGGCCATTCCGCCGCCCGCGCCCGAGCCCACGATGCAGACGTCGTATATGGTGTCAGCTTCCTTCATGCTTCTGGGTCTCGAGGACAGTGGTGGCTGAGTATTGGTGCGGCGTAACACGCGTTTTGATGCCTGTCACAACGTGCGTAACAATCCACTAGTGGCAGTGCTGTTCCGTTAACTGTCATCCCGCACGAAGCGAGCGAATGTCGGGATATGCTTTCCGCACCCCGAACTCCCCAGGACGGGACAGCAGCTCCCGACAGTCGCTTCGCTCCTGCGGGATGACAGTCCAAAGTATTTTTGCGGCATGACCGCCTACAATGCTCCTGCGGGAGGACAGTCTACAACGCTCCTGCGTGACAACAGCTCAACTAGTGAAGCGACACGAGATACTTGTAGCTGTTCGTCGCGGAGGCAATGGCGTTGGTGGGATTGTCGTGCTCGACAAAGGCATGCTTCATCCCCGATGTCCCGCCCTGCGCAAAGATCTTCGCAAAGTCGATCGTCCCACTGCCCACGTCCATCATCGTTCGCTCCGGCGCAGGCGAGGCATCCTTCACGTGCATCAGCTTGAAGCGGCCCGGGTACTTCCTGATGAAGGCGAGCGGATCACCGCCGCCCTTCACGACCCAGTAGATGTCCATCTCGAAATCCACGAGCTTGCGATCGGTCTTGCCGAGGAGGACGTCGAGCGCAGTGCCCTTGCCCACCCTGGCAAGCTCGAAGTCGTGGTTATGATAGGCGAAGCGCAGCCCGGCGTCCTTCGCCTTCAGCCCAAGATGGTTGAACCGGTCGGCGAGACGGGTCCAGTCGTCGGGCGCTTTCCGCAGTGCCGCGTCGAGATAGGCAATGACGACCCATTCGTGCCCCGCCGTCTTTGCATCATCGAGCGTCTTCTTCCACGCGTCGTCGTCTGCAGGCAATGCCACGTGGCTGCTCGGCGACACGAGATGATTTGTCGCGAGCGCTGCCTTGATCTGCTCGGGCGTTCGCCCGAAATAGCCGGCGAATTCCACCTCCTGATAGCCGATCGCGGCCACACGCGCGAGCGTCCCCTCCAGGTCTTTCTCCATCAGGTCGCGCAGGGTGTAGAGCTGAATGCCGATGCGTGACAGGTGCGGCGGAACACGCTCGGCGCGCAGGACGCGCGGACTGCGCGCGAGTATTGCTGTGCCGAGTGCCGCGGCAAGTGTCGTCAGGAAATCGCGACGAGTAGCCATAGGCCGCGAATCTGGCCCTTTGCGACGAGTGGCGGAAGGGCGCGTGCGGAGACTGTCCTGGCAGCGTATCTTGCCTCATGGCCACGCCCCACCGTGTCTCCGCAATTGCCGGCTCGCTGATCGGCTCGGAGATCCTGAAAATTGCCGCCGACGTCCGCGCCCTCGCCGCGAGTGGCCGGGACATCTGCAACCTCACCGTGGGCGACTTCAGCCCCACGGAATTCCGGATCCCCGACCTGCTCGAAGCGGGCATCATCGACGCCCTGCATCGTGGCGAAACGAACTATCCGCCGTCGGACGGCACCCTCGTGCTGCGCGAAGCGATCCGGTCGCTCTATCGCCGCGAGCTCGGCTTCACGCCGGATCTCGCGTCCATCGTCGTCACGGCAGGATCCCGGCCCGGCATCTACTCGACGTATACGACGGTGCTCGATCCGGGTGACCGTGTGGTGTATCCCACACCGTCGTGGAACAACAACCATTACGTGCATCTCGCGGCAGCCAAGGGAGTGAGCGTGGCCTGCGAGGCAGGCTCGAAGTTCCTGCCCACGCGTGCATCGCTCGAGGACGCTGTGCGCGGTGCCCGGCTGCTCGCACTGTGCTCGCCACTCAACCCCACCGGTACGGCGTTCACGGCCGCGCAGCTCAGGGCGATCTGCGAGCTCGTGGTGGAGGAGAATGCGAGACGCAGTGCCAGCGAGCGGCCGCTCTACCTGATGTACGACCAGGTGTACTGGACGCTGACGTTCGGCGATACGAAGCACGTGCATCCTGTTGGGGTCTGCCCCGACGTGGCACCATATGCGATCTATGTGGATGGTATTTCCAAATCGTTTGCGGCAACGGGAATCCGTGTGGGCTGGATCGTTGCGCCGCCGGATGTTGCCGGCCCGATGAGCAGTGTGTTGGGCCACGTGGGGGCCTGGGCCCCGAAGGCCGAACAGGCCGCCGTGGCGTCGTTGCTCGGGGACGATGCGGCGATGCGCAGCTTTCGCGAGACCTTCGTAGCCGGGGTGCGTGAGCGGCTGGATGCGCTTTACGCGGGGCTCTCCGCGATGCGCGAGGCGGGTCTGCCGGTCGAGGTGCTTGCTCCCGAAGGCGCCATCTACCTGAGTGTGCGGTTCGCACTGCGCGGCCGCCATGCGCCGGATGGGTCGCGGCTCGATACGGATGAAGACGTCCGCCGGTATTTGCTGGGCGCGGCTGGTGTGGCGATCGTGCCTTTTCAGGCGTTTGGTGTCACCATGGACAGCGGCTGGTTCCGGTTGTCGGTGGGGGCGGTGTCGCCGGAGCAGATTGCGCGGATGCTGCCCAGGCTGGAGCACGCCATGACCAAGATGACCTGAATAAAACAGGTCCTTCGCTTTGCTCAGGACGACAGGCCTTCCATCACGACAGCTTCCCTCAGACTCAATGTTGAATGGGCGCGAAGAGCTTCTGCATCACTTCGCCTTTCGCTGAAAAGCCAAGCCGCTCATAGAGCGGACGTCCACGTGCTGTGGGCCAGAGAATGGCCCCGTGAATTCCTCGCTCGGCGCACCACGCGAGCGCCGCTGCGAGAATGCGCGTGCCGTTTCCCGCGCCACGGGCTTCGTCGGTCACGAAGAAGTTCGTGATGTAAACGTGTTCTTCCGGCTCGACAAGAGGATTCGGCATCTTCTCGATCAGCGAAGCCCACACGTTTCCAACGATGATGCCGCCGCGCTCGCCCACCCAGCAATACCACTGGCCGTTGTTCAATCGCGCCCGCATCCAGTGCTCGCAGCGCGCGCAGAATTCCGATGCACTCTCGTTGGGCTCGCCGAGCGTCCGTCGAAATTCATGGCGAAGTGCGGCGAGGCGCGGAATGTCATGGGCGGTTGCTGCACGAACGGTGATCTGCGTCATGGCAGCAACTTCGCCTCCAGGCAGCCGGCACGCCATATTGTCCGCGTGCTCACACTGATTGGCATTCTCATTGTCGTGGCCGGATTCGCCGCCCGGATGAACCCCCTGCTGGTGGTCACTGTTGCCGGCCTGGCCACGGGACTCGCCAGTGGGCTCGGCCCGGTGGCGGTGATCAGCGCTTTTGGCAAGGCGTTTACGGAGAGCCGGTATGTCGCAATCGTGTGGCTGGTGCTGCCCGTCATTGGCTTGCTCGAGCGGGCGGGGTTAAAGGAGCGTGCACGCACGGTGATTGCCGGTATTCCGGCCGCGACAACGGGTCGCGTGCTCATGATCTACTTTACCGTTCGTCAAATTACCGCGGCGCTCGGCCTCACGTCGCTCGGGGGTCAGGCACAGATGGTCCGGCCGCTCGTGGCGCCCATGGCCGAGGGCGCGGCGGAGAACCGGTTCGGAGCCTTGCCGATTGAGACACGACGCAGAATCAGGGCGCACTCCGCCGCCGTCGACAACATTGCCGTGTTCTTTGGCGAGGACATCTTCATTGCCGTGGGATCGATTCTGCTCATCAAGGGTTTCCTCGAGCAGAATGGTATTCACGTGGAGCCCGCGCAACTAGCAATCTGGGCGGTGCCCACGGCCATTGCCGCGTGGATCATCCACATTGTGCGACTCATCATCCTCGACCGCTCGCTGGCGCGTGAGCTGACGTCGAAGGAGAAGGACGCATGATCACGCTCGAGGCCGTGTACTGGATCATGGGACTCATGGCGACTGGCGTGGCCGTTGTGAACGTCCGCGATCCAACCAACCCCAAGCGGTACAACAATACCATGTTCTGGGGATTGTACGCCGCGACGTTCCTCACGGGCTCGTACCTTCCGAATTTTGCGAGTGGATGCATTGTCGTGGCCATGGTGCTCGTTGGCAGTGTCGGCAAGCTCGGTCAGGGGAGCCGCGAGAGCCAGACCGTTGAACAGCGAGAAGCGAGCGCAGTACGGTGGGGAAACAGGCTGTTCATTCCAGCGCTTGCCATTCCAGCGGTGACGCTGGCCGGAACGTTCTGGCTCAAGGGCGCGACATTGCATGGGACGCCGCTCGTGGACCAGAAGCAGATCACCAGCATCTCGCTCGGCATCGCCACGCTCGTGGCACTCGTGGCGGGCGTTGTCATGCTGCGCCCGCCGCTGCTTGCACCGCTGCACGAAACACGACGTCTCTGGGATTCGGTGGGCTGGGCCACGGTTCTCCCGCAGATGCTCGCTGCACTGGGTGCACTCTTTGCAGCGGCCGGCGTGGGGAAGGTCGTTGCGGGGATGGCGGAGCGCTGGATTCCGTTGAGCAGCCCCCTGGTCGCGGTGGTAACGTATACCGTGGGCATGGCGCTGTTCACGATGATCATGGGCAACGCGTTCGCCGCGTTCCCGGTGATGACTGCGGGGATCGGACTACCACTCATCATGACGCGATTTGGCGGCAACGTCGCCGTCATGGCGGCCATTGGAATGCTGTCCGGATTCTGCGGCACGCTCATGACACCGATGGCGGCAAACTACAACATCGTTCCCACCGCGCTTCTCGAGCTGCCCGACGAATATGCTGTGATCAAGCGGCAGCTTCCCACTGCACTGCTGCTGCTCGCCGTGAACACGATCATCATGTACGTCTTCGTTTACAGGCACTGATGCCGGAGCACACGCTGACACCCGAAATTGCGTCGACGTTTGCGCGTCTCGCCCTGTCACATGTCGAGCGCGAATTTCCCAACAAGCTGGATCACGTGCTCGGCAGCGACGACGATGTTCGCGGGCCGCGTGCGCTGCATCCCGTGTTCTACGGAAGCTTCGATTGGCACTCGTGCGTCCATGGCTATTGGCTGCTCGCGACGCTCTTGCGACAGTTTCCACGATTGCCCGAGCGTTCCAAGATCCATGCGTTGTTCGATCGTCAGCTCACGGCGGAGAAGGTTGCCGGTGAGATTGTGTATCTCGTGCGGCCCTTGACGGCCGGTTTCGAGCGTCCGTATGGCTGGACGTGGCTTCTCATGCTGTCTGCGGAGCTGGCACGTCACAGCACCGTGGAGGCAAAAGCGTGGCGGGGAGCATTGAAGCCGCTTGCGTCTACCTTCGTGAGCCGTTTTACGGCCTTCCTGCCAAACGCCACCTATCCCATTCGCGTTGGCACGCACTTCAACTCGGCCTTCGCCATTGCACTTGCGCTCGAGTATGCCGATACCGTCCATGACAAGCGCTTTGGGCGGTTGCTTCGCGGACGCGCTGTGTCGTGGTTCGCGGCTGACGTGGACTGCCAGGCGTGGGAGCCGGGCGGTGATGACTTTCTCTCGTCCGCGCTGATCGAAGCGGAGTGCATGCGCCGCTGCCTCGAGCCCGCGCTATTCAGCCAGTGGATGGAAAAGTTTCTCCCGCGGATTGCTGGGCGCGATCCAGGCACGCTGTTCACGCCGGCCACCGTGAGTGACCGCCGCGACGGAAAGATTGCGCACCTGGATGGCTTGAACCTGAGCAGAGCGTGGTGCTGGAGTTCGCTTGCGCGGGCGTGGCCCGATGATGATTCTCGAACGGAGATTGCGCGCCACGCTGCGTCAGTGCACCTGAACGCGAGCCTTTCACACGTAGCTGGCGACTATGCCGGCGAGCACTGGCTCGCCACGTTTGCCCTGCTCGCATTGAGTGTGTGACGATGGCTCTCGCGCTGCCGATCGCGCCGATTTTTCTGCTGCCCTTCATCATCCTGTTCTTCATCGTCGTTTTTCCGCTATGGGTCGTTGCCCTTGCGGTCCTTGGCCTTCTGCTCGTACTGGCACGCGCCCTCGAATGGCTGGTGCGGTTGGCGACTGCAATCGAGCGGCCTCTTTCCGGCCCTCTGGGCAATGCGTTTCACTGGACGCTGAGCTGGGGCGGCATGGCGGAACGGCGCGATCGCCCAAGGCCCGACAAGTCTTGAACTGATGCAACGAAATTCCTGCCGAGCACGCCAGCAGGATTGAATTCCGGTGTGAAGACCGTTTTCGTGCCGAGGGAACTTGTGCTCCGAGCCTGGCGATAGTGCGTCGACACGGCAATGGCATGCACCGCACTGCAGAGCGCTCGAGGCGATGCGTCGTACGCCGCAAGGTTGGCGATGACCGGGTGTAGACCACTCCGCGTCCACCAGGTGTTCCACTGACGAATGCAGACTCGCGGGACGTTCCGAAGGGTGGACGCCCTGATTATTGCGCACCGCTACGTAAAGAGAAGCGTTAAAACGACGTCACGGAAGAGCGGCGCGCGAACTCCGGGGTACGGGTATCACACTGTTTCGCATCGCTAACACCGATGTTACACTTCCGGAATATCCCACCACGGTGATTGCACGTGCAGGCAGCATGCGCACCCTAGTCGTCAAACCGGAACACGGTTCCATACGCGTGCGCTTCTGGGCGGCACTCGCCGCCCTTGCTGCGACGGTGCTGACAGTCGTGGCGCTTACGCACTACCAGCAAACCACGCACGACTGGGTCGAGCACACACGCATCGTGTTCCAGACCGCGCGCACCGCCATGCTGCAGGTCGCCGGGGTGCAGCTGCGACATGAGCAGGATACCGGCGCCATTGACGGAGGTGAGCTGCGCGGGATCCTCGCACGGCTGGACTCCGTGGCCGCACTCACTGCCGACAACCCTCAGCAACACGCGCGCATCATTCGCATTCGGGACGTTGTTCGACAATGGGAGAATGTCGTCGGGACGACACGCCGCAGCGCGAGCGGCACAACGTCCGCGGCGCTGGAAGCGGCCATCCAGGCCATGGCAGGCGACTTCGTCGCCACGGAAACAGACCTTTACGACCTTCGGCTCGCGCGGTTCCAGACCGCGCAGCTCACGACGCTCATCGTCGTCATCTCGGAGGTGCTATTCGTCGCGGTCGTGCTCACCGGATATTCCCGCCGCATCAACGCGCAGTTCTCCATTCTCACGGAACAGCATCACATCCTGGAGGAACAGGCCGCCAAGCTGCAGGAGCAGGCGGTCGAGCTCGAGATATCGAACCAGGAGCTGTCCGAAGCAATCGTCACTGCTGAACATGAAACGCTGCAGCGCGCGCGGGCGAATGCGATTCTCCTCGCGTCACTCGACAACGCCCCCCTCGCATTCGCGCTCTTTGATCACGACCTGCGTTTCGTGCGAACCAACCTCCGCTGGTCGGGGATTTCCAGCGTCCCCGTGGATGATCAAGCTGGCCATACTCTCACCGAGCGTCCTTTTTCCCCCGACGCTCTTGCCGAGACGCAGTCACGCATGATGCGCGCCCGGCACGAGGGAGTCATTACCGAGCTGGCAGAGTTGACCGGCCACCCTGTATCCCATCCAGGCGACACGTGCCATTGGCTCATGAGCTGCGCTCCGGTGATGCTTGCCGATCGGGAGATCATCGGCGTCACCGTCACGCTGCTCGACGTGACGGATCGCAACCGGTTGTCGGAACAGCTGCTGCACGCACAGAAGATGGAAGCCGTGGGCCGGCTCGCAGGCGGAATCGCGCACGATTTCAACAACAGCCTTGCCGTGATCAATGCCTATGCATCCATGCTCAGCATGTCGGACGACATCTCTGCCGAGGATCTCGAGCGGGTGTCGGAAATCTCGGATGCCGTGCAGCGTGCGGCCTCGTTGACCAAGCAACTGCTCGCGTTCGGCCGGCGGCAGATCAACCAGCCGCGCGTGGTCGACCTCAACACCGTGGCGCAGCACATGCTGCCCATGATCGCCCGGCTCATTCCATCCACCATTGCGCTGTCCACGCGGTTCGAGGCGGACCCCGGTACCGTCTCCATCGATCCGTCGCAGTTCGAGCAGCTGTTGATGAACCTTGTCACGAATGCCATGCATGCGATGCCCGATGGTGGTACGCTCACCATCGAGAGCGAATCACGCGAGCTCGATGAGTTCTATGTCCAGCAGCATGCGGGTGTGACGCCCGGCTCGTACGTGATGCTCAGCGTCAGCGACAGTGGCGTGGGCATGGATGACGAGACGCTGCGGCGCATCTTCGAGCCCTTCTTCACCACCAAGGAAGCAGGCCGCGGGACGGGACTTGGACTCGCATCCGTGTATTCCATTGCAAATGGCGCGAATGGACACATCTGGTGTTACAGCGAGGTTGGCAGCGGCACGACGTTCAAGATCTATCTTCCGGTGGCCACCATGCCGGCACCTGTCGCGGAGGCAGAGTCGCTTGCTTCGGCACGTCCGGAACATGTGACGGTGTTGCTCGTGGAAGATGACGAGCAGCTGCGGCCTGCCGTTGCCGCGATGCTGAAGCAGTCCGGGTACACTGTCCATCAAGCCGCGAATGGAGACCAGGCCCTCGCGGTCCTTGCGGCCGAGCATCTGAACATCGACTTGGTGATCACCGATCTGGTGATGCCGGGCATGAGTGGGCGCGAGATGAGTGAGGCAATCGCGGCACGATATCCAGGGGTGCCGGTGCTGTTTACATCCGGATATACGGATGATCTGGTCACTCGGCGCGGGATGATCGAGCGTGGCTGGCCATTTGTGCAGAAGCCATTCACGCGCGAGCAGCTATGGGCGGGCATCGAGCGGGCGTTGACGGCCAGCTAGCGGCAATGCTGTTCAGTTCGCTGTCATCCCGCACGAAGACAGCGAAGCGAACGAGTGTCGGGGTAGACTTTCCGCGCCCCGAACTCCCCAGGACGAGACAGCAGCTCCCGACAGTCGCTTCGCTCCTGCGGGATGACAGTCGCTTCGCTCCTGCGGGATGACAGTCGCTGCGCTCCTGCGGGATGACAGTCTCAAGTATTCTTGCGACACGACTTCGCTCAAGGACAACTTCTGTAACAAGCCACTAGTAACAAGACTGTATCTTGACAACTGCCGAGCGAGAGGCGGGATCTGCTGCTGCCCGCTTGATGGCATATCGATAGCCGGCGTATTCCGGGATGCCAAGCAACGGCCACCCATGTGCGTCGCACGCGGGATCTCCATACAACACGCCGGCAATGTCGCTCAGCTCGGTGCTCTCGCCGAGGACCGCGAGCGCTTCTTCAACGCGCGCGGTGTCGTCAGGGGTCGCATCACCATAGGGATTCGAGCTGAGCGCATACGCGAGCCCTTCACGGGCAAGCACGGCGCGAACCGTCCTGGCGGCACCATGTGTCGCCGTCCACATGACCCGCACCGCCTCCGCCGCGCTTTCTCGGCGCACTGACGGCGCGTCGAACTGTTCGCGCGTCCATTGGTAAATGAAGCCACGACCAGCAGTGCGCTTCGCGACGGTGCGGTGCTGCACCTCGGTGGACAGCCGGTCCGTCCACATGCCGGGCGACGCGAGAACGATTGCCAGCATGATCGCATCGCCGTACCCGCAGCGCGCTGCCACCTCACTGGCCGCCTCGAATGCAATGGCTTCGGCATCCAACGCCAGCAACTGCTGGACCGCTTCGAGGGCGTGCGGTCCAGCCATGGGATTGTACCCTACCAATCCGTACTCATGCTCCACGCGTGCCACGTACGCCGTGAAGCGTTCGGACGCGGGGCCGCCCGAGCGACTCAACGCGTAGATCTGCGCCATCGTCGCCAGGGTGGGTGCAATGGTAACGTCAGTCGTCCGTCGCGAGCTTGGGATCCTTGCCGCCATATTTCTGAAACCAGCTCTTCATGTAGAGTTGTGTGCGAAGATAATTGGACGGCTTGGAGCTCGTGCCGTGCCATTCATCATTGAAGCGGATCATTGCCGTGGGAATCTTGCGCAGCTTGAGCGCGCGATAGAATTGCTCGGTCTGTTCCATCGGCGTGCGAAGGTCGTTGACGCCGGTCATCAACATCGTTGGCGTCGTGACGTTGCCGGCGTACATCAACGGGGAACGCTTGAGGTGCTCACTGGGATCCTGCCACGGCAGCTTCTCGAAATTATAATACCAGCTCGCGCCGTCCGTGGTGCCGACGAAGCTGACCCAGTTGATGACCGGGCAGTTCGACGATGCGGCAGCAAAGCGATTGGTGTGGCCGACAATCCATGCCGTCAGCACACCACCGCCGCTGCAGCCATACACGAACAGGTTGCTGGGGTCAATGTAGCCGCGGTTGATGACGGTATCCACGCCCGCCATGAGATCATCGTAGTCCTTGCCCGGATACGCATTCTTGATCGCGTTGCCGAATGCACTTCCGTACCCCGTGCTGCCGCGCGGATTCAGGTAGAGCGACACGTACCCGGACGTCGCCTGATCCTGCCGGGCAAAGTTGAAGCCCAGGTTGTACATGGAGTGCGGACCGCCGTGAATGTCGAGGATGAGCGGGTACTTCCTGCCGGGGTCGAAGTCGGCCGGCTTCACGATCCAGCCCTGGATCTTCATCCCATCCTTCGACGTGTACCAGACTTCTTCGCTCGTCGCGAGCTTCTTGCCTAGCAGCACGTCGCCGTTGACGTCGGTGATCCACTTGATGTTCGTGGGCGCCTTGATGTCGAAGGCAACGACGTCATTCGGGTGCGACGCCGTGCTCATCACGCCCACGGCCGTGCCGTTCGGGTTGATGGACGTCACCGTGAGCACCTGCCTGCCGCTCGTGACGGGCTTGACGTCTCCCGAGATGGACGCGAAGTACAGATTCCTTGCACCTTCGTTCTCGGCCACGAAGTAGATGCCGCTGCCATCCCTGGCCCACACCATTTCCGATGGGGTACGATCCCATTTCGGCAGCAGCAGCTTGTGACCGGTGCCCTCGCTGCTCATGAGATAGAGCTTGGCGTCGGTCCACGTGTCGGTGGTGGAGTCGTAGCCCGTGTAGGCAATCCACTTTCCATCGGGCGACGGAGCGGGATTGCCATCAGGCCCACGGCGCGTGGTCAGCTGCCTGATGCTGCCTGAGGCAACGTCGACTTTGTAGACGTCTGATTCCCGGATCTGGTATTCGGCGTCTCCCACACGATTGCCGCTGAACACGATGGACTTGCCGTCGGGCATCCAGTGGGGCGCACCATGATTGAATGCCCCGCTTGTGAGCTGATGCGGTGTGCCGCCGTTGTCGGCGGAGAGCACGAAGATGTGCGTATTGCCATCCTCGATGAAGCCCTGTCGATCGGCGCGGTAGTTGAGCTTCTGGACGATGCGCGGCGCCTCGGTCCATTTTGCGCCCTTGGGCGCGGCCGGCATGTCGATGCGCCAGTCGTTTTTCGCGGGCACCTGCATCGTGAACGCGAGCCACTTTCCATCGGGCGACCATTCAATGTTCGACGGTGTCTCGTTCAGGTGCGTCAGCTGCGTGATGGCCCCCTCGGCGTCCATCCAACGCACGAACACCTGTGTCGCCGGGGCAGCGTTGCCGGTCGTCGTGGCGCTACCGGCAGGCGTGGCCGAGTAGGCGATGCGCGTACCGTCCGGCGACCACCTGGGCGCCGAGCCGTTCACGAGAAAGCGCGAGCGGGTGCCGTCGGCGTTCATGATCCACAGCGACGATTCCCACTTGTCGTTCATCTTGTCCACCCAGCGGCGCGTGAACACCACCTGCTTTCCGTCCGGGGAAAGCTGGGGATCCTGCACGTCCTCCCAGTCGAGATAGTCGTTCAGGGAGAGCCGGTCGGTGCGACGGTCGGCAGACGGCCCCTGCGCCATTCCATGGCGGGGACTGATGGCAGCGAATGCGAGTGCCGCGGCGGCAAGCGGCAGCACGCGGAATCGAGTGATCATTGGCACGGACGCCTCCGGGATGGGAATCAGGTCGAAACCAGCACATATAGCCTGCACCCGTTGGCCGCTTCGCGCCAGAGATGTTCGGCGCCGCAATTGACCCAATCGATGGCAGATTGACGCAAAGGCGCTACAAAGGGACACAATGAAGGACGGCGCCGGGCGAGGTACGCCCATGCGCACACGCCATAACGACGGTGATCGTTCCAGGCGCCGGCAATTGGTCCGTGACACGTGCGGGCAATGGAGAATGGGACAGCATCTCCCGACACGCGCACCGCGCGTGCGGGATGACAGGCTGCATGTAAGTAGCGGCTGCTGCCTGTCAGAGGTGCCGTTCACGCGATATCTTCGCGGAACGACATGTCTGACGTCACCGACCTCCGCGCGGCGCTTTCCCTTGCGCTCGGTGCCGGCTATCTCATCGATCGAGAGCTCGATGGGGCCGGTTTTGCCCGCGTCTTCGTGGCCCGCGAAGAAGCGCACGATCGGGACGTCGCCATCAAGGTGCTGTCGCCGGAGTTGTCGCGCGCCCTGTCGCCGTCGCGCTTCGAAGCGGAGATGCGACAAGCGCAGTGGTTCCAGGAGCCGCACACGCTCCCGGTATTCGGCATGGGGCGCACGGCGGCGGGACAGCTCTACTATACCATGCCCTTCGTCAAGGGCGAGACGCTCAGGCAGCGCATCGAGCAAGGGCCCGCTGGATTCGACGAGAGCGTGGGCGTGCTGCGCGACGTGGCGCGCTCCCTGGCGTACGCGCATGGAATGGGATGCCTGCACCGGAACATCAAGCCGGAGAACATTCTCGTTGACCATGGCCGCGCCGTGGTCACCGACTTCGGCCTCTCGGCGGCCATCCTGGTGTCTCGGCTGCTGCCGCCTGCCGAAATGCAGGTTCTGGAAGGCACGGTGCACGGTACGCCCGGTTATATGTCCCCCGAGCAGCTGCGCGGCGATCCCTCAACGGATTTTCGCGCGGACATCTATGCCTGGGGGGTGGTTGCGTACGAGCTGCTTCTCGACATCGACCAGGTGGAACAGCTTGCGGCACTGGAGCAGATCACGGCCGCCGATTTGAGCGAAGTGCCCCCGTTGATGCTGTACAAACGGCACGGTGTACCCGAGCAGCTGGCGCAGCTCGTCATGCAGTGCCTGGAAGAAGATCCCGCTGCGCGCCCGGCAAGTGCCGCCGAGCTGGTCACGGTGATGGAACGCATCCCCGACGGGCGGCTCGCGCTCGCACTCGAGAGCAACAACGCTGCGCGCTGGGTCGGCGCCTCCATCCTGCTCGGACTGGTGCTGTTCTGCGTCACGAGCTGGGTCGTCTGGAAGCTCCAGCGCCGTGAGACGCGGGACTATCCGGTGCTCGCGGTGCTCCCGTTCGAGACGTCGTCTGCCGCATCGGATTCCATATTTGCGGACCAGCTGGGCGATGCTGTCACCACGAGCCTCACCAAGCTCCACAAGCTCCGCGTCATCGACCGGAGCAGCGTCCTCTCGCTGGAAAACTCGGGCCGCTCCACACAGGCACTCGGCAAGATACTCGGCGCCACGCACGTGCTGCGCGGAACGGTGCGCTTCGTTCGCGACGCGAGCGGCCCGCCACGCATGGAGGTCGTTCCCATTCTCTATCGGGTAAGCGACGGCTCCGCCGAGTGGACGGGCAAACCGCAATCGGTCGTGCCAGGCGCGCCGTTTCCGGTGGAATTCGCCATCGCGAGAAACGTGGCGGACGCGTTGAATGTCTTTGTCGTTCCGTCCGACAGCGAGGCAATGACCCAGGTGCCCACGACGGACAGCACGGCGTTGGCGCACTTTGTTGCCGCGAATCGGATCTACCAGCGAAACATGGACGGCGAGGCCACGCGCGACGTGGAGGCGCTGCGTGGCTTCGAGCGGGCCTACCAGCGCGACACGAACTTCTCCGATGCGTACGGTGCCGCGTCGGCAATCCTGCTTCGCACGGGCTTGAAGACCGGCGCGCGCGCGCTCGTGGATTCCGCCGAAGTCGTGGCCCGCCGCGCGCACGACCGTGGGCGCGGACATGTCCTGGGCCTCGTGACACTGGGGAAAATCGCCCTGTATCGCGATCATCCCGAGGAGGCGTTCTCCACTGCGCAGCGTTCCATTGCCGACAATCCCTCCAATGCCGACGTGCTCGCATTGCGCACGGAGCTTCAGCCCTTTGTCGGTGATTCCAGCGCCGCGTGGCATGATGCCGACCTGCTGGTGCAGATCGCTCCGCGCTCCGTCGATGCGCTTCTGGTGGCCGCCACGACGGCGCAGTACCTGCGACGCTTTTCGGATGCCAATGAATTCCTGCTTCGGGCACGTGTGCTCCAGCCGCAGCGCATCGACCTCATCCTTCGCTCCGCATATCTGTATCGTGCGAGTGGCCAGTTCGGAAACATGGAGCAGGCACTCCAATCATATCGCTCGCGGGGAGGGCGGCTTTCGGCGAACGACCTGACGCTGGTGCGCGTGGCACGGGCTGCGATGAAGCGGGAGCTCGCCGAGGGCTCGCCCAGTGACTTTGGCGTGACCACGCGCGCCGACAGCTTCACGTACTACTCGCAGAAGGCGCAGCTCTTCATGTCGCGCGGCGAGCCGGCGCGAGCGCGGCCTCTGCTCGATTCATCGGCGATCGTCATGACGGCCATTCTTGCGGATTCGACGTTGCCACGTGCCGACCGGCGCCGCTATGTGGACCTCATGGCATGGACGGATGCGGCGCGAGGTGACCGTGTGAGGGCGTTAGCCGTCGCAACGGGGTACGAGCACTCCGTCATGACGCAGCAGTGGCCGAACGGGCTCGCCGCGGCGACCATCGCGAGCAATACCGCCGAGATCTACGCGCTCGTCGACGACGTGAATGGAATGCTCACCGAGCTTCGCCGCTGCCTCACCCTGCCCGGCGGTCTCTGGCAAAGCTCCATTCTCGCCGAGCCGGCGCTCGCCCGGCAGGCAGCCGACCCGCGTGCGCGCGAGCTGTTCCGCGAGCTCAAGCTCGATATTTCGCCCTGATCGTCCGGAGGACACATGGATGAACGCGATCCGCGCGGGGAATCCGCCGGCAGCATGGGCCGTCTCGCGACGGTCAAGGATTTGCCCAGCCGGACGGAGTTCACCGCCATCATCAAGGTGGCAATGAAGCTGAACGACGACGGCGGGGTGGTCGCAAGACCGAAGGCTGCTCCCAAAGCCCAAGCGCTGGTTCCGGCAGTGCTTTCGGCGGCGCGTGCAAAGAACAGAACGGCGAAGTCGCCGGAAGTACGGCGCGCAGGCGAGCAGCTGATGCGGCCTTACGCGGGACAGCTCATTTGTCTCCTGATGGCCGGCGCGTGTGCGTCATCACATGCGGGGTCGGGCACTCCTGTTGCTCCCCGTGAGCCTGCCAGCCTCCGTGTGTATTCGTCGGCGGCCAACACGACCATTTCGTTCAGCGATCTGATTGCGACTGCAGCAAAGGCAGACATGGTGTTCCTTGGGGAGCAGCATGACGACCCCGAAACACACTTTGCCGAGCTTGCATTGCTCGAGGGCATTGGCCGGTTGCGGCCGAATGTGGTGCTGTCGCTCGAGATGTTCGAGCGTGACGTGCAGCCGGCCCTCGACGCGTATCTCGCAGGCCGGATGAGCGAGGCGGATTTTCTCGCTGCGTCGCGCCCCTGGCCGCAGTATGCCACCGACTACCGCCCGCTCGTGCAGCTGGCACGCGCACGCGGCTGGCCGGTGATCGCTGCGAATGTTCCTCGGCCCATCGCGAGTGCCGTGAGCCGCAAGGGGTTGTCTGTCCTCGACACATTGTCGGCGGCATCGCGCGCCTATGCGGCGCGCGAGCTCTCCTGTCCGCACGATCGGTACTACGATCTCTTTGCGGAGTCCACGAAGGGACACAGTGCCGGCGGCGTCTCCACAACGGTCGACACAGCGGCTGCGGGAATGACCAATCGCTTCTACGAAGCGCAGTGCGTGAAGGACGAAACCATGGGTGAGTCCGTCGCGCAGGCGCTGGTCAGGGCAGGAACGGGTGCAATTGTCGTCCATGTCGACGGCGCATTTCACTCCGACTACGGCCTTGGTACCGCCGCGCGCGCTCGGCGCCGGTTGCCGGTGGCAAGCCGGGTAATCATCACCGGCGTGCCTGTTGCAGATCCGGCTAACGCGACCGCTGATTCTCTCGCTGCGCGGGCAGATTATTTGGTCTTTACGCGCGCATCAGCTCCAAAGACGAAAGATTGAACGCTCACTTGAGCACAGGGCCCATCTTCCAGAACGCGATTCCCCCCGCCTGCTGCCCGACGTCCACCGTACCGACCTTGGCGAATGCATGCAGATCGTAGATATCGACCTTGCCTGGCGCGGCATCCACGCCTTCGCTGCTCACGAACGCATACCGTGAATCGGAGGTAATCGCGACACCATTTGCCACCGTCGACGAATTCTTCAGGCGCGCGAGACTCGTTCCCGATGCGAGATCGAAGATCTCGAACATCGCGCCCTGCTTGAGCATGGCGAGCAACTGTCGTCCTTTGCGTGCTCGGAACGACATTCATTGCATCTTTACATCTTTTTTTCGAAGCCCTTCGACATCGCGATTTCATGCGCCTTCGCGAGGTGCTCGCGCATGGCCGGAATCTGCGCGTCGATGTGCGCACGAATCGCCGGGTTCCGAGCCACTTCGCGAAGTGTCTGGAGCTCGGCGATGGCATGTTGGTGCATCTCCACCTGCGACATGATGTAGTGGCGATCAACGGTGAGATCGGAGGCAATGTCCACCGAGTCCACCTGCGCGCCCATGTGAGACTTCTTGAGCTCGCCCACGATCATGGTCGGGGCGATGCCCGTCTGCTTGCCGATCTGCTTGTCGGCATTCATGGCGCTGCCGTGATCGGCGAGTGTCTGCTTGGCGAACGCGGTCACGGCATCGCTCTTCGAGCGGCGGATGGCGGCCTTCGACACATCGACTTCGACTGAATCCAACACGATCAGGTGGCCGAGCACGTCTGCGTCGCTCATGCCGCGCAGGAACTTCGTTTCCGACGGTGCGAGGGGGACGTCGGCGGTCATGGACCTCGCCGAGATCCTCTGCGCGTGCACCGTGCTGGCAACCGCCGAGATCGCCACGGCGCCCGTCAGTATTCTGGCAGTGAGACTGTTCACGTAACCACCTCCACGGTTGATGATTCGAGTGTGGGGCAGTTGGCAAAAGGCAGACCGCGGCGGCCGCGAGCGGTTACAGCTCGCCGAACATTTTGGCAAAGGTACGACTGGAGCTCGGGATGAAATGGGCGATTGGCGTCATGACGCCGTCGACCTTCCAACGATCCCGCGCTTTCATGCCGCAAACTCGGCCTTTTATGCCAATTCCGTTGCGGACCCTCCGGGACGGCTCAATCGTGGATGTTGCCGGCTCCCCGACCCCCTGGGTTCCACGTCATGAGACTCCGCTCGCCCCACGTTCGCCTCGCCCTGCTATTTGTCTTCGGCCTGGCCTGCACCGAGCGCGTCACCGGCCCGGTCCGGCCGGCCCCGCTGGCGCCCGCGGCCCCGGTGGTCGCGCGCATCGCGTGCGTGGCCACCCCGCGCGAGCACACGGTCCGCTGCGCACGCCCGGACACGACGACCCCCCGCTCGGCGCTGGCGGCCGCCCTGTTCCAGGTGGACCGGCCCCTCGAGGATCTCATCGTGGGCGGCCAGAATGTGTTCGTCACGCTCACCGCCAGCCACGTGAGCTACGCGGGCGACGTCTTCGCCTTCGACGTCGCCGTCACGAACCTCCTCCCGCAGGCGCTCGGCACCACGGATGGGACTACGCTCGATCCGACCGGCGTCCGCGTCTTCTTCGAGGCCCCGCCCGTGACGATCACCGGGTCGGGCACGATCGACTATGCGGACCCGGTCGGGGGCGCGTCGATGGTAGACGGGACCGGCACCTTCACGGCGAGCAACCAGGCGTACTACCAGTATGCGACGCTCCTGGCGCCGAATCAGACGTCGGCGGCCAGGACGTGGCGGCTGCACGTGCCGGCGCCGGTGACGTCGTTCGAGTTCTATCTGTATGTCAGTGCGGCGGTGCGGTATCCCACCGGGTGGGCCGAGGTGGCGCCGCCGAGCGTGACCCTCCCGGCGGCCGCGACGCAGCCGCTCACGGCCACGGTGCGCGACGAGGTGGGGCGCATCCAGGCGGGCGCGCCCGTCACGTGGGGCACGAGCAACGCGGCGGTGGCCACGGTGGATGCGGCCGGCGTGGTCACCGCGGTCGCGGACGGCGTGGCGACCCTCACGGCGACGTCGACGACGCGGACCGGGACGACGGTCATCACGGTGAGCACCGCAGCCGGCGCGACGACGACCATCACCGGCCCGCCGACTCCGCTGACCGTGGGGAGTGCCGCGACGATCACGGTGCAGGCGAGGAACGGGGCCGGCGCCAATATGACCACGGGGGGGGACGTGGTGGCGTTGACGGTGAGCGCGGGAGCCGTGGGGCCGGTGACGGACGCCGGCGACGGGACGTACACGGCCACGGTGACGAGCACGCAGGCCACGACGATCAGCATCACGGGAACGATCCGCGGCGCGACGATCGGTCATCCGGGATCGGCGACCTTCACCGCCGGCGCACCCGCCGCTCTGGGGAAGAGCGCCGGTGATGCGCAGAGCGCGACCGTCAACACTACGGTCGCGACCGCGCCGGGGGTGACGATTACCGACGCCAACGGCAATCCGGTGCCGGGCCGCAGCGTGTCGTTCGTCGCGGCCTCGGGCGGTGGGAGCGTCGTGGGCGGGAGCGCCACGACCAACGCAAGCGGCGTGGCCACGGTGGGCAGCTGGAAACTCGGCACAGCGGCGGGCGCGAATACGCTCACCGCCGCCTCGGCCGGCGTGCCGACCGTGACCTTCACGGCCACCGGGACCGCCGCGGCGCCCGCGACCGTCGCGAAGCATGCCGGCGATGCGCAGAGTGCCGTGGTCAACACGACGGTGGCCACCGCCCCGCGTGTCCTCGTCACCGATCCGTATGGGAATCCCGTCCCCGGCACCTCCGTGACGTTCACCCCGGCCTCCGGGGGCGGGAGCGTCACGCTCGGCACCACGAGCACGGATGCGAGTGGGCTCGCGAGCGTGGGGAGCTGGACACTGGGCACGGCCGCGGGCGCCACGACCCTCGTGGCCACGGCCGGCGTGGTGACGGCGACCTTCACGGCGACCGCAACGCCAGACGTGCCGGCGAACATCGCCAAGACGGCCGGCGACCTGCAGAACGGAACGGTAGGCGGGGTGGTCGCCATCGCGCCCGCGGTGCACGTGACCGACCAATATGGGAACGTCGTGCCGGGCGTGACCGTCACCTTCGCCATTGCCGGCGGAGGCGGGAGCCGGACCACGCCGTCGCCCACCACCGATGCGGCCGGGAACGCTGCCGTTGGCAGCTGGACGTTGGGCGGCACGGCCCCGGGGCCCAATCAGCTCACGGCAACCGCCGCGGGGGGCAGCACGCCGTCCACCACGTTCATCGCCTATGTCCCGCCCAGCGTGCTGAGCGACAGCTCGCAGGCGATGGGCAATACGGCGCTCGGGAGCAGCATCGGGCCCAACGTGCTGGCGAACGATGCGGGCCTCAACGGCACCGCGCTCACCATCACGAATCCCGGCACCCCCCTGACCACGGCGCGCGGCGGCACCCTCACCGTGGCCGCGGATGGCACCTTCACCTATGCCCCACCCGCGGGCAACGTAGCCCGCGACAGCGTGCTGTACACGGTCGGCGATGGGCATCGGTCGGCCACGGGCTACCTCAAGGTCCGCTTCGTGGGCAAGGTGTGGTATGTGGAGAACAGCGGCAGCAACGGCGACGGCCGAGATGTCTCGCCGTTCAGCAGTGTCGCGAATGCGGAGGCCGTCGCGGGCGTCAACGACACGATTCTCGTGCGCACGGGGAGCGGTGTGACGACCGGCGGCACGCTCAAGAATGGACAGATACTCCGGGGCCAGGGTCATAGCGCGGCCTTCACGACCCTCCTGAACGGCCAGACCGTCTCGCTGTTGGCCACCGGAACGCGCCCGCAAGTGGGCGGGCTCACGCTGGGCAGCGGCAATAGTCTGCGCGGCTTCCGCGTGGTGACCGCGGCGGGCGCCGGCATTGTCGGGTCGAGCATCGGGACCTTGTCCCTGGGCGACCTCGCCGTGGGCGCCACGGGCGGCGCGGCCCTCGACCTGGCGACCGGAACGGTCACCGGCCCCGGCGGCACGGGGGCCGCGGTGCTCGACAGCGTCCGCTCGACGAACAGTCCGGCCACGGGCATCACGCTATCCGGCGTGAGCGGTACCCTGACCGTCACCAGCGGCGCCGCGAGCCTGATCATGAATCCCACGGGCGCGGCGGTCAGCATCACCGGTGGCAGTCCCGTGCTCACGTTCCCCGGCACCCTGTCCAAGACGAATGGCAGCGGCGCGGGCATTGTGCTCACGAGCTCGGGCGCGTCGGCGACCTTCAGCGGCACGAGCGTGGTGCTGAACACTGGGACGAGCGCCGGCATCACGATGAGCAGCGTGACCGGCACGGTGAGCTTTGCGGACGGCGTGAGCATCACGACCACCTCGGGCCCCGGCATCACCGCGACGACCGGTGGAACGCTGGCGATCGCGGGGACCCACAACACCATCACCTCGTCCGCAGGGGTCGCGCTGAGCGTGAGCAATACGACCATCGGCGCAGGCGGGCTCACCTTCCGCAGCATCAGCGCCGCAGGGGGCTCGAACGGTATTCTACTGAACAATACCGGGTCAACGGCGGGCCTGACGGTTACCGGCGACGGCGTGACTGCCGGCTCGGGCGGAACCCTGCAGAACATCAACGGCAGCGGGGTCGAGGTCACGAACGTCAAGGGGCTCTCGCTGAGCTGGATGAACCTCACCAATGCCGATCTGGTGGATGGCGGCGCGGCGGGCGGAACCTGCGACCTCGCCAACGTGTCCACCTGCAAGGGCGCGATTGACCTGACGGGGGTGACCGGGGTGTCGCTCACACGGGTTGTGATCAACGGCAGCGAAGAGCAGGGCATTGTCGGGTCGAACGTGACCGACTTCAGCATGACGAACTGCACGGTGCAGAATGCCGGAAACGCCGCAGCGGAAAACGGGGTGTACTTCCTCGGCCTCTACGGAACGGTGAACATCACCGGTTCCATGTTCACGGGGAACGCATTCGAGAACTTCGGGGTGCTGAACACCACCGGGAGCACGCCGCTCGTGATGACGGTGACCGGGAGCACTTTCAGCAGCAACTCGAGCATCGGCGGTGACGGCCTGCTGCTGGATGTGCGCGACGGAACGAACACCACCGTGACCGTGAAGGGAAGCACTTTCACCGCCAACAAGGACGATCACTTCCAGGTTGCGCCCTCGGGAAGCGCGGTGGTGAACGCCACGTTCGGCGGGCCCACGCTTGCGGATCGCAATACGCTCACGGGCGGACACGCCAGCCCCACAGGCCAGGGAATCGCCATGCGGGTGGGTGGCCCGTTCACGGGCACCTTCACCTTCGACATCAACAACAACTCCATCAACGGGGCGATTCCCACCGCCATCAATACCGGCGCCGGGAGCATGTCGGGGGGCGTGATCAACGGAAAGATCCGCAACAACGTGATCGGCACCGCGGGCTCGGCACTCTCGTGCTCCGCGCAGGGCTCCGGAATTCTGGCCGAGACCAACGGCCAGGGCAGCGGCGGTACCTACAATGCCCTGATCACCGGCAACACGCTGCGGCAGTGCTTCGACAAGGGAATTGACCTGCTGGGCAGCCGCGACACCGGCAACAGCGCGCTGAACGTCACGGCGACCGGAAACAACGTGGACGAGCTGCAGAACGCGGCCAGCCGCTGGGCGATCCGGCTCGAGACGGGATCGTCGCTGGCGACGGAGACGGGCACCGTCTGCGCAGACATCTCGGGGAATACGCTGCACGCGCTGACGCAGGTGGATGAGATCAGCATCCGGCAGCGCAGCAACACGCCGGTACGGCTCGCCGGCTACACCGGTGGCGCGAACAACGACGCCGCCGTCGTCACCTACCTACAGGGGCGCAATGCCGCCGGTGGAACGGCGACGGTAACGCACACCCTGGCCACCAACTTCCTGAACACCAACCCGGCCGGGAGCGCCTGTCCCACGCCTCCGTGAACACGTCCCATTTTCGAGCGTCATCGAATTCACGTGGCGGAAGGGCTCGCGTCGCGGGTCATGGACGCGCTGGTCTCGTCATCTCGATGACGTCCTGGTACGAAGTCACCTTGCCCTCGGCAAAGGCCTTCAACAAGTCCGGCACGGAGCTCCGCAATTGCAGTGACCGGCTGCCGTTCGGGCTTTGCTGCGGCAGGTTTCCGAAGCCGCGCGACGAATACGACCGGATGAACAGCGCATTGTCCGTGAGCGGCAGCGTCGCAACGTTCTTGTAGTAGTTGCTCCACGCGTCCGGACTCATGAACAGGTACTGCTCCACGTTCGACACGTACATCGCGCTGATCTTCGCATCGTGGTCGCGAACCCACTGTCCGACACTGCGCAGCGCCTTGGGCCCGGCAAAATCGCCGATGACCGGCACGAGCAGGTTTCTCGACTGGTAGTCGCGCAGCCAGCGATACCCGTCTTCGCTGGCGAGGTACGAATGATTCTCGCCTGCGCCGTCGGTCTCGAGCAACAGTGCGCCATACGACGGCATGCCTCGGCCAAATCCATTGAAGCCGCCACCACCAAAGCCGCCTCCGCCACCTGCGACCGTTCCGCCCGGGCCCACCATGTTGCCATTGAAGTTGTACGTGAGGTTCGGGCCGACCTGGTAGAACGCGTTGTACACGTACTCGATTCCATCCAGGTCCTTGGGGCCGAGTGTAAAGCCATGCGTTACCATGAGCTGGTGCTTGATCGCCGCGAAGTTCTTCACGTACGTCGCGGAATCGGGACGCAACGGCGCGAACGCCGTGAGCTCTTCAACGACCGTCGACTTGTCGGTGAGCCCAGCCGGCCGCGGCCGCGAGAACAACATCGACAGGAAATCCGCGCGCGTGGGCGCGAGCTCGAAGATCGCTTTGTACAGCAGGTGCTGGAGCATCGCTCCGCGTCGAATGTCGACGATGAAGACGATCTTTGGCTGCAGCGCGATCATGTACGTGAAGTTCTGGTCCGGCGCGACGCCAAGGTAGACGTTGCCCGTACCAAGCTCCTTCCTGAGCGTGGGAATGACCCATTGCAGTGATACTTCATTGCCCACAAGGTTGTCCGAGCGAAAGAACCCATCCGGTTCGGACATCTGGGTAACCATTCGCCAGAACGTGCTGTCGGCGAGCCGCGAGGGGACGCCGCGCTCGGCCACCGCGGCCGGTGCCGGTCCTGACGCGACGGTCTGGTTGCCGCCGCAAGCCACCGCGGCCACGGCAAGGAGTGCGATTGCGGAACGCATCTTCTTCAACACGGCATTCTCCTCTGTGCGGTCATCCCCTGCGGTACTGCTGTCGTTCGGTTATCGGTGCCGTTAGCCCGCATGAGCATGTTATTGCATCCTGCGCTGTCCTGCTCTCATCCCACACCGTTTGCTGTCATCCCGCACGAGCGACGCGAGTGTCGGGAGATACTATTCGTTGCGCCTGTGGCCGACCCCACGCACCAGAAAGTCTATCCCGACAGCCGCCACAGCGGCCGCGGGATGACAACAATTTCGTCCCGCTGTCATCCCGCACGAGCGACGCGAGTGTCGGGAGATGCTTTCCCTACACCGTACCTGGCCCCAGCGGGCCGCAGATGACAGTCGCCTATTGCACCGCAACCCGCGACCGCAGCAAGGCCATCTTGTCCGGACTGCCACTGAACATCCCCTCCACCCACCGGCCACTCGACAACACACTCGCATAAATCGACGCCTGCTCATACTTGTTCACGCCCAGCCCCGCGAGATACTGCAGCCGCAGGTTGCGGTCGCGATTGACCTGCGCATCCGCCAGATATCCCTTGAGATCCTGCGCCCGGCCGGCAAACGTCGTGAACAATTCGGTGCCCGAATTGAAGCCGATCTCACGAAGCGACTGCCTGAGCTGCGCATACTCCGGCCGCGCCAGACGCTCCTCGATCTTGTCCAGATTGATCTTGATCGGGCCAACCTGACCAACCAGCACCACATCATAACCCTGGCCGTTGAACGTGTTGCCGAACACCACGCCATCCGGGAAGGCCTCGAAGAACGTCGCCATTTCGCTCTTCACCGCCGGCGTGCCAGCCTCGTACAACTGAACGAAGACAGTGACCACACCGCCGGGATTGAGATGCTTCTTGGCCTCTTCCCAGAACTCGCGTGAGTACAACGTCGCCGCTCCCTTCACCCACGGATCGAACGGGTCGCTCGTGATCGCGTCGAACTTCTGGTTCGTCGTCAGCAGAAAATGACGCGCGTCGTCGATCTGCACATGCGTCTTGCGGTTCGTGACCACACTGTAGTTCTGCTCACTGAAGAACTTGCTCACCGTCCGCGGCACCAGCGGTTCGATCTCGGCGATCGTCAACGTCTCCACCGCCGGACTGATGCTCACCGCACCCGCTGTTACGCCGGCGCCGCACCCAATCACGAGCACGGACTTGGCATTCTCCGGAATCAACGTGGTCAGGTGTCCCAGCATGCGCTGGAGCCGCATGTCCTGTGGCTCGCTCGACGCCTGCACCTTGCCCGCATTGTGGTAATTCAAGTACCCACTCGGCAACCGCGAGACGGCCATCGAGGAGTTCATGCCTTCGCCAACAAAGATGAATTCGCCGTGGCTCTGCAGCCATGTGGCGGAGTACCGGCCATAGCCCACGAGAATGGCCGGCACGGGAATCACCGTCGAACCAAGGATCAGTGCGAGCACCACTGTGACCACGCCCGAAATCATGCCCCGCGCACCACTGCCTTTCGTGTCGCCGTCATAGTTCGGCACGAGCATGATCAAGCCGCCCAACGCCGCCAGCGCCATCAACACCCGCTGCGACTGCTGCGTTCCAATCCACGCAATGAGAATGAGACTCGCGACGAGTGCGCCTAAAATCGCGCCAACCGTGTTCGCGGCATAGACAGTTCCAACGAGCCGGCTCGCGTCTTTCTGATCGGGAGCGACCGCCGCGAGCGCAAGCGGAAAGCTGGCGCCCCATAGGACCGACGCCGGCAGCACGACCACGAGACAACGCACGAAATCGATCTGGAACTGCAAGAACGACGACTCCGCCAACGCAGGGTTGATTGGCCAATACGGAAGCGCACGTGTTTCGCAGTATGCGGCCCACGCGATGCACGCGACGATCGCAACCTGCACCCAGCCAAGTGCGCGACGGGGATTCGAAACACCACGCGCGAAGAACGAGCCGAGACTGCTGCCCACGCCAAGGCCCACGAGCACGGCGGCGAGGATGAGCGAGAAGGTGTACGTCGTCGCGCCAAGGAGCAGCGTCAGCAGACGAGTCCAGATGACTTCGGCGCCAAGCGCTGTTGCACCGGACAGTGCGATGACGACGAACACCGGCCACGCATGGCGCGGCAGCTCGAATGTCTTTGCGTGACTTTCTGATTCAGACGGCTCGTACGTCGTGACGTTCGCGAGTGCGAGCCCCGCGAGTGCAACGGCGATGTTGAGCGCCATGGCGACATACGTCGCCACGGCGTTGTCGAACAGGCGGAGCAGATAGAAGCCGGCGAGCAGGCAGCCGAGCACCGCGCCGGCGATGTTGCCGCCGTAGAAGAATCCGAGCCAGCTGATGCCGCTCGGATTCGCCTCCACCCAACGCGCGACGGCAGGCAGGGTCGCGCCCATGAGGATGGTGGGGAGTGCAAGACAGATGGCACAGAACAATCCGCGCACGAGCAGTCCACCAACACCTGATCCGCCAATGGCTGTATAGAGACCACCGGCATAGGGCAGCACGAACAGGATGACCAGGCCGCACACCGCAATGCCCGCCTCGAGCTTTGCGTAAACGCGTAGCGGGTGTTCACTTGACTTCACGAACTTTGGCAGGAGCAGGCTGCCGGCGCACATGCCGCCCATGAAGGTGCCGAGCACCACGCCCATGGAGATCGCGTTGGAGCCGACGATGAGCGAGAGGGACTGGTACCAGACGATCTCGTAGATGAGCGCGGCGCAACCTGATCCGACGAACAACAAGAGCATCAAGGGCAGATACGGTTGATCTGCCGTGGAAATGGCGGCTACGGTGGGTTGCGGCTTCTTCATCTGTTGGTGAGTACGGTGGGAAGAGCGCGAGACATGGGTAGTCTGCTCGCGGCGGCAGGGCATTGGCAAGGCAACGAGCTGTTTTTCGCGGGCGTGTTTTCAGCAAGGAGCCGCTGTGTCGGAGTTCTACAAGCAGCGCCGGACGTCCATCAAGGACGGAGTGGGATTAGTCGCCTTCATTTTCGGGTGGTTCGCGGCCGCGCCGTTCGCGTGGCCATACATCTCGCAGGGGTTCGACAACGGCGATCCGGCCAAGGGCGTTCTTCGATTCTTCGTCGTCGTCCTCATCGTGGGCATTGCATCCGGCCTGTTGGGACTCGGCCTGGGCGCATTCAGTGGGTGGACCTGGGAGCGCGTGCATCGGTCTCGCAGGAAGAATACGCCCGAATCAGACGCAGTG
>JAQBPY010000086.1 GCA_028287285.1 Gemmatimonadota bacterium
GACTCGCGCGGCATCTGCCGCGATCAACCGATGCGGTTGATGAAGGGGCGGTACGAAACGAACCGCTCACGGAGTGTGTCACTCGGCCCACTGCCGAGCGGTCGTGAAGGGGTCCGCAGCCTCCCGCACCCGATGTGCAGGACCTTCACCACTACTTTCTAATTCGTTGAAAGATAATGGGTTAGTGAGGTTGGCGATAGTCCGTCAGTGGCTTGACCCGGTATGCGCCTGCATGTGCTCGGCGCTGATGCTGTAGAACGTCGGCCCGCAGGTAAAGATCAGGAAGAAGGTCACGAACCACAGTTGGTGCGACGGCGGTTTGTGGGCGTCGGACTGATAGGCGAAGTGGACGTGCTCGAAGAGGACCAGGCCAAAGAAGAACATGATGATGAAGACCACAGCGTGCACCGCCTTCATGAACGGCGTGTCCGGCACGAGCATCGCGATGGGCAGCAGCGCAGCGAACTGAAGCGCGAACAGGCTTTCCTCGGGGCCGCCCGTAAACGTCACCAATATTCCGAGGAGAAGCATGTCGTACCACAGCGCGGCGCGAATCAGGCCGATGGTGTCGGGAAGGTTCGTCTTCGGAGAGATCGGCTTGAAGCGATCGGTGATGCGCGCATAGAATGGCCGCTTGCTCGCATAGCCATAGAGCAAAGCCAGCGAGCCCACCACGTTGAGGGCCGCGCCACCAAGGAGAATTGGAAACACATAGGGATCGAACGTGGCGAGCGGCGGCATCAACGTCACGATCGCCAACAGCGAAAAGGCACCGCCGACGAATTGGATGAGCAGGAGGACCATCTCCGGATCGGGCGCCTTGATGGCGCTTTGCCCGGTGGCCGATATCCGATTCACGTTTGTCTCCATCGTCAAATCCTCGCATGAATGACGACACCCGCAAGCAACCCAAGGAGCCAACCCGGAAGGAGGTCGAGAATGGAGTGCTGCTTCACCAGCACGCACGCCAACCCGACGACAACCGGAATGAGAACGACACTCAGCGGCCAGGGATAAAACGTGGCCGCATAGACGCTGAAGGCCATGTGCAGACTCGGCACGCATCCGCGACCGTTGTCGAAGCTCTGAATGAATCGGAGGAAGCGGCGTGACACGCCGCCCCCCTCGTACGAACGCCATTCCGCCGGCGTCTCGGTTGGCCAGACGACGTAGATAGGTAGAGCGACCGCCAGCATCGCGAGTCCACCCGCGATGAACCAGGCGAAGGTCCGCGCGTCCGTCAGCAGGCCCGCGGGAAAGGCGATGATGACGTAGTACAGCGCGCCGTACACCCAGACCCAGGCAGGAAGAAACGGAATGCTCGCGTCGAGCGGTGCGCGCACGACCACCGGCTGCCGCAGCCATGTCGTGCGCTGCGCCGCGAAGAAGGCTTCGTAGCCGAGGAGCACCGCACCAACGAGCGCTGCCGCGTGCGCGAATGCGACGGTGACATCATGCTCGCCATGCAGCGCCCGGGCGGAAAGGAAGAACACCGGCGTCAGTATCGCGACGCTGAATGCCGCAAGCGACAACACGCGGCGGTCGGCGATTCTCACGCGCACCGTGAGGGTCCGAGCAGGGAAGTCGAGACGCGATAGGGAGGCGAGCATGGCGTCACGGTGCGAGCGTTCTCTTGAACGTTGCCATCTGCCCCGCCAACAGATCCGGTTCCGACTGGAGCTCGGTGGCGATCCTGCGAGCGAGCGCCGTTGTGGCGTCGCGCACGGCATCGATGCCGCGGTTCCTGATGAAGGGAATGCGCGTGAGCCACGACTTGGGATCGACCGCTTGTTCGTACACCATCAACGTGCCCACGCGAGCTGTTTGCGCATTGCGCCACGGAACGAAGGTGGCACTTCCGTCGATGGCGTTCGTGCCTGTCGACGCGAGAGCGTGCCACTCGAGCGCGTACCCGTCGCCGCTGCGACCCGTGACTCGCCGAATGGTTTCACGAAGAGTGTCCACCTCATCGCGCCACAGTGGCACATCGACCACGTACGCAACATGCGTCGCCGTGGCGTCGGTGTCGGGCACGACCTCCGCGTGGAGCACGCGTGGCATGTACGAGACCTGGAGGTGATAATCCATCAACACGGCGATACTCGTCTGCGGATCGGCATCGATGACGCTGTAGGTACAGACGCGCGGCCAGGAGCGTCCTTCGATGGGAATGATGCGAAGCAACAACTCCCCGCCGTCCAGCGAGTCACGCTCGGCACTCGTGACCAGCGCCGGCGGATAACCTGCACTGAAGCAGCGCTCGGCCGGCTGTTGCCCGCCCAACACGAGCAGCACGACCGACGACATCAACCAGTGACGTCTCATCGCACGGGGACTGTGGACGCCGACACGAGACTCTTCGCTCGATCGAAAATGCTGCGAAGGGAACGTCGCGCAACATGCGAGAAATTCGGAAAAGCGAAAGATCAGAACGCGCGAACGGCTTAGAGTTTTCTCGGCAGCTCGTCAATCGACCAGGAACCCGAGCGACAGGGGGATCACGTCTTCCGGACGTTCCTCATTCACCGCGTGCCCGCCGCCCTCGATCGCCTGCAGCACGAGCGGAGCACCCGCGCCGATCAGCCCACCGACGTAAGGCGCCGCATCCAGAATGAGCCGGTCGCGCGTTCCCAGCACCA
>JAQBPY010000132.1 GCA_028287285.1 Gemmatimonadota bacterium
GGAACGGGTGCAACATCGTCGGTGACTACAGCGCGAACACGCTCAACATCGACGACGTCGGGTTCCTCACGCGGATGGTCGACACACTCATCTCGGCAATCGGTGTTAATCGGAACCGTGTGTTTGCGGCCGGCGTCTCACGCGGAGGGAGCATGGCGCTGCGTCTGGCGCTCGAAGCACCATCGCGCTTTCGCGCGGTCGCGGCTGTGTCGGAAAACGAGCCGGTGTCGGCAAACTTCAAATGCAAACCCATCGGACGCGGCACGTCTTCCGTCATGATCATGAATGGTACAATGGATCCCCTGGTGCCGTTTGATGGTGGAGAGGTGAGTCTCTTCGGCTTGTTCATTCGGCGCGGAAAGGTTCTGTCGTCACGGGAGTCAGGGCGGTATTTCGCGAACCTCAATGCCATTGATGGGGCGCCGGAGACAAGCTGGAGCCAAGCGGCCGAAGGAGTTCGTGTCGAGCACGCGGTGTGGCGCAATGATGCCGGAGCGGAAGTGGAACTCGTTGCCATCAACGGCGGGGGACATGGCATCCCTCAGCCATACCGTCGCCATGCGCGTTTGTTGGGCCCGTCCCCAAAGGAACCGAACGGACCAGATGTGATCTGGTCGTTCTTCGCGCGGCAAACTGCTCCTTAGGGACAGGACGGTTCGGAACGAGAAGTTCGTAATCCGCCCCCGACCACCTCAATAAGCGAAGGCTCCACCTTGAGGGACGCGGCGCATCGGATGACCGCGCTGTTCTCCGCTGCGTAAGCAGTCATTCGCCCCGACTTTCCGCAGCCCGCACCAGTTCGATGGCGCTAGCTGAATCCACCTGGCAGTGTGGCGGCAGCGAATGCCGGGAGTGTTCGATCAGACGCGTCTGTCGCGTTGACCATCAGCCCTCTATCGCTTCTCCCTCACCTCCTTTGGGAACTCGGATGCTCGGTTCATACGGGGCTCCGGGTCATCAACCTCGCGTATCAGGAGATCGCACAATGAGACCGAACCAAAGACTCCGCAGCATAGCGCCGATTGTGATTGCGATGGTGGGATTCGTCGCCACTTCGTGTGCAACCGCTCCTGTCGTCACCGTAGCCGCCGGCGTTCCGGTTGATGGGAATTCGTTCGTCGTGCGCAATGTGCGTGTGTTCGATGGCCACCGTGCAATGGAAGGCGTCGACGTGGTCGTAAAGGATGGCCGGATTGACATGGTCGGCCATGTGACACCGCCGACAGACCTGCCTGTGATTGACGGTGCTGACTTTACCTTGATTCCCGGGCTGATAGAGGCCCATGGACATGTCGAAGCGCAACGAGAACTGCGCGACGCCCTGCGCTTCGGCGTGACCACCGAGCTCGACATGCTCTCGCGCATCAACTTCACGGCGCCCCAAAAGTCTCGGCGCACGCAGATGGAGCGCACTGATCTCGCCGACCTGTGGACCGCGGGCTCGCCTGTCACGTCACCACGCGGCCTGGGTACGCAGTTCGGCATTCCGTTCTCGACCATCTCGAAACCCGACGAAGCGGTCGCCCTCGTCAAGGGCCGAATTGCCGAGGGCTCCGACTATATCAAGGTCATGTACGAACCGGGTGCGCCGCTGTTCACAACGATCTCGTATGAGACGATGGCTGCGGTCGTCGCGGCCGCGCATGCCCAGGGTGTGCTCGTCGTCGCCCACATCAGTTCGGTCGAAGGTGCCCGCGGCGCGGTGCGCGCCGGCGTCGACGAGCTCGCGCACGTCTTCAGCGATACGCTGGTCGACGACGCGTTCGCACGCGAGATCGCTGCCCACAGGACGTTCGTCTGCGCGACGCTTTCAATCTTCGGCGGCTTTCAGGGGAAAAACTTCGGGGCCGCCCTGGTGGCGGATGCACGACTGTCGCCGTACCTGAGCGCCGCGCAACGCGCGGAATTGGTCAAGGTAGGACCTGGTCCCAAACACCCGATGGCGCCGTACCTGGTGCGATTCGATGTCGATCGCGCCATCGAGAACGTGCGTCGCCTCAGGGTGGCGGGCGTTCGGATCCTTGCCGGAACCGACGCGGCGAACCTGACGAGCCACGGTGTTTCCATGCACGGAGAAATAGAGCTCCTCACCCGTGCCGGCCTTACACCGGCCGAGGCGCTCGAGGCCGCGACCTTGGCTCCAGCCGAAGCATTCCACCTTGACGATCGTGGGCGCATCGCGGTGGGCGCGCGCGCAGACCTCGTTCTCGTCGATGGAAACCCGCTCGTGGACATTACGGCGACCCGCGCCATCGTGCGGATCTTCAAGAACGGGTTCGAGGTGTCGCGCGCGGTTCCCGCGGTCGCCGCGGCACCGGTCAAGTGAACATCGTGACGTTCGCCTTCCTAGCGGCACTGACCTCCGTCGTGGAGCGTAACAAATGAAAGAGAAGAACCTGTTAGCCATCACGTCGGTACTCTCAATCCTCTTGTTGACGCTTCACCTGACGGACGACATCGTGCGCGGGTGGTTCCCCCGAGGGATCCCGGACCTCGTTTGTGTGCTCGCGACTACGCTCCTGCTGTATGGAGCGCTCGTAATCGCCGAACGGCCGTTGGGGTACCTCATCATGATCGTGACGGGACTCACTGGAGCGGCAATGCCCGTCCTCCACATGAAGGAGCTTGGCGGCGAGTTCGCCAAGGGCAACGGGGCTTTCTTCTTCATCTGGACCGTTCTCGCAGTGGGCGCGACCGGGTGCCTCACTGTCATCCTCGCGATGCGCGGAATGTGGAGCCTGCGACAAGGTCGGCGGCGCGAGAGCATCGCCCGATGATCGAGGTGTCGACCTTCTGCTCGTGTGTGGAGGTGCGGAGCTCTAGTCGTTCCTGATGTCCGTGCGGTGACGGTCGCGATTGACCGTTGCCAGTGCCGTCGGTTGATCGCTTGCGTCGACCATCAGAATGAAGCGCGCAGCGGTTGCGCCGACGACAAACCCGCTGATATGCCCGACCATGCTGACTCCCGGAACGGCCGAATACGCGAATCCCAGCGCGGGCGAAACGAAGTCGATGTGTCGTTGATGTACTCATATGTCTTGTGAGTATGCAAGCTCCGCTCGCAATCGACGCGGCGAGGAGCAACACAAAAAGTCGGACGACACCGACGCGGAGCTCAGTGATAGGGGCGACCAGGCACAGCAACGTGGCGTTCAGCAGGACATGAGTAAGGTTGGCGTGCAGGAAGCCGGATGCCACCAGACGCCAGTACTCGCCATGAAGGTGACCACTGTCCTCCACGGCGAACATCGCCACAATCGCGCGAAGTAGAAATGTTGAACCGGGAAGGATCGCTGTGAGTCGCTGCGTTGCAGGAGTCCCGCGACTACCTCGACAGGACGCGCTGAAGGTGAAGTCCGGTTGCGTCACGCATCCCGAGGTAAACCACGCCGCCGGTGCCGAACCCCGCGATGGCGGTGCCGGCCGGAACCTGAATGCGATCCACGAGCTTGCCGCTCTTGTCGATCACGTCGTAGAGCGCGCCGCCCGTGGTTGGTGTCGTTGGAATCGTCCGAACCCAGAGCCGTTCATCGCTGTCAGCGCGGATGGCGCCCACGCCGAACACCGGTTTGTAATCCGACAGTTCCGATATCGGTACCATGACCAGGGGAGGGAGCGACGCGGAGTCTGGCGCCGCGCCAGCGACGCGCACTGGTGGCAAGCCAGTCGACGGTCCCTCGCTCGTCATGGTCATCATCTGAGGCGCCCTGCCGCCACCCGCAGACGGCATTGCAACACGCCGCTTCTCAAGGACCACCTTCGCCGAGTCGAGGATGCGCGACTTGTCGTCGTCGGTCAGTCGCTGCCACTCGTAGGGAATCTTATCGGATACGGTTCTCACTCCCGCGGCGTCGATGAATTCGGCGTGATAGTCGCTACCCCGCACGATCGCAACGGTGCCGTCGCTGAGCACCGCCCAATCGTCAACTACGGGAAGCGGATTGTTCTGTACGTTGAAGCTCGGACGCCCATCGGCATCCATCGAAATGTTGGAGTACGACTTCGGGATCTTGAAATAACCGACCGTGTCGAGTGTACGGGTGATGAGATCGTAGCGCACAAGCATGGCACTATCGGGCGGCGTCAACATCGTAAAGGTTTGCCCGGTCTGCGACGTTCGCAGACTTCGGCCTTCATTTACCGACGCGCGATACACCAGGCGTCCCTTCGCATCGAATCCGGGATTACCTCGTGGGCCGCCAATCAACGCGTTGATGTCGCTGGCTCGTGGCGCCGCCATCGTGCGTACGATCTTTCCGTTGGGATCGATGAGGTGCATTGAGAGGCTGGCGGTTGCGATTAATAGCGTCGAGTCTCCGCGAAACGCAATCAAGCCACCAGGACTCGCACCATACGCGCGGTTCGTGTTGCTCGTGGTGTCCGCCACCACGCCGATAAGCTTCATTGTGGGATCCATGAGCACGACGCGGCGGCGCGCTTGGTCATTCACGAGGATGTTTCCGTTAGACAATTGGCGCACGCTCGCCACAGAGCCGATGGAATCGCTGGTCGTCGCGACCGCTGCAGGAAGCTGGCGCACCTTGACGTTCATGGCCGCCGTGCTTGTCACGGCTTGTGCGAGTCCCGCCCCTGACGCAGCGATGGAGAGCATGAATGCCCGCTGCGCGCTTCGTGAAATCGAATGATTCATTGTTCGCTCCGAGGAGTGCACCGCTGGACGAGGGTGAGATCGCGGCGGCGCGGTGTCAAGCGGCAGACACGCAAGGGTGCCGCAGGCAAGTTGCTGA
>JAQBPY010000149.1 GCA_028287285.1 Gemmatimonadota bacterium
AAAACGATAACGGCGATACGGCAAATCCCCTTTGTGCAGTATCCGTTTTTCTGCCGCTTATCTGCTCTTATCGTAATCCTGAAAGACCTTCCAGTGCGCAGTCTCATGGGACACTATGGAACGGCGCCCGCTGCACCGGCGCGCCGCGGGTCTGCGCCGGCGGTTACATCGTGATCGCCAAAGGTGATTACCGCCGCATAGCCCATCCGCACCTCGCCCGGCAGCGAGATGCGCCGGAACTCATGGCCCATCCCGCTCAACTCGCGCAGGACTGACGGCGCAAAGCCATCTTCGATCTGGATGAGATAGCTCGCACGGCTCTCACCTCGCTGCTGCCCGATGAGGAAGCGTGGCAGCTCGATGGCCTGCTGCGCGTTCAGGTGCTGATCGAGCACGCCGGTGACCGACGTGAACACCGCCGACGTGATCCACGCATTGCCCGCGGCCGCCGCCGCGACCACCGGACGACGGGCACTCCCCTCTCCCCTGAATGCAATCGTTGGCGCAAGCGTGCTGCCGTGCCGCGCATTTGGCAGTCGCGCACCGTATTCGTCCGGATCATTTCCATAGGAACCGAGCTTGTCATTGTACAGAAATCCGAGCCCCGGCGACACATAGAAATTTCCACCCCATGTGCCGAGCGTCTGCGTGGCGCTCACGACGTTGCCGTCTGCGTCGGCCACGGCGAACGCCGTGGTACCGGTGCGATGACAAAAACGCTCGGCGGCAAAGGCGGCGTGATCCGAGCACTGCGAATCTTCACTCGCGCCTTCGGTGGTTTCCGTGTCCTCACGATCGGCGGTGGGAACAGCTGATTTTGCGCATGCAGGTACGTCGCCACGGAGGTCGTCGGGCTGGAGCGCCTTGCGTGCATTGAAGCAGCGCCAGCGCAACCGCGAAGAGTCCTTGCTGGTGTACCCCTCGATGTGAACGGGCCAGAGGCCCGGGTCCGCAATGCGACCTCGCCCCGCGGGCACGAGCTTCCACGCTTCGAGCTGCGCGTGGAACGACGCGGCATCCAAGGACGGTGCCCGCGTGGCATTCTGCTGCTCGAGTGAGTTGAGCTGTGCCACGAGCGTTGCGCCGCCGGATACAGGCGGCGCGCTCGAGTAGAGCGTGTATCCACGATACGTGCCCGACACCGGCTCACGCTCTGCCGCGTAGTATCGCGACATGTCCGTGAGCCGGATGGCGTTGCCCTGGCCGCGCAGGTCAGCCACGAGGCGACGTGCGATGGAGCCCGAGTAGAACGACTGTGCCCCGCTGTCGGCAATGGTGCGCAGCGTTCGCGCGAGGTCCGGATTCCTGATCGAGTCGCCCGCGTGCAGCGGCTCACCTTTCACGAAAAACAGCGCGCGACTTCCCGGGTACTTCAGGAAATGCTCGCGCTCCGTTGCCAGGGTCGTCGCAAGACCTTCGCTCACCACATAGCCCTGCTCTGCCGCGCGAATGGCCGGCGCGACCACCTCGGCCCATGTGACTTTCCTGCTTCCATACTTCCTGAACGCGACGTCCATTCCTGCGAGCGTACCAGGGACGTTCACGAGTACGGGCCCATCGGGCGGGTTTGCGCCGCGCCTGAGGAGAGCGCCGTTGGCGAGCGTGGCTTCTTCGGGTGCGCGTGTCATGAACTCGATGAGCTGCGGCTGACTCATGGACTTCATGCTCACGATCATCTGGCCGTAACCACCGAGCCCACTCGCATCCGGCTCAACGACGCCGAGGGCAAGTGATACCGCGACCGCCGCATCGACGACGTTGCCGCCTTTGCGAAGGATCTCGAGGCCGGCGGCAGTGGCCACGGGGTGTGCGCTCGACACGGCGGAATGTCCCGTCGCGGCGTCGCGCAGGGGCGGACGCTCCCGAATCATGTCGTGGATGACCGATTCGAGCGCCGCATCCGACGTCGCCGAAAGCGCGCGGTCACTGAATGACACTCGCATGACGTCCCAGCGCGCATGCCGTGCAGGAGACTCGCGAAAATAGAGCGAGTCCATCCGGTTCCAGAAGGCGGTAAAGACATCGGCGTTGCGGCCACGCTGATCCGTGGCGGGCAACGAGGATGTGGCAAGTCCAGCGTCGGGGGCCGTTGGGGCATTCACGAACCAGAGGCGGCCTGTGGTGGAGAAATCATCGCGCAGCTCGCGATCACCAAGCCGGTCGGGGTCACCGTTGTAACCGACGTCGCCCTGCGGCAGCTCGACGAGCGCCATGGTGCGCCCATCCGGAGACCACGCCGGCTCGGCCCGTTGCGCGCTGATCATGTTCACGTACTTCGCATCGGGGGTGGTGATCCAGACGCCGGCGCGGCCATTCCTGGTTGCGAAGGCGATGCGATCGCCGGCGGGCGACCACGCCGCGTGTTCGGCGTCGCGATCCTCGACGACGACGCGGTCCGAATCGCCAGCGACGATGTGCACCCTGAGTCGCGTGCGGTCTTCTCGCACGGCGCTGTACGCGACCTGCCTGCCATCGGGCGAAAAAACGGGCCAGTGCTCCCCGCCGTTGTCGCCCCTGGTGAAACGCTTCTCGTCGCCGCCGGCAGTGCGGATCCAGAGCTTTGCCTGCGAGCCGCGACCGCGCGCATACACCAGCGATCCATCGCGTGAGATCGCCGCTTCGCCCTCGGCCTCCGTATTGCTCGTGAGCCGCTCGGCATCTCCGCCGGCGGTGGCGATGCGATAAAGATGGCTCGTGCCCGAGCGGGTGGATGTGAAGACAATCGACGACCCGTCGGCCGACCATACGGGATACTGATCCCATGCCGCGCCGGAGGTGAGCTGCGTCCATGTCTTTGGGTCGCCCGGCTTTCCGCGCACCCAGATGTCGCCGCGGATGCTGAGGGCGAGCCTGCCGTCGGCGGTATAGGCGGGGCTGCGGGCGCCGGTGGTGAGGGAGTCGCCGGGTGCGGCGGCCGCGAGCTGCGCGAGCGTGAAAACGAGGGCGGATAGCATGCGCGGAAAATGCAGCCTCGCCGCAGCCAGTGCGAGTATGCAAACGCGGCACACCGGCCAGGGCCGGTGTGCCGCGTTTTCACCTCATGAGGCTCAGGTAGCCGGACGCTCGACCGAATCCATCTGGTTGCGTGCGGGGCGCTGTGCTTCGGTGTTGCTGGCGCGCTGCGGCGGCGGGCTGTCGGCAAAGCCGACTTCGCGGTCTGCCTGGATCGGCGCGGCCGACGTGCCGGCATTCTGCGACTGAAGCCGCGCCGCGCGGTTCGCGCCGCGTGCTTCGCCGCCACGACGGCCAATGGCCGCCATGTGCTCGCGATTCTTGCTGACCGTCACGCCGCCCTTGCGGCCGGCGGAGCGTGCTTCGCTTGCGTCGAACTCGTGTGCGGTGCCCTTCTGGTGCGCTGCACGCCCGCCCTTGCTCGCGATCTCGCGCTGCTTGCCCTGGTCCATTGAGGCAAAGCCGCGGTTGCTGCGGCCGCGAGGCGCGGAGCCGGCGTCGGACGCACCGGCGACGCGCGCGCTGCGTCCACTCTCGTCGCTCACTTCGCGCTGACGTTCGCGATCAGGGCCGAAGTTGCGCCCTTCGTCGTTCGGATTGATCGTCATTTCCCGCTCCTCCTAGATGAATTGGGCCGCTTGCCTGCGAGCCCCCCCGGGCCGCCATGCCGTCATCCAATGCAAACTGCGGACCCCTGTGTCTGCTACGCCGCGAACTCCGAATCGTTGAGCCTGATTGCGAAGTGACGCCAGCTCAGCCGGCACTACAGGCAAAGTACGGGCCGCAGGGACTATATTTGCGCCCATGTCGCTTTCTGTCCGCCTCCTGGGGACCTCAGCATCGAGACCCACCGTTGAACGAAATGTGGCCTCCGTCGCCGTTGTTCGCGAGGGGGAGACACTGCTTTTCGACTGTGGGGAGGGCACCCAGCGGCAGATGATGCGCTATGGGGTGGCCTTTGGCCTGGAGGACATCTTTTTCACGCACTTCCATGCGGACCACGTCATCGGGATCATCGGCCTCATGCGTACGATGTCACTTCAGGGGCGGACCGAGCCGCTCAGGGTGTGGGGGCCCAAGGGCGCCATCCGGGTCATGAAGCGAGCAGAAGAGTTCGGCATGGACCGGTTGGCCTTTCCCGTGGAAACGCTGGAGTTGGATCCCGGGCAGAAGATTTCGCGGAAAGACTATGCGATCGTGCCGTTTCCGGTAGATCACCGAGGGGCGAAGGCCCTGGGCTACGCCATTGTGGAGGACGAGCGGAAGGGCCGCTTCAACCCAGATCGCGCCCGTGAGTTGGGTATTCCGGAGGGGCCGCTCTGGGGAGAAATCCATCGCGGGCAGCCCATCACGCTTGCCGACGGACGCGTCGTTGCACCTGCGGAGCTGGTAGGAGCGGCTCGCCCGGGCCGGAAAATCGTCCTGACCGGCGACACCAGGCCGTGCTCGGCCACGCTGGAGATGTCGCGAGGAGCGGACGTCCTCGTGCATGAGTCGACCTTTGGCGACGAGGAGGCCGAACGGGCGATCGAGACGGGGCATTCAACGGCGCGGGAAGCGGCGATGATCGCGCGGGATGCCGGCGTGGGCACGCTCCTGCTCACGCACTTTTCAGCGCGGTACTCGCGGGATGCAACGGACCTGGGCAAGGAGGCCAGGCAGTGTTTCGCGAATACCGTCGTTGGCAAGGACGGCATGGAAGTGGAAGTGCCGTATAGAGATGCGCTTTTGTAAAAACAGGTCCTTCGCTACGCTCAGGACGACACAGGGCGCCGATCAGGCCTTTTGCTTGACGAGGCTGTCCGGGCGGCTCACGGCCATCGAGCGGGCAAACAGCCGCTGGATGGCGGACGCGTCGAGGCGGTCGAGGAGGTCGTCCGCATCGAGCCGGGCAGTGACGCTCCGGGACTCGGGGCCGTTCGTGATGATCCAGTTGTAGCGGTCCAGGCGCGACGTGCGGCCGTCCGGATGGCGGAAGAAGATCACGGCGTTGCTGGCGCCAGGCGTCTGGACCTGAACGCCCCAGGTGGTGCCGTCAGGTGCTGTGATGCTCTTCATGATGTGCGTCCGGGAAGGGGTGTCCGCCAACGAGCGTTGGCGAGAGGGGCTGGCGGCCGGCGTATCCGGATTCTTCGTCGTGCCAGAATCCCACGGCTGCCTCGCCGAGCTCCCAGCACAGCAGCATGGGCCGGCCGTCCAGCTCACTGGGGAAATCGATCAATCCGCGCTTGCCGTCCTTGAGCTGGATTCCGAGGCCCTCAAGCTCGCGCCGGAATGCCTCGATCTCGCGTGCGATGAAGAGAATGCGCCGCTCGATGGCCGCGATGCGCGGGTTGGGAAGCCCGGAGTTTGCCGCAGGTGCGAGCATGTCCAGCTCCACGAGGGCCTCCTGCCAGCGGCGATGCTCACTGACGATGTCCTCGACGATCCTGCGGACGAGGGGAAGGGTGCGGTTCGCCTGATCGACGGTAAAGAGCTGCATGAATGGAAATCTAATCGCCTGAGGCAGTCAGGACAGATCACTGAGGAGCTGCTCTCGGCGCCGGTTGGCGACGTCGTTCATTTCGCGGTCCTCGTCGGTTTCCAGCAGGAGCGGCGGCACAGGTGCGGGCTTGCCCTGCTCGTCCAGGTGAACGAAGGTGAGCCAGCACTCGTTGGTGTGGCGCCGCACGCTCGTGGCGATGTGCTCCGCATAGACGTTGGCGAGCACGGACATGGACGTGCGCCCCACGCGCACCACGCGCGATCGCACCTCGACCAGCTCGCCCACCCGAATGGGCTCCTTGAACAGGATACGGTCGATGGAAAGAGTGGTGACCTGGCCACTGGCGTGGCGCATTGCACTGAGTGCCGCGCATCGGTCCACCATGCTCATGATGATCCCGCCAAACACCGATGCCTGGCGGAGACCGTTGGCCTGGTGCGGCATCATGAGGTCCGCCACGACGGCTTCGGTGGACCGTGGCGTGCGGGGCTTGTGGGTGGGGTCGGTCATTTCAGGTATCGTGCAAGAGAGAGCTGCTTCGGGCGGTGGCTGGCCGCGACGCGCGCGCCGTCGCCGTACGTCTTTGCTTCGTCGAACGCCTTGGAGAGTGCATGGCGGGTATCGCGGTCCACTGGCGGCCGGTCCAGCCAGTAGATGCGTCGGGCAGGCGAGGCGACCGGCCCGGCAGGCCATTCCCGGGACGAGCTGTCGCGGATGGCCAGCCTGGCGCCACCCGCCGAGTCGTAGCGAACCACCACCGAGTAGGCGCCGCGGCGCCAGAGATCTCGCCCTCCGTCGACCGAGGCAATGGGGAGCGACGACGTGGCGTCGTTCCACCAGAGCGGCTCGGAGAACGCGAGCGGCGGCAGGGGCAGCATGTGGCCCGCGTCCCCTTGGCCGGCACCGGGGAGTGCGTACGCAATGGCCGGGCTGCCGTCCACGGTGGTGATGGCAAAGCTGCCGGCGTCCACGTGATAGTGCGCGAGTTGGGCAGAGGCCCGAACGCCTCGCTCATCGTGGATGCCGCGGATGGAATCGAAGGTGGTCTTGAGGACACCGGCGCGACGGTGCGCGACGTCGTCCGAGTCGGCGCCCACGACATCACCCAATGTGGCAGGCCGTCCAAAGCGGAGATCGAGCACCCCTCGGCGGCTCTCGTGCCAGAGCGGTGTGCGATCCTTTTCGATGTCGGTGTGAACGGTGTACGAGACAAAGGGCCCGTGCGCCGATCGCAGATCGAGGGTGGCGGTGGCCCGCCACAGCGGGTTTTCGTCGACGTCCTCGTCCGGGGTGACCGGCTCGTCGTCCGGGTGAAGGCGGGCATAATCGCGCGCAATGCGCGGAATGACGCTGTCGGTATAGACCAGGACGGAGTCGCCGCTGCGGAGGTCGCGCCGGTAGACGCGCTGGCCAATGAGCTCCGCGCCGTGGAACGAGTGGTCGTCGTCCACGACGTAAAGCTCCACGAACCGGCCGCCTACCAGGGCGAGGTTGAGCGGGGCGCCGCGCGTGTGAACGCCTTTTGCGTCACTGGTGACCCAGAAGGCGGAGTCGCCGGCGGCCAGCACGAATTCGGTGGCAGGGGGGGACTGATTCGATGCGGACCGCGCGAAATCTCGGCAGCCGGCCACGAGGAGCGGCAGGAGAAGAAGGATGCGGATCGGAAACGGCTGGCTCATGCAGTGTTGAATATAGACTCGTGGCCGGAGCTTCCGGCGCGAAAGCTGCCATTGAGCCATCCGGGTGTGCAGTAGATTCCTCCGACCCCTTTCCCGGCATTCCGTGAATTCCAGTCGCCTGTTTGTCCTGTGTGTTGTCCTGAGCGCGTGTTCTGCCACCGAGCGAGGAAAAAGTACGCCCATCGCGCAGGGAGGATCAGCGGGCGACGTCGCATCGGCGCCGGCGGTCGCGCCGGCGGCCACGGATTCGGCAAAGGGTGCGGCACCGGTAAGCCGGACCACCAACCGCACGGTTCCTCGCATGAACATCGACAGCGAGTATCCGATCGTGCGGGCATTGTATGTGAATCGCTCGCATGCGCAGAGCGCCAAGTCCATGCGGCGTCTGGTGGAAATCGCCGATCAGACCGAGATCAACGCGCTCGTCATCGACCTCAAGGACGAATTCGGGCTGAACTATGTGCCGTCCAATCCTGAGTTCAGGAAAAATGCCGGCAATGCGGGGGTGATCAAGAATCTTCCGGCCATGCTCGACACGCTCAAGGCGCATCACATCCTCGCGATTGCCCGGCTTGTGGTATTCAAGGATTCGGTCACCGCGCGCGTCCATCCAGAGTGGACGATCCGGAAGCAGGATGGCTCCGTATGGCGCGACAAGAAGTCGCTCGCCTGGGTGAATCCGTACCATCACGAGCTGTGGGACTATAACATCGGGATTTCCGAGGAGCTCGTGAATATGGGCTTTGGTGAGATTCAGTACGATTACATTCGTTTTCCAGAGCCGTATCCGTCACTGCCAACGCAGGTGTTCCCGGATAACAAAGGGGTGGCTAAGCCGGACGTCCTGGCCGCGTACCTCAAGGAAGCCAAGGGACGCATCAACAAGCTCGGTGGCCGGGTCACTGCGGACATTTTTGGTCTTGTCACGACGGTGGGCGGGCCGCTCGAAGTGGGACAGTGGTGGGAGAAGATCTCACCCAATGTGGATGTTGTGCTGCCGATGGTGTATCCGTCGCACTACCTGCACGGCGAGCTGGGGCTCAAGATTCCAAATGCCGAGCCGTATCAGGTGATCAAGATTTCGCTGAGCCGGGCGAAGCAGCGGGACGAGAAGCTTGGGATCAAGACGCCGGAACACGTGCGTCCATGGCTACAGGCGTTCACGCTCGGCAAGCCGGCGTATGGGCCCGCGGAGATCGAGGCAC
>JAQBPY010000156.1 GCA_028287285.1 Gemmatimonadota bacterium
GGCGCATTTTCGCAGCCCGTCACGGTGGCGGCCAGCGGTGATGTGAAAGTGTCAGTGGCGCTGTCCGGCAAGTAGGCAGTGTGGTGAAATCCGACAAAGCGACTCAGATCGCTGTAACCTGCGAGAGAAGTCAGTCGCGCAATTCCGCGCGATACAGTTTGGAGTAGATACCCGCACCGTTCACGAGCTCCTCATGCGTGCCTTGCTCGACGATGCGCCCATGCTCGAGCACGAGCACACGGTCCGCACGCCGCACCGTCCGCAGCCGATGTGCGATGATCAGCGTCGTCCGGCCCCGAAGAAGCTCTTCCATTGCCTCCTCCACGAGCCGCTCGCTCTCGTTGTCAAGGCTCGACGTTGCTTCATCCAGGACAACGACGACCGGGTCCTTGAGGAATACCCGGGCAAGTGCGATGCGCTGGCGCTGGCCGCCTGACAGCTTCACGCCGCGTTCGCCCACACGGGTGTCGAGTCCCATCGGGAGCCGGTCGATGAACTCCATCGCATGCGCCGCGCGCGCCGCGGCAACGACGTCGGACTCACTCGCGTCCGGACGAGAGTAGGCGATGTTCTCGCGGACCGTTCCGCTGAACAGCGCCGGCTCCTGCGGCACCAGGCCGATCGAGCCGCGCAGGTCCTCGAATGAAAGCGCTCGAATATCCACATCATCGAGCGTGATGCGGCCGCTGCTCACGTCCCAGAACCGCGGAATGAGCGACGCCACCGTGGTCTTGCCCGCGCCGCTTGGCCCGACCAGTGCCACGACTTCGCCCGGAGCGATCGTGAAGCTGACGTCGCTCAGTGCATCCGGCAGCTCACTCGAATAGCGAAAGGAAACAGCGTCGAGCACCACCGCACCCCGCACCGGCCGCGTGAGCACGATCGGCGTTTCCGGCTCGGCGACCGTGGGCTCCATGTCCAGCATCTCGAACACACGCTGCGCAGCGCCCACCGCTTCCTGATAATTGCCGAACAGCGATGCCAGCGACCCGACCGCTGCCGCCACGGTAATCGCGTAAAGCAGGAACGAGACGAGCGCACCCGGCGTGAGCGCACCTTGCAGCACGAGGATGCCGCCCTGCCAGAGCACCGCAACCACACCCGCAAACGCAACGAACCCCACGACGCCGAACAATTGCGCGCGGATCTTCGCACGCGTGACCGCCGCGCGCACGACATCCGACAGCAGGAAGCCATAGCGCCGAGTCTCCTCTGCCTCGCGCACGAAGCTCTGCACGGTACGGATCTGCGAGAACGCTTCGTCCGCCATGCCCATCGCATCCGCAACCTTGTCCTGCACGCCCGTGCTCGCACGACGCAGACGTCGCCCGAAGAAGAACGCGGAGCCCACGACAACCGGTACCACGCCGAGTGTCGTCGCCGTCAGGCGTGGATGCGTGAGCGTAAGAAGCACCACGCCGCCAATCAGAAACAGCGACTGTCGCGACAGTTCGCTGATCCACGAGCCCATCAATGTTTGCAGGATTGCAAGGTCCGCCGAGAGACGACTGGTCAGCTCGCCCGTGCGGCGCTCGGTAAAGAATCCCGGCGAAAGCCGCACGAGATGCGCGAACACATCCTCGCGCAACCTGGCGACGATCCGCTCCGCCGTGCCCGTGAGCAGGTACACCTGGATGAAATTCATTGCGCCCTGCAGCGCGAACGCCAGCACCAGTCCGAGCGCGATGCGGTCCAGCAGCGCACGATCGTGTTGCTGGAATGCGGCGTCGAGCAGCTTGCGTACCACTTGGGGAAATGCCAGACCAACCGCCGCCGCAATCAGCAGGCACACTGCACAGATCGCGAGACGCCCCCGATACGGACGAAGCCGCGGCAGCAGCGCCTTGAGCGGTTTTGGTGACTTCGGACGTCCACCGCGCTCGTCGACCTTCTTTACGGACGGCGTTGTCACGTCAGCGCGGCGCAATCCCTTCGCCCCTGAGCCACAGGCGAATCGCGTAGATGGACTGGTTCATCGAGCGTCCAAGCTCGGCCTGCCGCTCCAGCATGTCGAGCAGCCCATTGGCACGTTCCGCTCGGCTCCGTGGTGCGGCGCCCCAGTCTTCAGCCGACCAGCCGCGCACGTGGACGATGCCGTCGCGGTCGGGAATCCCGATGAGCAGCAGCGTTTCGTGCGCGTCACCCAATCTGCCCAGCAGCAGCGGCATTTCACGGGCGGTCGACGAGAACGAATCCGTCACGCGATTGCCCGGTCCACGACCATCGCTGCAAACAACAGCGCGAGGTAGAGCAGGGAATACTTGTACACGGACCACGCCGGCTTCACGAAATCGTCGGCGCGCATGACGCGCACAACGCCTAACAGCAGATATGCACCGAGTGCCGCCGCCATCACCAGGTATGGCAGGCCGAGGGCGCCAAATGCAACCGGCAGCAGCGTGAGCGGCAACAGGATGAGCGTGTACCAGAGCATGTTGCGCATCGTCTCGCGCTCACCCCAGACCAGCGGCGCCATCGGCACGCCGGCGTTGCCGTAATCGCGCTGCTTGTTGAGCGCGAGCGCCCAGAAGTGCGGCGGCGTCCAGTAGAAGATGATGAGGAAAAGATAGATCGCCGTGAGGTCGATGCGCCCCGTCACCGCTGCCCAGCCCACCAGCGGAGGGAACGCGCCGGCCGCACCACCGATGACGATGTTCTGTGGTGAGCTCCGTTTCAGCCAACGCGTGTAGATGAAGACGTAGGTATAAAATCCCCCGAGCGCGAGCGCCGCGGTGAGGACGTTGGCCACGCGCGCCAGAAGAAACGTCGCCGTGGTCGCACACAGAATCCCGAACGCCAACACCGCCTCGGCGTGCATGCGCCCGCTTGGAATGGGACGCAGCTTCGTGCGCGCCATGTGGGTGTCGATGTCGCGGTCGATGTACATGTTCACCGCGTTTGCCCCCCCGGCCATCAGGTATCCGCCAATGAACACCATGAGCGTGAGCTTCCAGCCCGGCGAGCCCGCCACGTACATGGGTGCGATCGTCGTTACGAGCAGCAGCGAGATGATGCGCGGCTTCGTGAGTGCGATGAGGTCGCGTGCGAAACTCTGGCGCACCGGCGCGCCGGCTGTGGGGTTGCTCAAAAGTCTGCGCCTCGCGCGACGATGACCGCGATGCTGTGGTGCATCGTCGACGTGCGTTTGAGTACGCTCGGGGCGACAGGTGGTGCGAGACTATTGTCGTCCTGAGTGAGTGCAGCGACCGAAGGAGCTGCTTGTAGCAGTTCCTCGATAACAAGCAGGTCCTTCGCTTCGCTCAGGACGACAGGCGGCTCAGCGAGCGCAGCGACCGAAGGACCTGCGTCCCACAGGACCAGATCATCGCCCACAACGGGACCGCCGGCAACCTCATCCTCCACCGGCCGCGCCGGCGCCGCTACTCTACCCGGCACAATCGCGAACGCCCCCAGATACGCATCTGTCGCGCCCTGCCACGGCTCCCTCGTCTCCACGCCGCCGCGCTCCGCAATCGCGCCCGCATACGCATGCTTCGGCACCGCCGGCGCACGAATGGACCCGGACCGTACAGGCGGATCAGGGAGCCGGGCAAGAACGCCGAGTGCGGATCCACCACTCGCAATCCGCGCGAGATACGCGAACACGAACGTCGCAATCCACACACTCACGCCCGTGGCCTCGTGCAGCGACCGAAGCACCGGCGGCAGGTGCATGCCGATCATGGCGCCGGCAACCAGCAGCTGAAGCACGCCCAGCGACAGCGCAATCAGCGCCGCCCGGCGCACAATGGGCGCCTCCTGGCGTTTGCGCAGCGCCATCACCAGCCCGAACAGGTGCAGCACCAGCAGGATGGCGACCACACGATGCGTGACCTGAATGTGCACCGCACCACGCGCGACGTCGGGATTCGTTCCGCACAGCGGAAACGCGCGACACGCGACCGCGGCACCGGGATACTTGGCCGTGAGCCCACCCATCACGACCGTGAAGAGCGCCATCCCCGCCGCCGCGGCCGACGCCCGCCTGGTCCTGGCCGACGCACCGCCGTCTCGCGCCGAGCGGCCCCCGAGTCCACCGGCACGAATGACGGACGCGGCGACGGTCGCCACAAGGCTCATCGCCACGGTCCAGTGCGCGAGCGTCGCGAAAGGCGCGTTACCCAGCTTCACCGTCACGGCGCCCAGAATGGCCGCAGAGAAGCCCAAGCCCACAGCGAGCAGGGACGAGCGCAGCACGCCCCCGCGACCACCCACCCCCACGTCCGATCGGCGCCGCCATGCCACGACGGCCAGCACAATCAGCGCAAGGAGCAGAATGGACGCGAGACCACGATGCGACCACTCGATGATCACGTCCGGCTGATCG
>JAQBPY010000164.1 GCA_028287285.1 Gemmatimonadota bacterium
CGTGCTCAACGTCGGGGAGCCGGCGAACGTTCCGCCGGCGAAGGAGCGGAAGTCGGCTGCCTCGCTCACGACATGGGTGCCATAACGCGATCGCGGTCAGCTGCGTGCGAGCGTTGCGAGCCGGCGCACTCCGACAGCCCCGAGCCCTCGGGTCCTGAACGTTAAGAGTTCAGCGTCGTGGTGTTGTTGCTAGCGAGAGCGCTCGCTCGAGAACTTCGTCGCGACCTGCGCGAAGCCCTTCTGTTGTCGGAGACACCGGCACCGAAGGCATCACACCGACACCGTGATTCTGTGTCCCATCCCATCTCAGCGCAAGCATTCCAGTCCAAAACACGCGATATTCGCCAAGAAGCGTGAATGGATTCACAACACCGTTGGTGCCAGCACTCGGCTCTCCAACAATGTCGCCAAGATGATTCCCTGCAACCATGCTAAGTGTATGCTCGCTGTGGCTAATGACGCCGCCACCAGACAAGAAGATGATTCGTGCCCTGATCCGCGGCAGAGCAGGAAGTAGGGTTCGCGTGTTTTCGATGAATCCCACGTTCTGATAGATCGGAATCGTGATCACTGGAATCATCACGCGTGGCGAGCGTAGCACTGAGTCGCTGAGATGCGGGAAGAATCCCATCAATCTTGCTTGGGCACCACCCCGAATATCAAAGATCAGTGCTTTCGCGGCCTGAAAGCGCGGTATCGCGGAGTCAACCGCCGCATCGGTTACTCGCTCGAGGTCGATGTAGAACACGCCTGGCGCCAATTCCGCGACAGGACTGAGCTTGAACCGCACTGCTACCTTGGGCTGTCGTGACAGACCTACGTCACGCTTAGCGCCACTCGCAGCGAGGATCCCAAGCCGCGCGCGCCTGCCAGGGTCACCAGCGAGCAAGTTACGGAGTGCTACCGAGCGAATCGATTGTGGTGTCGCACCGGAGATGCGTGACATCCGTTCGGCAAGGTAGGTCCGGATCGGGTGTCCATCCACCGCAATTACTTCATCACCAACTCGCAGACCGCTCGCTGCAGCTGAATCTCCGATTGCAGATACGAAGACGTGACCATCGGCGGCAACAAACCGCACGTCGGGCCTGGAAGGGGGCTGCGAAGCGCGAATGAACGCGTGCCCGTCGTGTAGCGCAGCCAGTAGCCGCTCCAACGTCAAGCTAAATGCGTCTCCGTCTGCATCCATGGCGGCGGAACGAAGAGCGGTGTCGAGCGCGGCCGGCCAATCGGTGTTGACGACATCGAAGTATGGATAGAAATGCTGGAAGAGCGACCACGCGAGCACGACGGCCGCAAGCCGCGTAGCGCGATCGGTCATCCTGAAGCGCTCCAGAACTGGGGAGGGACTCGGCGCCACCTCGTCGACGTAGCTAGTCTGCACGTACAGAGCGATTGGCATACTCATGGAAACGCCTCCGCCCAAGTTCACTATCGCGGGCCGCGAAGGGTCGGGCACAATAGGCAAGGAGATAGCCGAACCTGGAGGGTACGATGGGGGTGCGACGGGACGGCCGATCTCCTCGAGTGGGGCAACGACGCGTTCGCTTCTATAGAGATTCGACTCCGACGCGGTGGCACCGTTCGGCGCGCCAACGCCAAAGTGTCGCCAGAAAAGGACATGTGTGGCGCCGGCCGGTTTCGTGATGGATGTCGGCAGCCGTGAACCCGATCTCGCGAATCGGACACTTGAGGAGATCGGTGCGAACAGCGACGTGAGGGCCGCTGCCAAGCTATCATCCGAAGTTGCACCTTGGACCGCTCGGATGCCGCGCACTGCGAATGCGTCCCAGTTGACCTTGACGGCGGCGTCGGTCGGATGAAAGAAGCGAACGTAGCCAAGTGCGTTGCCAAAGGCCGTGATATTGCCCAGTTCGCGTGAGGTCAGCGCGCGCGGGCGCTCTGGCCTGACGGGATATAGGCCGTGCAGGACCAACCCTGACGCGCTCACTGCGAGACACGCAAAGCCAATTGCTATAGCGCGATGCCGTGACGCCCTCGATCGACTCATAGCTCGCTCACTTCAGGAGCCCATAGTCTCGAAATAGCTACTGACAGTGGGCAATACTTGTGGCACGCCGGCAACTTGATACTGCGCGTTGGCTTCGACGTAGATGTCTGACGTACGAACTAACGGCGGTGGAGCGCCATCGGGGCACTGCGCTTCTGCCCCGCGAGTGGTGGGCGCGGCGAGCAGCATGGCGGTGCAGAAGGGAGCGATACGACCAGTGCGCACAATCTCAAGGTAGGGGTGGGTCCATGCACCAGCCAGAACCACTCAGCATCGACCCCTCAATTCCGCGCGCCGAGTCTATACCGCAGGCGTTGAAGTGACACGCCCTGCGTGAAAATGGTGACGGCGACGCGCGGTTGCGGTGACATCATGCTCGTGTGCTTGCCGCCATTCGCTCAGCCGCCGTACTCGGCATCGATGCCTACGAGGTCACCGTCGAGGTAGACGTCGCACTCGGCCTACCCAACTGGTTCATCGTCGGGCTGGCGGCGAATGCGGTGAAGGAAAGTCGCGAGCGTGTAAGCGCGGCACTGATCAATGCGGGGTTCAGCGTCCCGCCGCGACGGATTACAACGAACCTTGCGCCGGCGGATATACGGAAGGAAGGAACCGCGTTCGATCTTCCAATCGCACTCGGTGTCCTTGTGGGTATCGGCGTCATCAGCGCGGAATCGGTGGAGCGATGCGTCGTCGTCGGCGAGCTCGGTCTCGACGCGTCCATCAGGCCCGTGCGCGGCGCGCTTTCGATCGCGCGCCAGGTCGCCACGTCGAACAGAGGCGGTGACACCATCCTGATCCTGCCGCCGACGAACGTTCGTGAGGCATCACTCGTCCGCCATCTTCAACTCGCGGCGCCGTCGTCACTCGGGGAACTGGTCGCATGGCTTCGACGGGGGCGTCTCCCGCTGCCGAA
>JAQBPY010000183.1 GCA_028287285.1 Gemmatimonadota bacterium
GGCTCGTGTCGTCTCCGGACGGAGAGGCGCGTGAAGACGACGTCGTGTCGCTCTCGATGAGGCACTGGGAAGAAGGAGCTGCCCGTTAACAGTTGCTGGGTCGCACACCAGCAGTGCACATGGCTGCACGAACAGCCATCCAATATCGCTGCGCCGAATTGCGATTGACTTTCAGAGGTGCGAGTTCGCCGTTGGCCGCGACTTGGAGTTCACCGTATCCATGAAGATCCACGAGTTTGGCGTCACACACGGCAACCCGGTGATCGTTTTTTTTGGGACACCTCAACGGGGTGAGGCGGGTGCGGAGCTGGACGGACTAGCATCGGCTCACGGCATTCGCCTGATCTGTCCCACACGCCCTTGGTACGACGACGAGGCCACCATCCCTTCGTTCGATGCTGTCACAGATCCAGTTGGCGCGCTGGCGACAGGTTGACGTAGGTGTCGCCGCGCAGCCGATTCGCGAACTCGGGCGGCGAGATGCCGAGGATCCGATCATCTTCGCGGCCGCGCGAACCGTCGGCCCGGTCGTCATGACGAAGGACTACGATTTCGTCCAGTTGCTCGAACGCTTTGGTCCGCTGCCGCAGCTTATCTGGCTCCCCTGCGGCAATACCTCCAACGCACGCCTTCGCGACTCGCGGCAAGTCGCGTGGCCGCGCGTCAGCGAACATCTTCTCGCAGGAGAGGCACTCATCGAGATCAGTGACCCTGCACCATACCGTGCGCTGCTGCTGACAAGGAGTCGCGGTAGCGCGCGCTGCGCGCGCAGTTGTTGGATTCCTTGCAGCAGAGCTGATGCGTTATGTGGCCACGGCGCGTCGGAGACCTTCGCGAGCTGGCCATTCCGCCCGGCAGCTGCTGGCGCGACAACATCTTCGTCGAACGGCTCTCGCGCTCGCTCAAGTACGAGGAGGTCTATCTCCACGCGTACGACGCGGTGTCCGCCGCGACGGCTGGCCTCAGTCGCTATCTCACGCTGTACAACACGCGGCGTCCCCACTCGCGTCTCGACGACCGGACGCCTGCCGAGGCCTACTTTACTCCACAGCTACGGTCCTGCGCGGCCTGATCCCCGGCTCACGATTCCAGTTATCGGATCGCCTCGCACTGTACAGAAGACCGGAGCCACTTCGCTTCCCGCTTGACCGTTAGCGTTAGCCAGCCACCTGGAGATTCGAATGGACTCTTGGAAAGAGACAGGGATGCCCCTCCTTGTGGGCGCGCTGCTCTATTTGATAGTTCTGCGCGTCACCGGAGAGCTACATCGTTCGAGCAAAGCTCTTGAATTCTTCGCGATGCTTTGGGTTGTACAGGCTATCATGGCGCTCTTGCAGGGCAGGCGTCATCCACCGAAAGTCCCCTCCGTCGGCACGGCCCCTGCTGGCGATATCCCTCCAATTGGCGACGATCGCTGACGTAGGCGAGCAAACTTCGGGAGCTCGCTGTTCGTGTTGCCCATGCCGGCGATCACGTTTACCAGTTACGTCACGCGGCTTCGATGGCCCAACAACGGGCTCATCGATGCCGCGTGTTACAACCGATGGGCTCTCGACATTGCGCCGGCTCGGCGACAATGGCACAAAGAGACGGTACGGTAGATCCCGACACTCGTTCGCTTCGCTCACTCCTGGGGGATGACAGGTCTCACTCCTACGGGATGAAGGTCTGACTCCTGCGGGACGACAAGTCTCGGGATTGGCTACTTCCGCTCCAGCGGGATGCGCTGCGCACCCTGCTCAAGAATGGCACCGATCACCTTGCCCTGGGCGTCGAGCTGGAACTCGAAGAAGGTCCTCTGGGGTCCTGGAAACGAGTCTCTGACCGAGTCACAAGTGGTGTCTCTGGATCGGTGCCCGGCTTCACGAACAGCGTCGCTGTTGATTGGTTGGCTGCGTCATTTTGTCGTTGCGGATCCCAGGCTGACGAGAAGTTCGTCGAGTTGGTCGAGCGCCTCAGGCATCGCGCCGGTCGATCCGGTGGCGGCGTCAAGCGCTTCCTTCGAGGGATAGAGATCGTGCACCGCCACCAACGTCCTGCCGGCGATGTCATCGAAGGTCACCGTGGTGACGGTCATGCCGCCATCGCCTTCCTCGTTCGTCCAAACGAGACGCGAAGGGGGTGTCACTTCCAGGTACGTGCCAAAGAACGCCAGGGTCGACTCCTGGTGGCGAAAGACCAAACGGTACTCGCCTCCAACACGAACATCCATCTCGCAGGAAAGCAGGGTCAGACCATACGATCGTGGCACCCACCACAGCCTGAAAAGCTCTGCCTTGGTCCACGCCTCGAACACGAGGCGCGCGGGGCCGTTGACGGTTCGTGTGACGACGAGTTCGCGCTCGGACCTCCGTTCCACCGTCGTGTGGTCCTTCGTTGGGGCGGCTTCACGTTCTCTTTTTTCGTCCATCGATTCTCTCCTTTCGTTTCAAGTTCTCGACAACGTTGTCCAACTCGTCAAAGCGTGCGCTCCAGAGCTGGCGGTACCTTTCGATCCACTCCGCCTCTTTTTGCAGACCGCGAAGGCCAAGCCTGCAGGTGCGCACGCCTCCGACCTTCTCCGTGGTGACGAACCCCGCCTGCTCCAGCACGTCGACATGTTTCTTCATGCCCGTGAGGGTCATGTGGAACTTCCGGGCAAGCGTCGTGATCGAAGCGTCCGCACGCCCGAGTTGCTCCAGCACACCGCGCCGGGTGGCGTTCGAGAGTGCTCCGAACGAGGCATCGAAGTTGGCCTGGACCGACTGAACCATATGGTTCAGTCTACAAGATGAAGTGATGGCACGCAACGGCGGATTTCGGCGGGGTGCGCGCGCCGTAAGAGTCTCGCGGCTCATCAACCTTGTACGGGCGAACAAAGGGCCTTGCGTTCTGGCGATTTGTTCTACAAAGTGATGTATATGACAGATCTCACACTCGGCACATTGGAGCTCACAGTCCTGCTCACGGTGTCACGTCTCGCCACCGACGCGTACGGGTTTGCGATTCGACGCGACATTGCGGAGCGTACCGGGCGTGAACATTCGGTGGGCGCTCTCTACACGACGCTCCAGCGACTTCAGGACAAGGGGCTCGTGACGTCGCACGCGACTGCACCACTGCCTGTTCGCGGTGGGCGCTCGCGGCGCCAGTACAAGCTCACAGCGACCGGGGCTCGCTCGCTTCTCGATGCGCAGCGCCATGCCGAATCCATGTGGGCCGGAATGGGCAAGAGAGTCCGGCCGAGGCTCGGATGATCTACACCTCGCGCCGCAACACGCTCGCGTCGATCCACCGACCGCAGCCAGCAGCCCCGTCGTCCCTGGGCGAGTCCATCCTGCGCATCGCCGGCGTCGATCAGGATGTGATCGATGAAGTACTCGGCGACATGGCGGAGGAGTATGCGATGCGTGTGGCACGCGTTGGGCGGGCGCGCGCATGTGGGTGGTATCTCCACGAATCACTCCGCTCGGTGCCACACCTCGGACTGGGTGCGCTTCGAGCCAGGGCGCAACACCAACCCACACATCTCGCGGCCTTGGTCAGTGTGTTCGTTGTCGCCGCATCGCTCGTGTTCATCGCCCAAGTGAATGCCGACGGACCACCGGCATTCCTAACGGCCGACCGTCGCGGAGAGCTCGTCGTGAACTCCGAGCGCCCCGTGCAACTATCGATACATGTCGTCGATGCGGCTGGTCATGCATTGCCGAGCTCCAACGTGCGATACCAGTGGACGTCGGGCGTGCCGGTGTCAGTGTCGGCCGGCGGAGTCATTACATGTTCACAAGCGGGGGACGCGACGGTTCGTGCCGCACTTGGTGCATTGGAAGCCCGTCTATCGCTCCACTGCCGACCGGTGCACGACGTGCGAGCCACGGTGATGATGGATGTCGTGGTGGGTGAGGACGCACGGGCTTTGCGATTCGAAGCAACCGACGCGTCCGGGCAGTCAGTCACCGAGTTGGCAGGAATCATTTCGATTCGCGACAGCACGATTGCCACGCTGGAGAGCCAGCGTATTCATGCGCGCGCACCCGGCATCACCTCGGCGACGGTGAGCGTTGGTGATCACGCCTCGTTTACAGCAGTACACTCGTACCAACGCGTGGAGCAACTGGACGCGATTGTCGCAGGCCAGCACCTTGCCGTGCGTGTGCGCCTGGCGCCTCGCGAGATGCGGCGATGGTCCATCCCTGCCGGCTCGTACTTCCTCGCAATACATACGCACGATAACGAGCAGACGCGTCCACAACTCGCCGTTGCCGGCGCGGTTTGCAAGGCCGTGCTGGAGCATTTCGAATGCTGGGCACGCGAACCGGCAACCGTCATCGCCTACTACCCACGGAACATCAACCACGATGAGCCATTGACCGGCACGCTCACGATCTGGCGCCAAGAGGAATAATGAAAAATGATGAGTCGTGCGCTTATCGCGGGCCTCGGCGTGGCCATCGCATCGGTTGAAGGTGGCGCGCAAAGCCGGAACCGTGTCGACCGGCACATTGCGTGGAATCACCTATACGGTCGATACCACCAACTTTGTAACGGACACCGCGAGAGGTGAGCGGATAGTCGCAGGCATTCTCGATCCGCTCGCCCTTCGCGTCACGTATGCCGAGGGGCGAGGACGCATCGACGTCCTGGCGCGAACCACGCGGCCGGCAGTGCGGTACAAGTGGATAACCGTCGCAATGAACGCGGCCGCCCCTGGGGACTACTATCTCTTTGACAGCACCAGGGTGCTGCATGTGCGTCCGAGCTCGAAGGCCTTCACGAGGTATGTCCTCGCGGATGTCTCCTACAACTACGAAGGTGGTCGGGATGGATGGCCGTTCTTTCGGTTCCATCCCGAACGGCCGGATACACTCGCTGCCGGTGACCGCCCGAAGGAAGGAACCCGGAGCGATCTCACCGTGTTCTGGCATGCCGAGTTGACGCGCGATACAACCTGCACGGCTGCGGTATTTGGGCATTGCCTCATCCGGGAGCTTGCACGCGGTCGGGCTGACGTACGCGCGGCGCCAGCCGAAGAGGGTGGAGTCGTGCGCTGGGTGGGTCCGACGCGTGCTCTCGCGAAGATAGGAGCCCTCGACAGTCTTATTGGCGCGCCGATCCGTCTTACGGCTATTGAATATTGGAAGGCGCCGAGTGGTGACGACGTCGCGTTCCTGGGGGCCATCCGGTTTGCCGACTACGCGCTGTACGACACCTCGTATCGACATCACACGATCGACATCAACGAGATCATCCGGCAACTCGATAAGCTGCGGTATGGCTCGGGGGCGAGCCCGCAGGAAAGGCGAAGGACGACGGCCGCGCTGGCGAACACGATCCTGCCGTCGTTTGTGACGAGTCTGCGCGGCCAGCTGGAGCTACCAGCGCCGCCCAGCAATGCGAAGGGAGAACCGCGCCTGGATCGGGTCGTGTACGCGATCTTCTCCGGGCAGCGAAAGTACACGTTCATCAACGGGCCGGTGCTGGCAATCTTTGCGTCTCCGCTGGAAGCTCCGCGCGGTGCGCCACGAGAAATGGTTGCGGAGGTAGATTCCTCGATCGCGCAACAGGTCCGCGCATTCGAGCGCGCCGTGCCGCAGGCGCGCGTGGTTCGACTCGCGGGCGCGAATCACTTTGTCTTTCGATCGCATGAAGCCCGATGTTCTGCAGGCAATGCGTGCATTCATCGACAGCTTGCCGAGAACGCCGGACTGAATTCCGTGATGGTGAGGAGTTGCCCGTGGATCGTCTCTATTTTCTGGCCAAGGTCGCGCGCGGCTTGGATGCAGCGGATCGCGCCGTTTCGTCGTCTTGCTCGCCCCATTACGTCACGTCATGAAAAAACTCGGCTTCCTTTCCTTCGGTCATTGGAACACGTCAACGCATTCCGCGGTGCGGTCCGCACGCGATGTGTTGCAGCAGTCCATCGAGCTGGCCGTAGCCGCCGAGGAGCTCGGGGCGGACGGGGCGTACTTTCGCGTGCATCACTACGCGCAGCAGCTCGCCTCTCCCTTCCCGCTGCTCGCCGCCGTTGGCGCCCGGACCAGCAGGATCGAGATCGGAACCGGCGTCATCGACATGCGATACGAGAACCCATTCTACATGGTCGAGAACGCGGGCGCGGCCGACTTGATCAGTAACGGTCGCCTGCAACTCGGGATCAGCCGTGGATCGCCGGAGCAGGTCATCGAGGGATGGCGTCATTTCGGTTACGCGCCGCCAGAAGGCGAAACGGATGCAGAGCTGGGGCGGCATCACGCCGAAGTTTTTCTCGAGCTGCTCAAGGGCGAGGGGTTCGCCACACCCAACCCGCGGCCCATGTTTCCGAATCCACCCGGCATGCTGCGGCTCGAACCCCACTCGCCGGGGTTGCGCGAGCGCGTCTGGTGGGGCTCGGCGTCCAATGCGACGGCAATCTGGGCGGCGAAGATCGGCATGAACCTGCAAAGCTCCACCCTCAAGGCCGATGAGTCGGGCGAGCCGTTTCACGTCCAGCAGGCTCGCCAGATCCGGGCGTTCCGGCAGGCGTGGAGCGAAGCCGGACATGACAGGGAGCCGCGCGTCTCGGTGTCGCGATCGATCTTTGCGTTGATGAACGATCGCGATCGCCTGTACTTTGGGCGCGACAGCAGCAGTGACCAGATCGGCGTCATCGACAACATGCGCGCCGTGTTCGGGCGGTCGTACGCCGCTGAGCCAGACGTGTTGATCGAAGAGCTCAAGCGCGATGAGGCGATTGCCGAAGCAGACACGTTGCTGCTGACCGTGCCGAACACACTTGGCGTGGAGTACAATGCGCACGTGATCGAATCGATCCTCACGCACGTCGCGCCGGCGCTGGGCTGGCGTTGACTCCGGCGACGTCGCCTGACTACTCGATTCTCGAGACAGCTTCCGCAAACAAGCTGCGCACGTCGGCCAACGTGGTGGACGTGTCGTTGTTGTAGTCCATCAGCTGATTCCGAGCTGATGATCTCCGCTGCGCGCTCGACGATTCGCTTGTCGAGCGCATTCGGTGCAACCTGCATCGCAGGGTCCAGCTGGAACTGCACCGCGTCGTTCGTCGCCGAAAAATTCATCACGGGATACCAGCCGTTGTACGTCCTGATCACGCCTGTTCCCCCGGCGTAAATCTCGACTTCGACGCTGTCGCCACCTTCGGTGAAGTCGGCGAGTGCGCGGCCACTCACACGATCGGCGAGCATCCTGAAGTACTCCTGGAGGACGGTGAAGGTCGTGGCGCTGTCGTTGTTGAAATCGACGAGCCGCGCGGCGTACTTCTTTGTGGTGATGGCATCGATGGTACGTCGCGCCTCTGTCCTCACCGGCGCGGCCGCGTCAGTCATGACACCGCTCCAAACTTCGACAGGGGCTGCGTCGTCTCGCCACTTTCCAGTCGTCACGGTGCTGACGTGAGCCACCGTGAAGATCGGAAGCTCCAGGAACAACATCCCGCACGACCCTTCGATGCCGACGCTCGTTCGCTGAAAACGGCATTTGGATGGTCCGGTGTGCCCTGCCGCCTGCGCGGTCGCGGCGCTGTCGAGCACACCTTGCAATGCACAATGGATGCTGAAGGTTGTCGCGGTGGCCAGGCAGTCGCCGGTCGCATGGCGGTTCCACCGGGCCGGCGAATCGAGGAGCCTGGCGATGCGACGCACTATCTCGGCGTCGTAGGCCGGCACGGCGGCACGCGTGGTTGGCAACGGGAGCGCCTGGCCGTGCGCGTACGATGCGACGACGACCAGACAGGCGGCGGCGAGGGCGTTCATTCGAATGCGCATGGTGCGTTCCGGGCGGTGACCACATATGGACACGTCGGGCGGCAGAAGGGTTACG
>JAQBPY010000199.1 GCA_028287285.1 Gemmatimonadota bacterium
ACCCAAAGATCACCGCTTTACGGCACGCACGGCCGCGATCAGCGCTCCGCCGCCAGCAAGTCCAGCCGTAAACTCCCGACTTGCCCCATCCATGCTCGTAAACTGCCATACTTCAGAGCATCCCTAGGCTTTGGAGATTCTTGGGCTCGAAGAACGAGAAGCCTTCCGCAAGTGCTTTGGCGTCCTGCTCTCCTACGCAGAACACAACGCGGGTAGCAGCGTTGGCGAGCACCGCGCTCGCCACATCCTCGTTCCTACTCCGGAGCTGTCGTGTTTCCTGGTGAGCCAGGACGAGACCGAGTCCGTACTTCCTCGCACCAGAGAGAATGGATGCGATCGAAGGGGTCACGAAATGATGGAACTCATCTATGTACAGAATGTACGGCTCGCGCTCACTCCCGTGAATATTCTGCCTGCTCATGGCCGCTTGCGCCATCCGCGAGACGAGGAGTGAGCCAAGGAGATATGAGTTCTCCTCTCCGATCGCGCCTTGGGAGAGCTTAGCCAGAAATATCGTCTTACCATCCAAAATTTTTCGGAAGTCGAGACGATCGTTCTTCTGCGCCACCATTCTTCGGACGAGCTTTGGACGCAGGAAGGTGTTGAGTCTCGTGAGCACCGGAGCCTGCGGACTCCCTTCAGAAGCGGAAACTCATGCTTCCAATACGACGCCACTTTATCGTCCTGGACAGTCTTCAGTACGCTTCTCCGGCACGATTCGTCGACAAGAAAATTCCGGAGATCGATGAGTGTCCCTCCTTCAGATGATTCGATGATTCGAGGAACGCAAGAACGGCGTTGCCGAGCACCGAGACCATGACATCCCCGAAGCTTGTCGACAGTCTCTTGAAGACTGAGACGAGATCCGAGGCGAGGAGCGTCCGCTGTAATTCCGAATGCGCAGAAAGAATGTTGAAGCCTACGGGATATTCTTCGTCGGCTGGGTCGAAGAGCACCACGTCTTTGGCTCGTTCTTCTGGAATCCGTGTCAGGATGTCATCCACGAGGTCGCCGTGAGGATCGAGAACAGCAAAACCGTTTCCCTGAGCGATATCCTGCCCGACCATGGAGAGAAGGAGCGTACTCTTGCCCGTTCCCGAAGCACCCGATGACGTAGGTGTGCTTCATGCGCATTTCGGACGAGAGAGACGGCAGGCACAACTCTGCGTCATGCCCGTTCGTGCCGAGTACGATTGCATTTCCGAGTGTCATCTTCGGAGCTGCTTTCGTCCGGCCACTCTGGCGACGTAAGTGTGCGGAGCGAACGGAAGCGGAAGGAACATGAACGAGGGTGGCAAGCTCCGAGAGGGAGAGAGTCATCCCAGACCTGCGACTGATATCCCTGGCTTCAGTGTCCACATCGTGCTCGCTTTCCCCGATGGACTTGACCCGATAAAATGGACGCGTGAGTGTTAGGACTATGCTGCCTTGTCCACCTGCTGTGCTTCGTACTCCGCGGGACTGATGGGTGGATTCAATCGGTCGTCGCAACACCTCATGAGTGAGGTGGACGATGTCAAAGACCGGCAAGCGCAGATCGAGTCGTTCGACACGCAGCAAATTGCAGTCACCTGGTCGGCCGCCGGTCTTGGCCAAGGCGGCGCGGCGGCCCTTCTGGGCGGCGATTGCGCGTGGCCTGACGAGTGAGGATGCCGCGGGGGTGGCTGGGGTGTCCGCACCCGTTGGTACGCGCTGGTTTCGCCATTGTGGTGGGATGCCGCCTTCACACCGGCGTTCGTCCGCGCCCGTTCCGTCGTCGCGTTACTTGTCGCTGCTCGAGCGAGAAGAACTCGCACTCTTGCATGCACGAGGGCATGGCGGGTGTGCGATCGCACGCTCGCTCGGGCGATCGCCGTCTACCATCTCCCGGGAGCTTCGGCGCAATGCGGCGACGCGAGGCGGCGACTTCATCTACCGCGCCACCACCGCGCAGTGGCATGCGGATCGCGCGGCGATGCGTCCCAAAGTGGGCGCGCCTCGCGGCGCACTCGCCCTTGCGCTCGTATGTTGCCGAGCGGCTCGCCGGTACCGTGGTGACATCGACTGGCGTCTCGCTCGCCGGCCCACAGGTCGCGTGGAAGGGCCGCCGGCACGGGCGCCGCCAAGCGCGCCGCTGGGCACGTGCCTGGAGTCCTGAGCAGATTGCACAGCGTCTGCCGCTCGACTTCCCCGACGATCCCACGATGCGCCTCAGTCACGAGGCCATCTATCAGGCGCTCTCTGTGCAGGGGCGGGGCGCACTGCGGCGCGAGCTCACCGCGTGCCTGCGGACGGGTCGCGCGCTGCGAGTGCCCCGGGCGCGTACACCGGGGCGTGGGAAGGGCTTCGTGACACCGGACGTGCTGATCAGCACTCGGCCCCCCGAGATCGAAGACCGTGCCGTGCCGGGACACTGGGAAGGAGATCTTATTCTCGGTGGGCGCAGCTCGGCGATCGGTACACTGGTCGAGCGCACAACACGCTTCACGATGCTGCTCCATCTGCCCCCGATGCCTGGGCACGGCGTCGTTGTCCGGGAAAAGAACGGTCCCGCGCTCGCCGGCCATGGCGCCGCTGCGGTGCGTGACGCCATCGCGCGTGCGATCGTGACGGTGCCCGAGCACTTACGACACTCGCTCACGTGGGATCAAGGCGCCGAGATGGCGCAGCATGCGCAGCTGCGACTCGACTCGGGTCTGCAAGTCTACTTCTGCGATCCACAGAGTCCGTGGCAGCGTGGCACCAACGAGAACACCAATGGTCTGCTGCGACAGTACTTTCCGAAGGGGACCGATCTCCGGGGCGTGTCCGTCACTGACCTGAACGCTGTCGCGTTCACCCTCAACACACGACCACGGAAGACACTGGGCTGGCGAACCCCAGCTGAAGTATTCAATCAGTTATTGCAGGAACCTTCAACCAACCCTGTTGCGACGACCGATTGAATCAAAGTTGACTGCCACGGTCGGAATGATGAATCAGGCCCGGGGCGGGCCGCCGCACGAGGCGCGCCATGCGCAGCGCGCTGAGGACCAGGTCTACCTCCATCGTGTCGTCCATCGCCCAGCCCACGCAGCGCCGGGAACTGAGATCGAGCACCGCCGCGAGATACAGCACGCCCTCGCGCGTCGGGATATACGTGATGTCGGCGACCCACGTCGTATTCACCGCCACCCCGTGCACATCGAAGTTCCGTTCCAGCCGATTCGACGCGATCGGCTCCGCGTGATTCGAGTCCGTCGTCACGACACGCCGCCGACCTGGCCGACGGGCCACGAGCCCGTCTTCCCGCATGAGGCGGGCGATCCGCTTCGTACTGACCGGCAGCCCGTCCGCCTGCACGTCCAGCTGGACACGCGGCGCGCCGTACGTCGCGCCACTGTCCTGAAACGCGGTCCGCACAGGAGCCATCAACACCTCGTCGATCAGCGCGTGCCAACTCGGGGGGCGCTTCACGAACGCGTCGTAGCCCGAGGGCGACACCTCGAGCACGCGGCACATGAGTCGCAGTTTGAATTCGCGCCGATGGCGCGAGATCACGGCGTACTTCAACGCGACTCCTTCGCGAAGGATACCGCCACTTTTTTTGCGAAGGCCTGCTCCTGGCGGAGCGTCGCATTCTCGCGGCGCAATCGCCGGACATCCGGCTCGATCGTCTCGCCCGCCCTGGCCACGCCGTCTTCCCGACCGCCCGACTCGGCGAGCGTCCACGCGCAGAGCTGCTCCGGGCGCACATCCAACTCGCGGCCCACCTGCGCGAGCGTCATGCCCTCGGCGCGCCGCTCGGACACCAGTCGCACGGCCTCGGCTTTGAACTCGGCACTAAACGCACGCCGCTCACGCCGCCCAACCGTACCGCCCTTGCTCGTCTTTTTCATACGCCACCTCCACCCCCAAACTAGGGTGAGTAAGGCGTCCACGAAATCGGGTTAACTCCAACATTCGCACGGTAGGTTCTTGCGTCGCCCGTCGAGTCCCTGACACCCGTGGCATAGTCAGCGTACCATGTGCTGTTTCATACCGCTGGAGTTTGACGCACCAGCAACGGCGGGATTCCCACGCCACGACCGGTCAATCCAGAGGTGGGAGCCGATGATCCAATTCCTTGCAGATGCCATCGATCAGCTTGATGTGGCTCCAGATCAACTCGCATCTGTGATCCTGATGAATCCTATTCTGCGTCGCATTCTGACCGGAACAGAAAACCCGCTTGATCTGCGGAGGATTCTTGACGACGGGCAACTACTCTTGGTGAATCTGGACAAGGGAAGAATTGGAGAAGATGCGGCCGTGGCCTTGGGATCGTTTCTTGTCTCGCATCTTTCTCTTGCTGGGGATAACTAGACATGTGAGCTCCACCGACGACATGTGCGCCATCTTCAAGGAGTTCCAGCATGCCGAGACGTGCTCGTCGCAATCACACCGCCGCCTTCAAAGCCAAGGTCGCTCAGCAGCTCACCACGACCTGCCCGCAGCCGGCACCAGTTACCGCCGGCCGATGCTAGTACCACGGCCGTCCCACCCTGTCCGGTTGCTGACACGGCGGCACGCGTATCTTCGCACCGGTCGCGCGATCGACGGCTTCCTTCAGATGATCCCGCGGTAAACGGTCGGGCTCCTCCGATGCGAGATAGGCGAGCATCGCAAGCATCGCCGCGTTCCGTCGCAGATCGCTGAAGCTCAACTTGTCGGACGTGTCGATCGTCGTATGCCACGTGTACTCGTTGTAGTCGAAGTCCGCCGACCCAAGCTCGATCGCCAGCACGCCCTTGCAGATGAACGACTGGAAATCGGTTGCGCCTTCCGGCCTCCCCGGGTCGCTCACGTGAACGCTGTCGGTCAGTTCGTGCGGCATCCGTCCAAGCCATCCGCGCACAGGCTCGCCGATCCTGGTGAATCCGAGCAACGCAATCTCCTGCACACGCCCGCTGCCGTTGTCCTGATTGAACAGGATCTGGAGTCCATCGACCAGCTCCGAATGGTCGGAAACGAACGCCTTCGATCCGTTCAGTCCCTGCTCCTCACCGGACCAGTGCGCGGCCATGATCGTTCGACGCGGACGCGGGGAGTGCGCGCGCAGAATCCGCATTGCCTCCATCACGATCAATGTCCCGCTTCCGTTGTCCGTCGCCCCCGATCCTCCATCCCACGAGTCGAGATGCGCCGAGAGAATTACGGTCTCGTTCGCCTTCTCGCCGCCCCGAATCACGCCGAGCGTATTGCGCGCCGGCACGGGTCCAAGTGCCCGCGCCTCCGCCTGCAGGCGCGCCGTCGGCGGTGTGGAGCGACGAGCCAAGCGGCTCAGCAGTCCATAATCCTCGCACGTCACCCCGATGTATGGCACGTCACGGGTGAGTGCGGCGAACACGTGATTCGCACCCCAGCCGCCGGACCAGTCCGTGGTGAGCAACGCTACCGCGCCGGCGTGCGCGAGCACCACGTAGAAGCTGTCCGGTTGCTGCTTCGTCAGCGCCATCACCTGCCGCATCCATGTGGCGTGCACACTATCCTGGGCCGAGCGCGCCGCCGCGACCCCGGCTTCTCCCGTCCAGCGCTTCCAACTTTCGGCAGGGCGGCAGCTGAGCGGCTCGCGCGATATGAGCACGAAGTTTCCCCTGATATCTCGCAGCCATGACGCGATCGACGCCGAATCGATGCGCCGCGGCAGCGTCATCACTCTTGCCAAGCGCGGCTGCGCCAGACCGGTGCTGTAGGCGAGCAGCCGCGCGTCGAGCGACCGTACGCGCGGCTCGAGCAGATCGAGATGGGTGATGCCGCGCTGCCATCCTTCCCAGGTGCCATACTGCTCATTCTTCGCCTCGACGCCCCAGCGAACGTACTGCGCGGCAATCCAGTCATTGGCCTTCGCCAGTCCGGGACTGCCCGTCAAACGCGGACCGATCGAGTCGAGCATCGAGAACGCCATGGACTCGAGCGTCGAATGATGGATGGCCTCCGTCCAGATCGCCCGCAGCACCGAATCCGGCGCTGCGGGCACCTGCCCCGGCGCTGGAGCCACGCGCGTCACCACAACGAGTGCAACGATATTGAAGACTGCTGATGATCGCATCCGTCGCTATCGTGATTGGGTTGGCACGGGCCGACACGGCCGGCTCACGTCGGGATCGTCGCTCGCGAGCCCGAGCTTTCCGCTGGCGAACGCAATCTCCAGGTCCCGGTCCCCGCGGCGAATCTTGAGGGTGTGATGCGTTCCGGGCGGAGTGCGCCAGGTATTGCCGCCACGGGTCTCTTTGATGGGCTTTCCATCGATGGTGGTAACCGAGTCGCCGCTCCGCAAGCCTGCCAGCACGGAGGGCGACAGCGAGTCCACTCGGCTGACGACCATGGAAGTGATGGTGTGCGTGACATGGCTCAGCGTCAGGTCGTAGCTGAATCCGATGCAGCCCAGCTTGTCCACCTCGGGGTCCGGCGGAGCGATGAATTGCTGTGCATGAACCGCATGGGAAACAGCGGCCAGAGGGATGAGTGCGAGCAGTTGGAGCTTCATGTGCAGCCTCGACAAGAGACTGTGAATGCTGCCGCAGCGGATGTGCCGCAGGCAGGCGGCGCGCCGGAAGCGCGTCGCAGGGTAGGAGCTCGAGTGAGGTGGGTGGTGCCTACCGGGTCGTGGCGATCAGCGCGCCGTGCGCCGCGCGCGGACCGTAAAGTCGTACCGATTCAGGTGGAAGCATGATCGTCATTGCTGCGACACGTCGCGTTCCGTGATGGAGCAATGCTGCATAGGTCGAGGGCACACCATCGATCACCACGAAAGACGCGCGATGCCGCGCCTCGTTCGGCGCGGACCCCGGCGCGGCGGTGATGGTCTCCACAGGAGACCAGCCCGCGGCGCCTCGTTGTCTTGCCGTCGCCGTGCCGTCACTCATCCGCTCGAGGAACGCGACGCCGGTGATTCTGCCGCCGGTCTCCGACCGCGTCAGGTCAGTCACCGCCACCGACCACGCCGAGGTCAGCAGCAGAGCGCCGGTCGCCGCCAGGGGAAGAAGCCGTCGCACCCGCCTCGCCGGAGCAGGCGCCGTCATCTCCCGGATCCGCTGCTCGAGTTGGCGACGGGTGCCCACCAGGCAGGGCGCCGCGAGATGGAGTCCCCTTCCCTGCGCGGTCATATGAAGCAACATCAAGCCGTAACGGCGCACGTCGTTCCCGCGCGCCAGCACGCGTGCGTCACAATCACTTTCGACCGCACGCCGCAAGCGCCGCTGCTGCGCCCACAGCACGATGTTCCAGGGCACGAGGACCAGCAATGCCGCCGAGAGGGCCAGCATCCACGCGTCACCCGCACGAACGTGCTCTACCTCATGCTGCAGCATCAGCGCGCGCTCGTCAGAGGGCGCGTCGAATGCCCACCGCGGCAGAACGATGCGCGGGGTCGCCAACCCGACGACGGCCGGACCAACATTGTCCGTGACCTGCACGAGAATTCCGTCGACTCGCTCGACGGTGCTCGACGCGTCCCGAAGCGCGGTGCGATGCGCCCAGGCCAGGGTGCCCGCCAATATCAGCGACGCCGCGACCCAGAGACTCGTGAACACCACCGCCGTCAGCGACAGGAGGCGCGGCGACTGGACCACGACATGCGCCTGTAGCCACCCGGAGACTGGAAGCAGCGCTGCCGTGCCGGAGGGCAGCAACACGGGTTGCAGCCCGAGACGTTGCGCGACCGGGGCGACCAGAGGAATCAGGACCGAGGCGAGCATCGCCCCGAGCCAGGTCCATCGGCGCGGCTTCCCCATCTCCGCGCACGCCCGATCGATCGCCAGGGCGCCACCGCCGACCACCATGCTGACGACGGCCACCCGGACAATGAATGAAAGAATCATCATTTCTTTCGCTCGGCGAGGCGTTTGTCGAGGAGGTCGCGCATGGCCTCCAGCTCCTCGGTCGATACGTCGCGCTCGGAAACGAGCTGCGCCAGCAGGACCGAGGCGGATCCATGAAAAGCCTTGTCGAGAATGCGATCGAGCGCTCGGCCGCCGGCTGCTTCGGGCGCCACGGTGGCATAGTACCGATACGCACGGCCTTCCTGCTCGTGGCGTACGTGTCCCTTCTCCTCGAGCGTTTGCAACGCCCAGAGCACCGTCGTATAGGCGAGGTCGAGACCAAGCGCCTCGCGGGCTTCGGCCACCGTGGCCGACCCTGTCTGCCAGAGGACCTGCATGACGTCGATCTCGCGTTCGGTAAAGCGGGGAGCGGGCATCGCTGTTCGGCGGGAAGGGGATGCTACGGGAACTCCCGTTGAACGTAAACGCGTATCACATTTTGTCAACGGGCAATCCCGTAGATCCTCGGTGGCCGACTCCGAGCCGCACTCCGGCCCCCCTTCCCGAGGTGAAAGGCCGTCGGCCGCCCCGACCATTGAAGATTAAGCCCCACAACGACTTACGTTGTGTGGCTTCTTCTTTGTTGGATGAAGCATCCTCAGTTTCTCCCTGCCCGAAGGTCTGAACGGGACCGAAAAGGCGAGAAACTTCCACTAGTGGCTTGTTACAGAAGTCGTGATAGCGTTGTCTGTAATTCCTCCGTGTCAGCCCAGCCGGGACACTCTTCGCAGTGCGCGAATAGCAAAAAACCCTGCGATGGCCAGAAACGCCATGGATACACCATGGCGCCAGAGCGTTGGGACGGCAATCGGCAGAATTCCAAATGGGTCAGACCACAAGCCCCAAACGCTCAGACAAACGAGTGCGACACTCAGGTCGCGCATGATGCCTTCCCCCGAATCGACCAAGAACACGACACCGGCGACGGCACACATTGCCAATGCTATGGCGAAGACGATGCCGACAGGCCGCACGGCAATGCCTCTTGCAGCCACCACGGCGACGACAAACATCGCAAGAATTCCTAAACTTCCCTCAGGACGTCTAAACGCTCCGGTCGAGAGGCGATGTCTGAGATGTGGGATAGGCACGAGGTGGTCGGTGAAGAGAGATCGTCAGCCGTAACACGACGATGCGAACCACGCTTTCACAGCAACGGTACCGGACCAGTCCGATCCACAAGTGCGCGGAGATCGGCCACTGGGTGATCAGTCGCTCGCGCCCGACCTGTTTAGAGGCACGAGCAAGAGCGGCTGACCGTCGCCCGATCGGTGGCCGCAGGGGTCTACGCGCTGCGCTCCTACGCCCAGCAAGACTTTGCCTGCCGACGTGCCTCCACAGGCGTCAGAACTTGTGCGGGCCCAGATTTACCTGGGCCCCGCCCAGCCGGTCTTTGAGGACGTAGACCTTCCGACCGCTTTCGAGCGCTGGCCTCCCTGTTTACGCGTGGAACATGGAGAACCAGCGCGACCGATCATTCAGTCGCGCTTGCGCAATTCCGCGGATTTTTCAAGCGCTGACAGCCGCGAGAGAAGCGCCTGCTGCTGCGCCTCGACGCTGGTGAGCCGCGCCTTGAGACTGGCATTCTCCGTCGAGAGCGAGTCGGCGTGTGCGCGCAACCGGGCCGTACGAGCCTCGAGCGCTTCGATGGCGGCGAGGTTGACGCCGTCAAGGTCACTCATGTTGATGGTCTTGTCGTCTGCCGTGAGGCCGAACGCCGCATGGAAATCCTGCGCCATGGGGCCGATGTGCCACGTCGTCCGGTCGACTTCGTCGTTGTATTGCCACCTGCTCACGGGAACATCTCGCAGTCGAGTGAGCAACCCCTCGCCGTCCAACGGCAGAAAATTCGATTTTCGATTCCTGTCCGAGATCACCGCCCAGGAACTCCCGCCCGCAGCGACCTGGACGCCCACGGTCATCGTCGCATTCGTGAACAGTCGAACGCCGCCGGCGCTGCGCACCGTGAATTGGTTGTTGGCGCTCGCCTGCGTGGAGTCAGTGGTGGATCCGTCGGAAAGGACAATGGCGCCCGCGTGGCCGTTCGTCGAAGCGCGCTGCCCGATGGCCACGGAATAGTCCGCGTCAGCGGTGGTGCGATAGCCGATGGCGACTGCGCCCGTGCCGTCTGCGTTCGCCGTGTATCCCAGCGCGTTGCTGTAGCTGCCGAGGGCCGTGGACTGGTAGCCCATCGCAAAGCTCGCGAGGCCCAATGCAATGGTGTTGTATCCACCCGCCCACGTGTAGAAGCCCACGTTCGGGTCATCCCATTGCGTTCCCGCCGATCCGATGCTGCCGGCGCGAAACGCCGCCTTGTACGGATGCCACATCAGCCGCTCGCCAGCGCCAGTGAACGGAATGATGCCGACGCCGAGTACGCCTTTGAGAAGGAATCCGCTGGCGGAATCGATGCGGCCCCTGTCTCCGAGCGGCGAGCCAGAGCGAAGGCGCAGGAGGATGTCACTCTGCGCGCCGGCGATGGACGGCATGAGGACGAGGGCGCAGAGGAGCCCTCGGATGGATCTGCGAGTCGGGAGTCGCATGGCGGGGGGATGGAGATGAATGCGTGCGTGATTCGTGAACGTCGAGCCGGACGGCAGTCGTCGCCGCACTTCAACTTCTCACGCTGGGCTGACCGGAAGAGCTGTGCGGATGTCGTGCCCACCGCGTTGCTGCAGGTCGTGCTTTTGGTACAGACTATCATAAGACATCAGCCGCCATCCCTCAAGCATCTCGTGTCGCTGATCCCATGGCCGAGCTCGCTGGAGTGGTCGTTGTCCTCCAGAGCGTAGCAAAAGGACTTGTTTTCGCCGCCGGACCACCGGACTGCTGTCATCCCGCAGGAGCGAAGCGAGTGTCGGGATATACCGTCCCGTCCTCGGGGACAGCTGCGGGAATGACAGCTCACTGAACAGCATGGCCGGCTCGGCCCGCGCCGATGGTTGCCGAGCCCACGTCTTGCTCATGAAGGACTGAATGAACCAACCCATATTCCGCTGGCGACACCTGCTCCCGGCCGTTGCCTTCACAGCCTGCTCGACATCCGCCGTCGGTGACCGCTCCGAGACCAAAGGCGCCGATCCGCTCGCCGCGGCAAGGATCGAGATTCAACAGGACGGCGGCATCGTCGGCCTCTCCACACGCTGGGTGGTCGACCGCGACACACATTCATACGTCTACGCACGCCGGCACATCTGCGACAGGAATTGCGGCGCACCACTCGATTCCGTCGGCGGGATGCTCACGTCGACGGGTGCGGATTCCCTGTTCCAACTCGTGCTCGCACAGAATCCACTCGCGCTGCAGGAGGAGTACGGCACGACGAAGAATGCCGCGGACATGATGTCCTATACGCTGCGCCTGACCGCAGGTGGCATCACGAAGTCGACGCACGCGGACGACGGCACGATGCCGCCCGAGATGCGTCAGATCATCCAGATCGTGCGGACAGGCGTTCCTTCGCACTGACGACGCGACGCAACACCTGAAACGCTTACTTGTGGCTCAGTGTGTAGACGTAGGCTGCAATCTGCGCGATCTGCTCGTCGCTCAGGTTCGTGCCACCACGGGGATTCATCCCGAATGGAGCGCCGGCCATCTTGATCTTGTCCTTGGGCACGCCCACCGTGACGATCTGCACGATTTCCGGATACGTGCCGCTGATCTGCGACCACTGTGAATCGGTGAGGTCCGGGCCACGCGGCGTGCCCTTGGCGTTCATGCCATGGCAACGCTGACAGCTGGCCGTGTGAAAGATTGAGTCACCGGTGGCGACCATGGCTGCCGTCACACCGGAAGGCAGCGCACTGCTGGACGCAGTTGCGGGCGCGGCTACTGGCGCGGCCGGTGCGGACGCTGCGGGAGTAGATGACGAGCTGCTCCCACCGCTCGCACAGGCAACGATCGCGACTGCTGCAAACGCCGAGAGTGCGAGGCGCGACGAAACACGAGACGACATTGGTGTTCTCCATACGTGAGTTGAGTGCGGCTCGACCATTCGCCGACACGGTAACTTCGCGCTCGGAACGCGCGACGCCAAGACTATCGAGGGGTAGACTCCCGGAGACCGCGAAGGGTCAAGGGATTCACTACTGGTTGTCACTGAAGATCTTTCTGATCTGCGCGGCATCGTTCGTACGGCTCAGCGCGAGCATCAGAAGCACTCGGGCCTTCTGTGGGTTGAGGTCTCCCGAACCGATGGCGCTGCCCGTTCCAATGGGCACCCGGCCGGAGCCGGTCCGTGTGGACGTCACCACGACCACGCCTTTTGCCTGCGCACGTCGCAGAGCCGCACCCTGCGACGCCGTCGAGCCCCCTCGGCCAACACCCGCAATGACGAGTCCCCGGGCGCCCGCGGCAACAACTGCGTCGATGGCCACGCTGTCCGCGCCCGCATACGAGTAGATCACATCCACGCGTGGAAGATCAGTGAGTGTGCCGACGTCGAACTGCGCCGTACTGCGACCCGGGGACTTGCGGTGGTAGAAGACACCTTCGGGATCCACGATCGCCAGTGCGCCGCGCTCGGGGGCCTGAAACGTCTCGACGCGAGTGCTGTTCGTCTTCGTCACGTCACGCGCGGCAAAGAGCCTGTCGTCCATCATCACCATGGTGCCGCGCCCCTGGCCGGCAGGATCCACGGCCACGCGCACAGCGCTCGTGAGATTTGCCGCGCCGTCGGCCCCAGCCATGTCTGATGGACGCATTGATCCGGTAACCACCACCGGCCGCTCGTTGCCGATGGTGAGATCGAGGAAATACGCAGTCTCCTCCATCGTGTCCGTACCATGCGTGACAATGATGCCGCGCAGATCCGGCCGCTGCTGGAACAGATCGGTGATCCGATGATTCAGCTCCAGCCAACGCGTTGGCCCGATGGCGCTCGACGACACGTTGAGAAACTGCTCCGTCTCGACAGTGGCGACGGAGTCGATGCCGGAAATCTTCAGGAGCTGATCGATGGGAACGCGCGTCGCGTTGCCGGTCCAATAGCCGCCCGCCGAGCCGATAGTCCCACCGGTGCCGAGGACGCGGACCACGGGTTTTGCGGCCTGTGCAGCGGCAACCTGTACGAGCGTCAATGTGCAGGCGAGCACCGCAACATTTCGAATTACTCTCATGGGCGGCCAAGCTACGCACTTGCGAGGAAAAGCGGGAGGTACGGCCGCGCATTAGAACAGGTAACCGAGTCCGATATATACCGCAGCCGTGGACTGCGCGGAGTGGCCCACATCCGTCGCGATCACGAACGAAGGTCCGATCGCCAGGCGAACCCCTCCGCCGCACCCCACGTGAAGGTCACGTGCCATTGTCGAGACATCGACACCGTCTGTCCACACCCGGCCGGCATCGGTGAAGCCGCTCACGACAAGCCCCATTGTTCGGCCGCGCACCGCGAATTGCGCCGCGTCCCAGCGCACTTCCGTATTTGCAAAGGCGACGCCCTTGCCGACGTAGCGGTTTCTGGGGATACCCCGAATGGACGATGCTCCGCCAAGGATCTCGTCATCGCGATATGAGCTCTGCACGATGAACATCTCGCCGATGGACGGATCGCCACGCACGGTCTGCATCACGACCCGCTCGGCCAGCGTGACACGTCCCCCAATTGGCACGTACTGGCGGACACTCGCCGTCGTGCGCGTGTAATCTTCGTCGCCAGCCACTCTCTGAACGATCAGCTCCGACCAATTACCTGCATGCGTACCGATCTCGCGGTCACGCGTGTCGAATACGAGTCCCATGCGCGCACTGATTGCATGCGTGGCCGGGAGATCCGCTCGACCAACCCGCTGCGCCAGCAAGGTGCTTCCTGAATCATATGGCACGGGCCGAATCGTCACGGAGCGAACGCCCGCACCCGCGAGAAAGCGCAGCGTTGGCAGTCCCACGCGGTGCTGGACGTCGGCATTTGCCCGAACGACGGTTCGGCCGAATCGATAGTAGTAGGGATTGGGTGCGCGGCTCAGCAGCGTGTCATTTTGTGACTCGTTTCCAATGCCATAGTATGGCGTTGCCAGCTGTTGTTCACGTGCGGCGCCGGCGCCCAGGCGCCAGCCCGTGGGAAGGAGATGCGGCGCATCGAGAAACACCACGATGTCGCGTCGCCCTCGGGTCGTTCCGAACACCGTGGGCTGCACGCTGAATCTGTACGGCGCCACGCCAGCAGTGCCGTAGTCGTAGTACTGAAGAATTGCGCCCGTTCCGAACCCTTCGTCGGCATCGAAGTTGAGCGCGGGCAGTCCCGTAAGGGCATGACCCGCCGGGCGTGGCGTGGCGTCCTGCCCGCGTGCGAGCGTCGCGATGAGCAGGAGTGAGGCAGAGCGCATGAACATCCGCGTTGTGATAAGCATGACGGAACATGCGGCGCGGGAGTCAGTGCGCAGTCACTGACAGGTCAAGTGCTTTGGTAACAACGTGTTACGGCAGCACAGGCGAGCCTGCTCGCGGCCGGATCAACTCCTGGAATGCTTGGTCTTTCCAGAGCGGCGCGAAGTCGCCGTCTTCGTGCAGCATGGGAATGCCCAGCTCCGTGGGCCGGTACCCCTGCGCAATGGCATCATGAAGCAGTGTGATCGCATCGTTGCTTCGCCCGGAGAGTGCGGCAAGGCGAGCGCGCCAGAGAGTGGTCTGTCCAAAGGCATATGGATCATGCATCCCGGACAGTCGTCGTTCCGTTGCACGCACCATGGCTGTGTCGCCCGAGCGTGCTGCAATGGTGGCCAGCCGGCCCTGCGTGTCGACATCGTTTCGCGCGGCGATGGCCAGCGATGCAAATGCCGCACGCGCCCGACCAAGATCGCCTGTCTCGTACAATGCATCTGCGCGCTGCCGTTGTTCCTCACGCGACGCATGTCCACCAGTTGGAAGCGCGGCAACCCGTGCAAAGATTCTCTGCGCATCGGGCCCATGTCCATGAATGCGGAGCTCGCGCGCCGCCAGTAATGCAAGCGCGACGACGTCCGCGTTGGGAGTCGCACGCATGAAGCCGGCGCGTGCGAGCAATGAATCGAGGAGCGGGAGCTCGCCTTTGGCGGCATACGCGCGAACAAACGCGCTCCCGGAAATTTCCGGATTGGCGGGAAATCGTGCTGCGGCCGCCGACGCCGACGTGAGCTCCTCGTCGAATTTGCCAAGCCGATGCTCGGCGAGCGCCCGCCACGCCCAGTACATGGGTGACACACGATTGATCCCGCGCTCGGGACTCGTCGCAGCCAGCGAGGCATCTGCTTCGGCAAAGCGGTTGAGGTACGACGCAGACACCGCCAGCAGGAGCGCCATGTCCGGCGAGCCGGGGCTCAACTGAACGAGCTCGCGTGACGCCCGCAGGCGGCCAAGCAGATCCCCACGAAGATCGGCTTCGAAGAGTGCGAGTACCTCGCGCTCCACGCGGCCCATGCGCGCACGCCGCGTATCGAGTGTGGCAACGATGTCCGCGAGCGCGTGCCACTGGCCTTTCACGTCCAGGATGTACGCACGCATCAGCAACGGCGCATTGTAGCCGCTATCCACTGCCGACGCACGCGCCAGCTCCGCAAACACCGCGGTGGTATCCGCCGGACGCGCGAAGAACATTTCCCATCCGCGACTCGCATGCTCGAAGGCCTCTACCGACGGAGGTGCCGCCAGTGCCGCGGTAATCCCTCCTGCGGTCGTGTCGGCAGACGCCATCATCTTTGCGGACACCTGATTGGCGAGTGCGCCCACCAGCGCCGACATCGTTGCACGCGTTCCCTTGAGCGGCCCTACCGCATTGAGAATGACGCCCCGCACCGGATCGATGATGTTGGCCTGGACCTGGATGGTATCGTCCTGACGGTAGTAGCTGCCCGTGATCACGGTGGCTGCGCCGGTCTTCTTGGCCAGGGCTGCGGCTCGGTCATGGGGCGTGCCCGCCGGTGTAATCTTCTCGATCATGCGCGTTGCGAGCGCGGACGTCCGTGCATCCACGACTTCGAACCTGGATTCGAGCAGCGTCTGCGAGAGATAGTCCGCAACGAGGTCGCCGAACGGATCTAGGGTGCGGTCGCCCGTCTTGTTCTCGAAGGCCGCAACGACGATGAGTCTCGGCGATGCGTGTTTCCTCGCCGCCCTGCGCGAGTTGATGGCGACGGCAATACCGGTAACGAGCACCACCGTGAACAATGCCGCAGCCAGTACGCGCGACCGGCGCGACACACGTGGCATGACGACAACCGGCGCCGCGAGCACACTGGGCTCAGGAGCCGGCTGAATGTCTGCGATGGTCGGAGCTGAAGAAGATGGGCGCGTGACCGGCATCCAGCTTCCGGAACGCAGCTCCTCCGCAAACGTGAGCACCGCGTTGTCTGCGCCGGCGTCGAGCTCTCCGCGCACGATTGCCTCGTGAACGCGGGCATGCTGGATTGCCGCATTCACATCGCCGGACTCGGCGAGGGCGCGCATCAACGATACGGCAATTCTTCCGCTCACTGGTTCTGCGGCCGCCGCCTTGCGCCACCATTGCACCGACGCGACCACATCGCCGGTGGCGTCAGCTGCACGAGCCAGCCGTTCAATGGCATCGAGATGTGCGCGCTCGAGACGTGCGCGTTCGCCGCCAGCCCACTGGTCGAACTCGGGCGCAGCACGAACGAACACGCCATCGAGGAATGGGCCGGTGTAGAGCGCGATTGCGGCCGCGTCGTCGCCGCGTGCGATCGCATCGTCAAAGTCGCGAAGATCACTCGAGATGACGTTGGGATCGAGCGAGAGCGTTGCAGTTCCAAGAATGGCCGTATCGCTTCCCAGATCGCGCCGAAGTGAATACACGGCCTGCTTCAGGGCATGACGTGCGCTCTCATCCCCGCTTTCGGGCCAGAGGCACGCAAGCACCTTGTCACGCGCAATGCCCGCTTGCCCGGCTGACGCAAGCAGGGCAAGCAACACGAGGCGGCTCCGCTGCGATGCGGCGCCCGTGACCGGTGCGCCGTCCGCAACGAGGCTGAGTCCGCCGAGTGTCAGCAGGCGGAACATGGTTCACCGATGATCCACCTGCGAATGACACAAAAGGGCATTCGCAAAACATGGGCAGAGCCCCCTCCAGCGTCTAGCGCTTCCGTTCAGGGACGTATTGGTATCTTTTGCTGTGCCCTGCCATCGCCGCTCTCCGATGGTGCCCGCGATGGCGCCCTGGCCTGCATGAAGTCCATGAGGCGTGTGGACTCCGCCAGATCCATTGCGATCTTTCGCATTCTGTCGGAGCCGGTGGAATCGGCGCGGCGATCGAGCACTTCGGCAATCATTGACGCGGTGCCGATATAGAGCGCCGGGATGCCGATGGACGGCCGGTCGACCCAATCCCCGCGACTGATCACGGCCTTGGGCATGCCGTATCCATTCCACAGGTCGAGCGTGCGACGGACGTCGATGTGTCCCACGCCCGGTGCGGCAAGCGTGTCGGCGGTCGGCATGACCGCGGAGGGCATGATCTTGACCGCCAGCCCCTGCACCAAGGCATAGGGCTCCAGGCCAAGGGCCTGCACATATCCACCGGACGTGCGGGCGATGTACACGGGCCGCACGTTTAGGTTGTCCTTGATGAATTGAAGGACGATGAGATCACCGCGCGTGGGAACGCCGTACTCGAGTCGGCGCGGATCCACGACGGCCTTGAGCGTTCCGGCCTGGAAGATCTGCGGCTCACGCACGTCCACATACTCGGGAATGGCATTCAACTGATCAATCGTGAGCGAAAGAATGGGCTTTGTGGGAACGGGCAACCCAAGATTTCTATACGCGGCCGGTCCGTGCGCCGCGTCGTACGGAGTGATCTTCCGGCGCAGCAGGCCACGCGGATACCAGTCCGTACTCAGGAGAGACGTAACGGCCACGGTAACGTCGGGGCGAATACCCTCCACTTCCTGCGCGTACCAGAGGGGAAACGTATCGTTGTCGCCGAGGGTAACGAGAATGCCGTATGGTTCGACGGAGTTGAGCAGATCGTGCGCCCACTCGCGCGTGGCAGTTTCCCTGGCACGCGACGCATCCCGCCAATTGCCCGCGAACGGAATGAGCCCGAATAACAGGATGGGTGACGACGCCATCCACCGCCGGGCATCTGGCCCGGTAATGCGCCCCGCAAGATCCTTCCAGAGCGCCGCGAGCCCCAACGCCGCCCACACGCTCCACGTCGAAAAACTCCACAGATAGAAGTAATCCCGGTCTCGAACCTCGCGGGCAACACCGCTGAGCCCAGGTGCCTGCGACGATCCGTACTTGAAATTCATGTAGTACACGAGCGCGACGGTCACGGTCAGCACGAGAGGCCCGAAAAACCAGAACGATGGTTTTTCGTAGCGCCAATGTGTTACACCACCGTAGATGCCGAGCGCGAGAAACCCGAGTGCGAGCAACAGCTGCATGGCCGGTGCGGTGCCGCGTGAGTCGCGAAGCCACTGCCATTTGAAGTACAACCACCACATGCCCATCTGCGCGGAGAACGGCGCCTGCCGGAGGGTGAGGTCCGGCTTGCCGTACTGGTCACGATTCACGTTCGCCATGAGGCGGACGGCCGTGGTGTGCGAGAAGGTGCAGCTGAAGCCGATCTTGTCCGTGCATCCCGTGGGCTCGCCTTCGTTCAACGCCGGGTGCCACGCCGCGCGGATTGGCTCCACCATGAATGGTGTGAGACCGAGCACCATGGCCAGTGCACCCGCGAGCAGCAGGCGCCAGCGGACAAGCGTCCTTGGCCGGCGCACGATCACGGCGACCGCGACCGCGGGTCCGACGAGCAGACCTGCGGGGTGATTGCAGTATCCGAGTCCGATGAGGTACGCAATCATCACGAGCAGCCGGTCGGCCACTGGGCCGTCAGGATCGTCGCACCAGCGAACGGTCAGCCACGAAACAACGGCAAAGAACGCGAGCGAGACGGTGTAGACTTTCTCGTTCACCACGCTCTGGTTCCACACGGTGAACGTGGTTGCGCCGAGCAGCGCCGCAGTTACTGCGGCAACGATGCGCGTCCACCTGATGTTGGACCACGCCACGAGCACACGCTCGGCCACGAGGAACCAGATGGCCGCGGACATCGAGCTGCAGAAAGCGGCGAGCAGGTTCACGCGCACCGCGACGGACCCTACCGGCATGAGCGACGCCACTCGTCCAAGCAGCACGAAGAGCGGATTGCCCGGCGGGTGTGGGATACCAAGGATGTATGCCGCCGTGATGTACTCGCTGGCATCCCACATTGCCGTGGTCGGTGCGAGCGTGATGACGTAGAGGGCAAAGACCGCCAGCCCCACGAGCCCGGCGATGCCGTACGAGGGCGCCGGGGTATCGTGTATCAGAATTTTCGGAGAACGCGCTAACGCCATGTGAGAATCACCGCAGGAACGAGGAGCAGGTACCCGACGACCAGCAGGACGGGAGCGCCGGTGACTCCGCCGTTGACGAGGTCGGCGTAGCCCAGGAACAGCACGATGGCAGCGCCTGCGCGAACACTGTGTACGCGCAGCGCCGGCGCGCGGGAAAGATATCGCACCTGGAGACCTCGGAGTGTCGAGAGTTGGTCGCGCGCGACGTCAGTTCGTCGCGCGGGCAATCTTGAGCAGTGAATACGCCCGCTGGCGCCCGTCCATTCCGCGCGGCGCACTGTCTGCCGCACGGCGCGTGTTATCGACCACGACCGCGTAACGATGCTCTCCGTCGTGCAGCGCCACCGTCACCGCCCACTGCCCGGTACGTGCATCGCGCCGCATGGGAGTCGCCTCCTGCCTCCACCCGTTGAAATCACCGACAATCGACACCTGCCGCGCTGCGGCATCATCGAACATCAGCCGCACGAGCCGCATCGTGTCCCGCAACCGGTCAACGACGGAATCCCCGATGATGGCGCTCGTGACCACACCAGTGGCCCGACCACCAGCCGACGGCACGAGCGTGGACAGTGTCGTGATGGAGCCGATGCCCGCCGCCATCGCGAGCCCGATGAGCGAATGTCTCGTACGAATCGACGGCAGCGCCAGCCGACGCTTCGCTCGATCGCGCGCGACGTCACGCACGCCCTCCATGATTGCCTGCCTGGCCCGGGCGTTCGCCGGCAGCGGCGCCCTGAGCGCGTGCTCGACACGCCGCTCGAATTCGACATCAGACATTGGGGACTCCCTCCAAAAGTGCGCGCAGCCGGCCGAATGCACGCTGCACGCGCATCTTGAGCGCCGATTCACCGACGCCCGTAATTCGAGCCATTTCGTCGTAGGTAAGGTCGTCGGAGTAGCGAAGCACAACGGCCTCGCGCTGGTCCGGCGAGAGTTGGGCGAGCGCCCGGCCCAGGTCGGGCCACGATGCCTCGTCTCCATCGCGCTCCACCAGCGACTCCGCGGCGTTCAGGTCGAGATCACTGAACACCGCTTCGCGCTTCTGCGCGCGTGCCAGCATCGTCCGGCACTGGTTGACGAGGATCCTGGTGAGCCAGGCCGAGAACCGCTCACGGTCTTCGTAACCGTCGAGCGCGCGGAAGGCGCGCAGGAATGCGTCCTGAACCGCTTCTTCTGCATCCTCGCGATTGCCCAGGATGCGGAGCGCGATGCGCACGGACCGGTCGTAATGCCCGTCGACGAGGCGCGAAAACGCCTCGACATTGCCGGACAGAACTTCCTGGATGACCGCGTGATCGCTCATATACCCTCAACAACTTGGACGGGTGGTGAAATCGTCACACTCCGGACTGCTTCCTTGTTCGTGCCTTGGCCGAGGGTTAAACTATATGGTTCGCGTGTCGTTGAGCGCATGCGTGCGTAGCTCAGCTGGATAGAGCGCTTGCCTCCGGAGCAAGAGGTCGTGGGTTCGAATCCCGCCGCGCGCACTGGTACATCATGCTTGTGACACCGCGCCCTTCGGCAGACGCCGGTGGGCGCGGTGCCGTTCTGGCGCCGATGGTCCGGCCCTTGCTCACCTGGCCAGGACGTCGCGCCCCTTCCCTGCAATCGTCCCCTATGGCTCGCCAGCTCTCGTGGTCTGATGTACGCGGCGGCCTCATTGCGTGCCTCATCCTTGCCGCCGTCACTATCGGCGTCCTCGAATTCGCCGGCTTTGGCGCGCTGCATGGCAATACCTTCCGCCTCTATGCAATCGTGGGCCAGGCGCGGGGCGTTCTGGCCGGCTCGGAAGTGTGGCTGAGCGGACAGAAAATCGGCAAGATCACTGACATTCGCTTTCGCACTCCGTCGGCCGACACCTCCGCGCGAATCGAGATTACAATGGAGGTTCTCGAAGCCCATCGCGCGGCCATGCGTGCCGATGCCATCGCCCAGATCCGCGCCGGCGGGTCGTTCATCGGAGCACCGGTCGTTTACCTGAGTCCCGGCACAGCCGCAGCGAGACCCCTGCAGCCGGGCGACACGGTTCATACGCGCCCGCAGTCCGACGTCGAAGGGGCGGCAGGCAGCTTTGGCGTGGCGACCCGGGAATTTCCCGCCATCATGAAAAACGTCAGGGACGTCGCGACGCAGCTGTCGGCTACCGAGGGCACGATCGGCGCATTCATGCACACGCCAGCTGGACCGGGCGGTGCCGCGCTCGCGCAGACCCGCGTGGAGTTTTCGCGCTTAGCCGCACGGATGAGCTCGGGAGGCTCGGTGGGCCGCTTCATGCACGGCGATCTTACCGCTCGCTCGGCCGCCGTGCTTGCACGGGCCGACTCGGTGAGAATCCTCATCGCATCGCCAACATCGTCCTATGGACGCCTTCGCAAGGACAGCACACTTCTGGCAGAAGTCAGCGACATTCGCAACGAGCTGTCCAACGTACGCGTACTGCTGGATGAGCCACGCGGCACTGCTGGCCGTGTGCTCCACGATAGCGCCGTGACCAACGCGCTCGGCGAGACGCAGCTCGAGATGACGCGGCTCTTCGGAGACATGAAGAAACATCCGCTCAGATACATCTCGTTCTGACTGGTTTGGCGCGCACTTGACCCTCCTCTCAGCCACTCCTAGCTTCCACATGCCGCACGGGATCAGCCAAATCGCCGCCGCCTTTTTCCCCGGCGCGCGTGGATCCTCTGCCGCTCGGCGATCGCTCCGCAAGTCACGCGTTGCGTGCACCTCGATCGCCGCGCCTCCCGCCCCTCTCCGCGCTCGCCTGTACTGTGAACATCGCTGAGCTCAAGCGACAATCGATGCCGGAGTTGCACGACCTCGCCGACAGCCTCGAGCTGACGTCGCACGACGCGCTCGATCGGCAGGCGCTCGTCTTTCGCATCGAGCAGAAGCTGCTCGACCGCGCCGAAGTACTCGTCGGCGAAGGCGTGCTGGAAGTGTTGCCCGAAGGGTATGGCTTTCTCCGGAGCCAGGACTGGAATTACCTGTACAGCCCCGACGACATCTACGTCTCGCCGTCCCAGATCAAGCGCTTCGACCTGCGCACCGGCGATACGGTGAGTGGACAGGTGCGCCCCCCAAAGGAATGGGAACGCTACCTCGCCCTGCTGAAAGTCGAGTCGGTAAACGGTGGCGAGCCTGATGCCGCCAAGACGCGCATCCAGTTCGACAACCTGCGGCCTCGCTATCCCGATGGACGTATTCGCCTGGAGACCGTTGCGGGCGATCTGAGCATGCGCGTCGTCGACCTCATCGCGCCCATCGGCAAGGGGCAGCGCGGCCTCATCGTCGCGCCGCCGCGTGCGGGCAAGACCATTCTCCTCCAGAAGCTCGCCAACGCCATCGCCGAGAACTATCCGGACGTCGTGCTCATCGTGCTGCTCATCGACGAGCGTCCGGAAGAAGTCACCGACATGCAGCGCGAGATCAAGGGCGAAGTCATCAGCTCGACGTTCGATGAAGAAGCGACGCGGCATGTACAGGTCGCCGAGATGGTGATCGAGAAGGCGAAGCGCCTCGTCGAATCGGGAAAGGACGTCGTCATCCTGCTCGACTCCATCACGCGTCTCGCGCGCGCGCACAACGCGGTGATCCCGAGCGGCGGCAAGATCATGTCCGGGGGACTCGACGCGAAGGCGATGGAGAAGCCCAAGAAGTTCTTCGGCGCCGCGCGCAACGTCACGGACGGCGGCTCGCTCACGATCATCGCCACGGCGCTCATCGAAACCGGATCGCGCGCCGACGAGATGATCTTCGAGGAATTCAAGGGCACCGGCAACATGGAGCTCGTGCTCGCGCGCGAGATCGCCGAGCGGCGTATCTATCCGGCCATCGACATCAACCGGTCGGGAACGCGCAAGGAAGAGCTGCTCTTTACGCCGGAGGAACAGAATCGCGTAACGCTCCTGCGCCAGTTCCTTGCGGACATGCCGGAGCCCGAGGCCATCGAATTCCTGCTCAAGCAGATGTCGCGCTCGAAGAACAACAAGGAATTCTTCGTGCAGATGCGCGAGGGGTGAGCAGCGTCGGCATGATGCCCTCGGCGCGCGCGCGCTGGATGGCCATCGACTGGGGCGAGCGTCGCATCGGTCTCGCGATCAGCGATCCATCGGGAACCATCGCGTCGCCTGCCGGTGTCATCGAGCGCCGCATCGGAAAGCGGGCTCCGGTTGCGGAGCTCATGCGTCGTGCGACCGCACTGGAAGCACTCGGCATCGTCATGGGACTGCCGCTCGATGGCGAAGGCGATGATACTCCGCGATCATTCGAGTGCCGGCGCGTTGCCGCCGAGCTGGCTCGGCGCACGGGTTTGCCCGTGTCGCTGATGGATGAGCGCTTCACCACGGCGGCTGCCTTGCGCGCCGTGCGTGAGATGGGGGGAAGCACCCGCGGCCGTAAGGGAGACGTTGATTCCCTCGCCGCAACGGTGTTGCTGCAGCAGGCGATGCGCATGAGCGAGCTTCCCACAGTCGAGCCGGCTCCCGATGCTCCGTAAGACCTGTGCCGTGCTGAGCCCGTCGCTTCGATCGAGGGCAGGCTTCGTGAAGGACCTGTTTTTTCGATCGGCGGGCCTTGTCACGCTGCTCGCGACCTTTGCAGCCTGCCGCGACGTCAACACAAAAACGGTGCGCGTCGTGATTCCACGCGGCGCGAACCTTCGGGTCGCGGCGGAGTCTTTGCAGACGTCGCATGTGATCGGCAATACCACGGCGTTTCGGCTGTACGCGCTGCTGCGAAAGCGTGACCGGAGCATTCGCGCCGGCACCTATATGCTGCAACCGAGCATGTCGTGGGGTGAAGTGCTCGACGTGCTTCGTGGCGGCAAGAGTGTCGAAGTCGGCATCACCATTCCCGAGGGTTGGTCGCTCGAGCAGATCGTGCCGCAGCTTTCACGAGTCCTCAAGGTACCCGAGGATTCGGTGCAGGCGGCTGTTCGGGATACTGCATTGCTTCACGCGCTCGACATCCCGACGAAGACGCTCGAGGGCTACCTCTTTCCTGATACATACGTCTTTCCGGACGGGACGACGGCACGCGATGCGGTAAAGTTGATGGTCGCGCGATTCCAGGATGTGTGGAGGCCCGAGTGGGACCAACTGCTCCAGGAGCGCGCGATGAGCCGCAACGACATCATGTCCCTCGCCGCCATCGTGGAGAAGGAAGCGCGGTTGCCGGAGGAGCGTCCGGTGATTGCGGCGGTCTACATGAACCGGCTCAAGTCGGGAATGCTGCTGCAGGCGGATCCTACCGTGCAGTACGCCATTGGTCATCACGTGGCGCGCGTGTTCTACAAGGATCTCGAGATCGATTCTCCGTACAACACCTACAAGTACAAGGGTCTGCCACCGGGTCCCATCGCATCGCCCGGAAAGCCTTCCATCGTGGCTGCGCTCACGCCGGCGAACGTTCCCTACCGCTATTTCGTGGCGCGCGCCGACGGACATCATGAGTTCACCACAACCATTGCCGAACATGCCGTGGCGGTGCGTAAGGCCAGGCGGGAGCGTGACTCCGTGGCGGCCGTGCGTCACGACACGGCAGCGACGCGTTAGCGCGGCGCGGTGACGTTGAATCCGGCGTTGCTTCGGCTGGTTGCGATCACGGATTCATTCCGCGACGGCATTGATGGGCTGACGAGCCGCGCGCAGCAGGCGGTGCTCGGCGGCGCGACGATGATCCAGCTGCGGCTTCCGGATGAATCGCCGCGAATGCTCGTCGACATTGCGCGTTCGTTGCTTGCGTCACTGCCGGGTGTTCCTGTCGTCGTGAACAGCAGGATGGATGTGGCAATGGCGTCAGGTGCGCATGGTGTGCACCTGAGCATCGATGACCTTGTTCCTGCAGCGGCGCGGCGCGCGGCGCCGGCCGGTTTCATCATCGGAGCTTCCGTGGGCGGTGACGTCGACGTCAGCCGCACCGTGGGCGCGGACTATGTGGCCATCGGCCCCGTGTTCGGCAGCGGTGGGCGCGAGAATTCCACTGGGGCGATGGGACTCGCGCGTTTTTCGACGTTGTGCCAGATGTGTGCAGCGCCCGCAATTGCTGTTGGCGGAGTAACCGCTGCGAACGTTGCCTCGGTCATGGCCACTCCAGCCATTGGCGTTGCCGTGATCAGCGCTCTTTTTTCCTCGGCTGATCCGATGCAGGCCGCCCGCGCGATCCGCGCCGCCCAGGACGCCAGCGGAAGCTGATCTCGGGCACGTTCTGTTCGTCCCGTCCTTCGCGACGCTGGTGAATGGGAGTCTGCCACTTGGCGACTTGGCGCTCGGCGGCGGCGATACGGGCGAAGACGGGCGGAAAGGTAAAGAGATCGACGAGCTCAGGATCGAACTGAGTCGCGCGTCCGGCCAGGATGATGTCGCGTGCGGCTTCGACGGGGCGGCCGGCACGATAGCGGCGATGGTGCGTGATGGCGTCGAAGGAATCGGCGATGGAGACGATGCGCGCGGCAATGGGAATGCGTCGCCCCTTGAGCCGCTGGGGGTAGCCGGTGCCGTTCCAGTGCTCATGGTGTGAGAGTACACCCTGGGCAAGCTCCGGATAGAAGCCATCGAGCGGGGCGAGTACCTCTGCGCCACGGGCCGGGTGCGTTGCAATGGCGCGGCGGTCGTCCGGTGAGAGGACTTTGTCGTCGTGAATGATGTCGAAGAGTGCTTCGTGGATCTTTCCGATGTCGTGAAAGAGTGCAATGCGCTCGACCGATGCCTGCTCCGGGATGGAGAGGCCGGCTTCGTCGGCGATGATGAGCGAGTACGTCGCGACGCGGCGCACGTGTGCGCCGGTGTCTGCGTCGTTGGCGTCGATGGCGTTGAGGAGTGCCTCGAGGGCGGCGGCAGCCATGCGTTCAGCGGCCTGTCGTGCGTCTGCGTCGTGTTTCCGGAGGACGATGGCCGCGGCGGCGGCGGCGGCGGTGGTCAGGAGAGAGGTGCGTGGGAGTTCCATGGCGAGCAGAAGGGCAAGGTTCGGTCCCGCGACAAACGAAATGCCCCATGCAGTGAAACTGCATGGGGCATTTCTGATAGGTGCCGGCGACGGCCTACTCTCCCGCGTTCTCGCGAACGGAGTACCATCGGCGCTGTAGGGCTTAACGATCGTGTTCGGAATGGGAACGAGTGTGGCCCCTACGCTCTAGTCGCCAGCGATTTGTGCTATGTCACGTCTCTTGGAAAGACGACGGAATGATTTGGTAGATCGCGGAGGTGTGAATCCCTTCATAAGATCGTACTAGCTCTGCTTGCAGTGTTGCCTGGTATTTCCCAGTGGAAACCACTAGGGAAGTAGTCAAGCCGCACGGGCGATTAGGACCGCTGCGCTCGGAGTCAATCGCTTGACGTCCACGGGCGGCCTATCGACGGGGTGGTCTTCCCCGGCCCTTCAGGAGGC
>JAQBPY010000226.1 GCA_028287285.1 Gemmatimonadota bacterium
GGAGTAATCGGCGTATATCAGCAGGATCAACCGTCGATGCTGCCTCGGGCCCACGTTGGTCCACGATCACGCACGACAAGGATGTGCAAACACTAGACACTTGACACCAGCCCAGTCATATCAACGCGCCAGTTCTGCTGCGGGACCCAATATGGAGAATCACTCGCCCTTGCGCGACAGCGGATCGCGCGCGAGCCAGATGACGGGCGAACCCGTCTGCAGCAACGGTCGTTAGGCAGCCCCGCCGTGACAGGCTGCTCCCGTATGGCGCGGTGCAACCCGTTTACGTGCCTCAGCCGCGGTGCAGGCAGTACCGGGCGCAGGCGCGTGGCGCACCACCGAACGACTTGGGCGAGATGACCATGGGCGGCCGGGCAAGAGATGCCCGCCACACACGGCTCGTCGCGCTTTGCGCCGGTGGGCCGATGCGACTGCCACACGGCCCCGTCCCACCCACGTCAAAATGCTCGTGGTTCAGATCCGGATGACTGACTAACGCTCCAGCTCACCTGCAGGGCATCAATAAATAGCGCGCGCAGCGCGCTTCCGCAGCGCCCTGACTGGTGCAGCGTATCGTTAGGCCTCTGGCGGTAGGCAGCCAACGGTTCAAGGTCGGCGAATATGGCACGCTGATGGAGGGTCAGAGAAACCACCGTGGGGAGCAGCGAACTAGCGCCATAAGACTAGAAGAAGTTTTCAGGCCAAAGGAGCTCCGGAAGGTATTCGCGGACCAAAGCGGCTTCAGTTTGATAGCCCCGCGCTTCCAGCTCTCGAAGGAACACTGGCCAAGGAGGAATGTTGCTTCGATAGACATTCAACGCAGAAGTTGACATTCCGCCGCTGGCGGATTTCGAAAGCCCGCCGTATTGTGATCGCGACAGACCGCCATATTGCGCTCGCGACAGACCGCCGTATTGGGATTTAGACAATCCGCCATACTGCGAAGTGGACAGTCCTCCATACTGTGACGTGGACATGCCACCGTATTCGGACGTCGACATGCCGCCGTATTGCGATGTGGACATACCACCGTACTGTGACGTTGACAAACCGCCATATTGAGAGGTCGAGAGCCCCCCTCCTTTGGCGGTGCTCAAATTGCGCGGCCACGTTCTCAACTGCGGAATATCTGGTCTGGACACAAACGTCCTCCTAGGTTGATTGAGGCCTAACGCCGATTCTCCTGCATAGCGAAAGTTGATAATTACGGCGTTATTCGCAGGATAACAACACGACCCACCGTGAAATCCCTGCGGAGTCCGCAGGAAATGATGCATTCTGGCAGACTTACGGATCACACGACCGACCTGGAACTGCAGCAGGAATCGCCAGCATGCGCGCCTGATGTTGCCCCTCGATCACGAGCGCTGCTTCGCATCCTGCCCGGTAACGGCCGCGTGCCGCACGAACACAACCCACTGCATCGATTCGGCCCTCATGCTGGTCGCTCCAACACCACATTCAGCTGCGGCCCTGGCGCCACCCACCGCTTGCGCCTCGCAGCGAGACGTCATAGCGTAGTACAGACACTGCAACACCGCGCATTTGATGCTTGTCACCCTGGACCCTCGAGACGAGCGTCCCCTGTACCTCCAGATCGTCGATCAGGTGCGCCGCGCGCTCCTCGTCGGCACGCTCCGGGCCGGCGACCCCCTGCCATCGGTCCGTGACCTCGCCGGCGAGCTGGTGGTGAATCCGCGCACTGTGTCTCAAGCCTACCAGGAGCTGGAGGCCGAGGGCGCGATCTACGTCAAGCGGGGACAGGGGACCTTTGTGGCAACCACCATTCACCCGCACCGCCGCGAACGGCGCGCCCTCGTCCGCGGCGTGGCCGAGCGCGCGGTGGTCGAGGCGCGGCGCAGCGGACTCGCGGTCCAGGAGCTGATCTCGATGATCCGCGAAGTGGCGGCCGAAGTGGAGGAGGAGAAAGAGGGAAGAGCCTCGTGATCCATACCCACCTGTACGCGGTGGCCACCCACGGGCTGTCCAGGCAATACGGCAGCAAGGTTGCCCTCGATCAGGTGGAGCTGCGCGTGCCCAACGGAGCGGTGTACGTCCTCGTCGGGGTCAACGGCGCCGGCAAGAGCACCTTGTTCAAGCTCCTCATGAACCTGGAGCGCCCGAATGCCGGAACCGCGGCAGTCTTCGGGCTGGATACCGCGCGCCAAGGGCCCGAGGTGCGGGCGCAGGTGGGCTACGTGCCCGAGCGCCAGGATGCGCCGTACCGCTCGATGACGTGCGCCCGCCTGCTCCGGCACGTGTCCGCCTTCTATCCGGACTGGGATCATGCCTACGCCGACCACCTCGCTCGCGCCCTCGGTGTCCACCTCGAGCGGCGGGTCGGAGGGCTGTCGAAAGGTGAGACGCGACGCCTCCAGCTCGTGCTGGCGCTCGGGTACCGCCCACCGCTCCTTCTGCTCGACGAGCCGACGGATGGCCTCGACCCGGTGGTCCGGAGGCGCGCACTGGCGCTGCTGGCGGAGCATCTGGCCGATGCGCCGACCACCGTGCTAATCTCGACGCATCACATCCACGAGCTGGAAAGCCTCGCGGACCACGTCGGCGTGCTGCGGGACGGATGCCTGGTGGCGCAGATGTCGCGCGAGGAGCTGCAGCGCACGGTGCGGAGTTACCACTTGGAAGTGCCTGCCGGGTGGGAGGCGCCTCGGGAGCTTCAGGCAACCGGGTTGCGGCGCTCCAGCGCGGGGCGCGATCTCCGATGCACGTTCGTGGGTGAGGAGCAGGAGGTGAGCCGGCGTCTGATTGCGGCCGGCGCCAGCGTGCGCAAGGTGAGCACCATGGCGCTCGAGGACGCTGCGCTCGCCTTCCTTCCCGAGGACCCGTCGTGATGACGGAACCCACCTTCCAGGCCACCGGCCTACGAGTGCGAGGGGCGCGCCCGAAGCTTCCGCGCATGCGGGCGGTGCTGCTGGAACAGGTCCGCGTAACGGGACTCGCACTGCGTGGCGCGGCGCTGATGGCGACCGCGCTCGTCGCACTGGTCACGCTCTTCGCCGTGAGCCAGGTCCTGAGCCGGGGTGCGGACCTCACCCTCAATGCCTGGCCCACTCAGCTCCCCGGTCTTCTGGGTGCGCTGCTGCCCATCGCCGTATGGGCCCGTGATCAGTACTTCGGACCGGCCTTCCTCTGGACGCTCCCCCTGGACCGCCGCCGGCACGCCTTAGCCAAGGTGCTCGCGGGGTGGGTGTGGCTGATGGTCGCAGTGGCGCTCTTCGCGCTCTGGCTGCTGGCTGTCACCGCCGCTTCCGGCGGGCGCGCGCTCCCCCCGGAGGCGCTGCTCGTCCTCGGCTCCCAGCCTGCTGGAGGCAGCCCTGTCGACCCGGGTGCGCTGCGGACCGTGAGCTGGGCCCCCGGTCTGATGATCTGGGCCCTTCCCTTCACCGCAGCCACCGCTCCGTACCTGCTCGGCAGCGCCCTCGTGCTGGGAGTCCGCCGTCCGCTCCGCTGGGTGATCGGCGCCGTGCTGGCCTACACGCTCGCGTCCATCGCCAGTGAGGCCACCGGTGCGCTTGACTGGGCACCGGGCCGCCTGCTGCGGCTGCTGGTGGAAAGCCGCTACGGACTCGACGCGCTGCTCACGGGGCGCATCGAATTGCTCAGCGACCCGGTCACATTGACGACCGGAAAGAGCGTCATCATCTGGTGGAGCGTGCCGGACCTCGCCGACTGGCGCACCGCCACCGTGCTCTGGACCGGTGCCGGCGGGCTCGCGCTCTGGGCCGCGGTTTCCCGACACCGCGAGCGACGGCGCGCCTGAACGCGCCACTGCACTGAAACCGCTCGTCCGGTGCGCCCGTATGATGTAGTGTTGCACATACACTGCAACACCACCCCTGCCGGTCACTGCGCCATGGAACTCCGGATCGAGCACCTCGCGAAGACGTACCCCAACGGGGTGCGCGCCCTGCACGATGTCACGCTGACCATCCCGAGCGGCATGTTCGGGCTCCTGGGCCCGAACGGCGCGGGGAAATCGAGCCTCATGCGCACGATCGCCACGCTGCAGGAGCCCGACACGGGCTCCATCATGCTTGGCGACATCGATGTCCTGCGCCAGAAGGACCGTGTGCGCCGCACCCTCGGCTACCTCCCGCAGGAGTTCGGCGTCTACCCGTCCGTCAGCGCGGAGCGACTCCTCGACCATTTTGCCATCCTCGAAGGGTTCACGCAGCGCGCGGCGCGGCAACGCGTCGTGGAAGGGCTGCTGCGGCAAACCAACCTGTGGGACGTGCGGAAGCAGCGGTTGGGCGGCTACTCCGGTGGCATGCGCCAGCGCTTCGGCATCGCCGTCGCGCTCCTTGGCGACCCATCACTCATCATCGTCGACGAGCCCACCGCCGGTCTCGATCCCGCCGAGCGTGTGCGCTTCCTGAACCTGCTCAGCGAGATCGGCGAGAACAGCGTCGTCATCCTCTCCACGCACATCGTTGAGGACGTCGCGGACCTGTGCCCGCGCATGGCAATCATCGACCGCGGCGAAATCCTCCTCGAGGCTGAGCCGCAAGTCGCGATGGCCGCGCTGCAAGGCCACGTGTGGAAACGCATCGTCGCGAAGCAGGAGCTGCCACAGATCGAGCGCAACTATCGCCTGATCTGCACGAAGCTCCAGGCCGGCCGCACACTGGTGCACGTGTACGCCGAGACGCGACCGGGGCCGGAGTTCGAGCCGGTCGAGGCGGACCTGGAGGACGTCTACTTCAGCGTGATGGCCGGCCATCACGGGGCGCGCGCCGCGCGGGACGCATGATGACGCTCAGCGAAGTGTTCCGTTTCGAGGTCGGGTACCGGCTGCGCCAACCGTCCACGTGGATCTACGCCGCGGTGCTGTTCGGCGTCCCGTTCCTGATGATGCACGCCATCAACGGCAGTCGCCAATACATGAATGCGCCTTTGATGGTGATGAACGTGTCGGGCGTCCTTGGCGGCATCGGCATGCTCGTGAGCGCCGGCCTGTTCGGCGACGCGGCCGCGCGCGACGTGCAGTCACGGATGTACGCCCTCTTCTATACATCGCCGGTTCGTGAGTCGGACTACATCGTCGGACGATTCCTTGGCGCCGCCGCGGTGAATGCCGTCCTGCTGCTCGGCGTTCCGCTCGGCCTGCTGCTGGCGTCCGTGATGCCGTACATGGAACAGGGGAAGTTCGGCCCCGTGCAGATCGCCGCGTACGTACAGGCGTATGCCCTGATGCTCCTCCCCAACCTCGTGCTGATCGGCGTCTGCATGTTCACCGCTGCCGCGCTGGCGCGGCGTGCGCTCGCGACCTACGTGGGCGGGATCGTGTTGTATGTCCTCGCCACTCTCGCCAAGGACCTCACCGACGGATTCTCCAACCGCACGCTCGCGGCGCTCGCCGACCCGTTCGGTGGCGCCACGATCGCCGAGCTGACACGCTTCTGGACTCCGGTGGAGCGGAACGAGCTGCTGATCGGCTGGCCGGCGCTCATGCTGTGGAACCGTGCGCTCTGGCTCGCCGTTGCGTGCGGCGTGCTCGCGGTGCTCGTCGCGCGGTTCCGCTTCGTGCAGCCGACTGTCGCGCGGCGCAAATGGTGGCGCCGCGCGGTGGTCGACACCGCGCCAGCGCGTATCGAGCCGATCATCACATCGCACGCAGGCGTCGCCGAGCGTTCATTCTCGCTTGCTGCGCGTGCGCGGCAGACGCTGGCCGTCGCTGCGCGCGCCTGGCGCGAGATCGCAGCAACGCGCGCGTTCCTCGTGATCCTTGCCGGCGCGCTCATCTTCGTCTTCGCCTTCGGCTGGGATGTGGGCGCGCAGGTATTCGGCACGTCCGCCTGGCCGGTTACGCATCTCATTGCCGGCACTGTGCTGAGCACTGCGCTTGCGCCGGTGATGGCCGTGCTCATCGCCATCTTCGCCGGAGAGCTCGTGTGGCGCGAGCGCGAGGTCGGCATGGGGGACATCGCAGACGTCGCGCCCGTGCCCAACAGCGTGGCACTCCTCGGCCGCTTCCTCGCGCTGGTCGCAATGCTCGTCGTGCTCCAGTTGGTGCTCATGGGCGCGGGCATACTGCTGCAGACACTCCGCGGCTATTACCGCTACGAGCCGCTGGTATACCTCGAGCTCCTCTTCGGGGTCAAGCTCGTGGACTACGTGCTCCTCGCCGCGCTCGCAATGGCGGTGCACGTGATCGTGAACAACAAGTATGTCGGCCACCTCGTGGTCGTCCTGTACTTCGCGTCGACAATGGTCTCCGGGCTGATCGGTCTCCAGGACCGGATGCTGATTTACGGCTCGGATCCGGGGTGGGTGTGGTCGGACCTGACCGGCCTGGCGCCGTTCCTCGCCGGGATCGTCTGGTTCAAGCTGTACTGGGCGGCGTGGGCGTTCCTGCTCGCGGTGCTCGCGAGCCTCTTCTGGGTACGAGGACGCGAGCGGGGCGCGAGCCGGCGTTTGGCGCTTGCGCGCCAGCGTCTTCGCGGCCCCGCGTTGCGCGCCGCAGCACTGGCCGTGACGCTGGTAGTGTCGCTGGGTGGCTTCGTGTTTTACAACACGCACGTGCTCAATGCGTACGACTCGCCGGGTGAGGACGCGGGGCGCCGCGCGGAGTACGAGCGACGATACAAGCGCTACGAGAACGCACCGCAGCCGAGCCTCGCGGGCGCGCGGCTGCATGTCGAGCTCCACCCGCAGGAGAGCGCTGCCGAGATCCGCGGGGCATTTGTGCTGGTCAACAGAACCGTACACCAGATACGGTCGCTCCACGTGCTCCTGAACCCGGAGGTCGAGACGCGCACGGTGGGCTTCGACCGTGCGGCGCGGGTCGTGGTCGACGACAGCGTGCGTCGGTACCGGGTCTATGCGCTCGAGCGTGCGCTCGCACCGGGAGATTCGCTCGCAATGAACTTCGAGGTGGCGTTTCGTCCGCGCGGTTTCCGCAACGATGACGCTCCCACGGCGGTGACGTCGAACGGCACCTACTTCGAAGGCACGTGGCTCCCCACGATCGGCTACAAGGCCGGGCGCGAGATCGTGGACACCAAGATCCGGCTGAAGCACGGGCTTGCGCCGCGCGTGCAGCGGCCGAGTGCCGGAGATGTGGAGACGCGGGAGGCGGGTGGCCGCACCGTCGAGCTCGTGGACGTCGAGACCGTGATCGCGACGGACCCGGAGGAGATTGCGGTCACACCAGGCTCACTCGTGCGCGAGTGGCGCGAGAACGGGCGGCGCTACTTCCACTATCGCACCGACGTCCCGATCCGATTCTCCGGCACCATCCTCTCCGCGAAGTACGCGGTGAAAGAGGACACGTGGAATGGAGTTCCGGTCCGACTCTTCCATCATCCAGCGCACGACATCAACGCCGGCCGGATGCTCAGGAGCATGAAGGCGTCGCTTGGATATTACTCGGAGCAGTTCGGACCGTATCAGTTCCGCGATCTCCGCGTCGTGGAGTTCCCGCGATTCCACTCGGTGAATGCGCGCGCGCATCCGGGCACGATCATCTTCTCCGAAGGAGGCGCATTTCTCACGCGCGTCGACTCGGGAGAAGTGGATCGCCCGTTCTTCGTCATCGCGCACGAGATCGCGCACCAGTGGTGGGGAGGGCAGGTGATCCCGGCCGCCGTCGCGGGAGCGGGAATGGTCTCCGAGACGCTTGCGCAATACAGCGCGATGATGGTGCTGGAGAAGGAGTACGGCGTGAACATGGCGCGCGAGTTCTACGACTACAACATGAACATGTACCTGACCGGGAGAACCGTGTTCACGAATCGCGAGGCACCGCTCCTCGACGTGACAGGGCAAGCCTATGTCCACTACAACAAGGGCGCCGTGGCGATGTACACGCTGCGCGAGCGCCTCGGCGCTGCCGCGGTAAACGGCGCGCTCCGGCGTTTCCGTGAGAAGTACGCGGGTCCGGACGCACCACCGGCGACATCGCGCGCGCTGTACACGGAGCTGCAGTCGATCACGCCGGATTCGCTGCGGCCGTTGCTGTCCGACCTCTTCGAGCACATCACGCTGTGGAACGTGCGCACCGACTCCGTGCGCGCGGAGCCGGACGGTGCGGGGGCGTGGCGTGTCACGATGCACGTCGATGCGTGGAAGGCGCGTGCGGACAGCATCGGGCGGCAGACGCTCATCCCGATGGATGACCTCGTGGAGGTGGGCGTGTTCGCGAATCGCGCGGGGAATGCGGGTGGCCTGGGAGAGACCCTGTACCTGAAGCAGCATCGCATCCGCAGCGGCAAGCAGACCATTGCGGTGGTCGTGCCGCGTCGGCCCACGCAGGCCGGTGTCGATCCGTATCGCAAGTTCATCGAGCGCGAGCGCGGCGATAACATCGCGGCGGTCGGGAGTGATACGACGCGCCGGTCTGTCATCCCGCAGGAGTGAGCGAAGCACTCGCCAGACCTGTCATCCCGCGGGAGTGACCGGAGCACTCGCCAGACCTGTCATCCCGCAGGAGTGACCGGAGCACTCGCCAGACCTGTCATCCCGCAGGAGTGAGCGGAGCACTCACCAGACCTGTCGTCCCGCAGGATGAGCGGAGCACTCGCCGGACCTGTCATCCCGCAGGAGTGAGCGAAGCGAACGAGTGTCGGGATCTACCGTACCGTCTCTTTGCCAGGACCTGGCAGAATTTCTGTGTGTGAGGCTGTGTGCGTGAGTTACTCGACCGCACGGGTAATCGGTCACCCAAACAGGATCCCAGATGGGGAGGGCCACATTCCATTCCCGGGACGCGCGTTGCGACTTCGCCATGATGTTGCGGAGCGCGAGATAGAGCAACTTCGTGGCCGCGTCATCCGTGGGAAAATGCCCGCGGGTCTTGATGATCTTTCGGAGCTGCATGTGGAGGCTCTCGATCGCGTTGGTGGTCGAGAGGAGGCGCCGGACCGCGACCGGATACTGCAGCGCCGGACTGATGTACTCCCGGTGGCGATGCCAGGTCGGCGCGATGGTGGGAGCGCGCGTGCCCCACTCACTCCGCTCGACGTCCGTGAGGACGGTCCGCGCAGTCATGAGCTCGAGCTTGAGCCCAGACCTGCGGACCTCGGGGGGCTTTTGGTTCCCTTGGTGCGCGACCGGGCTTCGATACGACCGCTATGGGTAGCTCCGGGAATTGGACGGCCCCAACATAGACGCTTCCCTTAGGCGGTACAACACACGGCAGAGAATTCTCTATCATCCGTGTGGAACCACCTCCAGCAGTGCCGCGGATGCCAAAGGCGATTCCACGCTACTAGTGTTCGCAAGGGAAGACGGCTAACGTCAGGCGATCTACTACCGATCTACTACCCATCGCGGCGACGGCAGACTATCGCCCACCTTTACCAGGCAGCCCCTCAAGCCGCAATCACGCCGATTCCGCGAACGGCCAGCTGGTTGCATCGCCTAGTAGACAGGTGTACCGCTAGGCCCGGGAGTCACTCGTGGACCGCAGTCGTCCGTCGATGATATACAATCGACGATAGTTGTCAGGAACAATCTCCGGCCGGGCTGTCAGAAGCACAACCGCGTCAACGTGTGATCCAAGTGCACCCGCGATCCTATGCGCGCGCGGTTGATCAAGCGAATCCAATGTGGCGTCCACTACAAGGATGCGCGGTGGCTCGATGAGCAGACGCGCGATGCAGACGAGCCTCCGCTGATGCGAGGCGAACCCAGGTAGCGCACGAGTGAGCGGTGTCTGCAGGCCCATCGGCAGGGAGCCGAGCCACTTGTCGAGCCCAACGACGCCGCACGCACTCCAGATGCCTTGGTCGCTCAGACTACTTCCAGTACGAAAGAAGTCGCCGAGTGATCCATCCATCGGCATCGCATCCTCAAGCGCGCCGGCAATCATTGATCGCCGCCGCGATTCTGGAAGCAGTCGGATGGTTTCGCCAGACACTCTCACAAATCCGCAAGAAGCACGTCTCAGTCCGAGCAACAATTCACTCATGAGGGTCTTTCCAGATCCAGATGCGCCTATTAGGGCCAGAGACTCACCCGGTTCGATGGCGAAAGAAACGCTATGAAGCCAGCGCTGCGCGTTATCCATATCGCCGTACGAAAGCGCCTGGCACTCGAGCAACGGGACGGGCGCGATCACGGATGATAGAATCTCATGATCCTCCAGTACGTCGGCAGAGCGTTCGCGGCCCAGGTCCGTCACCCGCTCAACGCACCGCCGCCATGCACGCAAACGGAGCAGCTCGAGACGAGTACTCGACGATACCAGCAATACCGCGATGGAGAGTAGCTGTGTCTCCACCGCACCACTGATTGAAAGCCGCTGCCGGCCCAACTCGACGGCCACCGTCGCGAGCACCAGTGTGAGAACTACCCCAAGCTCCACGCCGAACGGAAGCACGAGAGCGGCGGGTCCGACTTCATCTGCCGCTGACGCGTACTCGCGCTCGCGCAGGAACCGGCGCAATGCCTCCCCGAACAGGCCCGCAGCAAGCAAGTCCTGCGGACGATGCAGAATAGCTCTCAATAGTTCGCGCGCGCTATACAGATGAGTTCGATCCTTCTGTATTCGAAGTCGCCACGGCAGCGCGTCCCAGCCCGCCAATAGCGCACTACCAAGTAGTAGCACACCGGCGGTCCGGATGGAGCGCTGCGCGACGACAAGGATCATGACTGGAATGGCCGTGGCGTAACCGACGCGGACGGGGTGGGGAAATTCAACGTTGAACAATGGGTCGGCCTCGCTACCCGTATACTCAAGGTATCGCTCCGTTCGAGATACAAGGAACCCCTGCTCCGCTTGCTGCAGCCCATTCACAAACTGCGTCGAGATCCCGCTGCCGATCCGATTCACCGCTTGCTGGTCGAGTCGCGTCAAGCCCTTTGCTATTCGCCAGAGCAATACCGCACAGACAAGAACATAGAACGCCGATGTAACGTTGGCACGTCCCGTAAACACCGATTCTGCCAACGATCCAGCAGCGCCCGCGAATAGGACAAAAGTGATGATGCCGAGACTCATGAGAACACCAAGCGCTACCCAGTCGCGCGCTTTGGTCACTTGCCGCAAGGCGCCTCCAACTACCCTCGAGCGCGAACTTGCATCGCGCGGGGTAGTAATAGGCTCAATTCCGATTGCTATTCCGCTAAAATACCGCTGCATCTCCTTAGGGTCGATCAAGCGTCGACCACGCGCTGGATCGACAACGCAATACCGGTCGCCTCGGGAACCTTCAAGTACGACATAATGGCTGCGACGCCAATGTAGAATTGCCGGCAGGGGAACATCAGATAGCTCGGACACGGTCACGCTAAACGCATCCGCGTCGAAACCGCACGTGCGGGCAGCGCCGACGATCGCATGAACGGTGGTGCCGGCCTGTGAATATCCGAGGATCCGACGTAAGGCGGACCGCACGTCCACGCCTCCGTGGTACTCCAGCACCATCTCAAGTGCGACTAGACCACAGTCTGCGGGGCCCGATTGTCTCACCGCAGCGACAGCATGTAGACGGCAATCGGCGTCGCGTGGGGTCACAATCCCTCGCCCTTCGCACTCGCCGCATCCATGTGCGCCCACCACAAGGGCCGCACTCCAGGGTCTAGGCCCGTTCGGGCTCGCGCCAAATAACCCTCGAAACGGAGGCGATGTAGCCAGCCGCACTGGTTGGCGAGTAGGGCCTCCACGGTCGGCGTCCCAGCGTGGCGCGCTGCAGCCGTAGCGTGTCGCTCATGACTCAGGACAGAGGTCAGTGTCAAGCCCCGCTCCAGTTCCTTGGCTAAGTCGCAAATCCGAAGCTGCATATCGCGTTCCTCCACGAGGCTCAGCAGTCCGACGGAGTAGAGAAACGGGGCTAGTCTGCGTTGGGTTGCGAGGGCGCGCTGAGCATTGCGGCCTATGAGTGGCGCCCTTGGTGCTGGTAGCAAGCTGACCAGCACGATGGACTGGAACGAGTCTAGTTCCGATGGCGCACATCCACAGTACGTACGTGAAGCAGCCTCGATACCCCACAGCTGGTCACCCCATTCAACCACATTAAAGTAGAGTTCGAGAATGCGCGCCTTCGTAAGCATCGTCTCGAGACGTCTGGCGAGGAGTGCTTCGCAGATCTTGCGGGACAAGGACCGATTAGGAGCCAGGAATAGGTTACGCGCGAGCTGTTGCGTAATGGTACTGACGCCGCGTACCGGCCGCCGGTAAATCAAGGCGCGCAGTATCGCAATTCTTATCTGGCCCCACCAAATGCCCCCGTGCTGGAAGAATAGCGGATCCTCTGCTCCTACCGCAGCGCACAAGAGGAAGGGCGAAACGCTGTGTAGCGGAACCCAGTGCGACAGGGCGTCTCCGCTATCTGGGCTATCGGGTCTTCTGCATTTCATGAAGGACGTCACCGATGGGTTTTCGTCCACCAGCCGGCGAACCTGACCGACGGCCTGCAAGAACTGCAGTACGCTACTGGCAGACGCTGGCGCGAACTGAGTCTCTCGCTTGGTAGCCAGGGAGACGCTCATATTACTGTGCGAACCCGAGCAAACATGTCCTTCTTGCGGCAAGAGGTATCAATGAGCTTGTTTGGCACCGTCCCTCCCACAGTTTCAACGCAGTACTCGCTCGACGGCCTTGCACCTCGTTTCCGTGTGCAAGTGCTTGCAATACTTGGAGACATGCTGCGGGAAGGTCACGACCCCCTGATCGTGGAGTCAATGAGGAGCGACGATCGCCAGCGCTTTCTTTACGGCTTTGGTCGGGACTATGACGATGGACGGGGCATAGTGACCAACAGCGCAGAGGGGAAGAACTCATGGCACTTCTATGGGCTCGCAGTCGACGTGGTCTCGCGTTCGCGGTTGTGGAAAGCACCGCCAGAATTCTGGAGCGCCCTCGGCGCCTCTGCAGCTCGGCGCGAACTGACCTGGGGAGGCAACTGGCCGAACTTTCCAGACAAGCCGCATGTGCAGTTTCCGTCACGCGGGCTCAGTTCGCCAACCAGCCATATCATTGAACTCTACGACAGCGGTGGTTTAGTCAGCGTTTGGACGGAGCTTTCCGCTCTCTAACCTTGCAATTAACTACCGTGACCCACATGCTTGTGCAGGCGGGGAGCCGCATCTCAACATTAGGCTGACGGTGTAGTCGCTTGCACTCGTCGGGGCAGCGATGGTTTGCAGCACTTATGTCGATCCTAAGGAGCTGAGCATCCAAATGACAACTGCGAGTGAGAAAGTACCCGATATTTCTGCAAGTAGCAAACATCGATGTGAGCAAGAAGTGGTACATAGATCACCATTCCATCAGAAGGAGGTATTCCCTGTGGAGCGGGCCGCACGGGTGCGGCGCCTAGCGCTACCGTCAATGCCGCTAGCGGCGGCGGGTTTCTGTCCGAGCGATTGTGCCAAAGCAGGCAATCTTACCGATGCACGTCGCCCTCGAAGTCAGGCTCGGGCGACTCATGGACTGCGTGTCGTGCGTAGTTTCGCGTGCCAAGATCTCGTCACGAAGCCCTTTCATGGCTCCGCTCTGGCGGCTGCCCTGGCCTCGGTACTTTTCGCCGGCTCCTTGTCCGCCCAGCTCCCGACCAATCTGGGATTCGAAGCCGTCAACTACATGCAACAGCCAGCTGGCTGGCACGTGCAGTCCAAGGGTTATGAGATCACGCTTGACTCGAGCGTCGCTCGTGAGGGACATTTCGCGCTTCGAACCCGATGGACCGATACGGCCGCCTATTCGACGGCGACGAAGCGCCAAGCGCTTGTTGGGCAAGTCATCGCGGTTCCTGCCGGCGCATCGCGGGTGCGGCTCTCGGGGCTAGTGCGAACTGAAAACGTCCGCACCGGTATCGCACAGCTGTGGATGTTTGTGACCGGAATTGATGAGACAAAGTCACGAGCCAACGCGCAGATGCCGTGGGGAGGGCCACCCAATACGACGCCATGGGCGCGATTCGACATCGAAGTACCGATCGACTCGGCCGCGCGGCGGATTACGTTCGGCGTTCGCCATGCTGGCGATGGAACAGTCTGGTTCGATTCGCTTGCCCTCAGCGTCGTAGGGGGAGGTAGAATCGCAGACGATTTCGCATTTGTCCCCACACCACGTCCGCCGGAAGATTCGACGCGGCTGCTAACCGACGATGAGTTGGCGCTCCGGCCCGATAGCGTGCCGGTGCGCGAGAAGGCGGAGTACTCAGCGTGGGTTGCATCGCATGCGCGACCAATCCGGTCGCTACTGGCATCGGATTTCTCCGATCTTCGCTTCCTGGCCCCTCTGCTGACACAAAAGCGCGTCGTGCAACTCGGAGAGAGCGGTCACGGCGTCGCCGAGTTCAGCATGGCCAAGGTGCGCATGATACGCTATCTGCACGAGGAGCTAGGGTACGACGTGATCGCATTCGAAAGCTCGTTGTACGAGTGCTACCGCGCGCAGCGCGAAGTCGCGACGCTCAGTGCGGTTCGACTGATGCGTTCGTGCGTCTATGGGACGTGGCACGTAAGCGAGGTGTTGCCCTTGTTCGAGTATCTCAGGGAAACAGAACGTACCAAGCGACCGCTAATCCTTGCTGGAGTCGACCAACAGACCAGCGCTGCTACGATGGCTTACAGCCGCCCAGAGTTTTTCCGGCACCTCCTATCAGGCGTCGATTCAACCTATGCGCGAGCCGTTCATAATATGGACGCTGAATTCCTGGCCAGCAAGAGTACCTCGTCACCGAACACGACGAGATTCGTCGCATTCTACGACTCGCTTGCAAGATTTTTCGCCACAAACCGCGTCGCCATTCGCGCGGCCAATCACGACGACCCGGCGATGGTAGACGTTGCACGCCAAACGGCTCTCTCGTTGGCGGTGGACGCGCGTCGCGATAAGGTGGGCGCACAAGTCGGCGCGTACCTGCGTGATTCGGCCATGGCAGCCAATCTCGATTTCCTACTCGACGATCTATATGCGGGAAAGAAGGTGATAGTCTGGGCGCATAATGGTCACATTCGCTATGATGGGAGCACTCGCTCACAGTCCGACACGACACGGAACGCACCCCATTCGATGGGGGCTTTCATCGCAGCACATCGTCGTGCGGAACTCTACACAGTGGGATTGTTCATGTACCAAGGGGCTGCGGCATGGAATGACAGGCGCGCCTACCCGATCGCGCCTACGCGCTCAGGATCACTCGAGTCGATTTTGCACCGCGCGCCGTGGCGCTATTCCTTCCTCGACTTCTCAATGGCGAAACGCGAAGTAGGAAACGAGTGGATATGGCATCCCCTGTCGGCTCTCTCCTGGGGAACAACGGAAGAGCGCCTGGTGCCACGCGATGAGTACGACGGGGTGCTGTTCATCGATACGGTACACCTGCCTCACTACCTTTATGCGCCATTCACGACCACGACGACACCGTAGTCGTGAGACTGCTCGGCGCCAAGTCGAATGAAGAACGATGAATCGCCATTCCATAAGGACTGGCCGACCTAACGGAATGAAAAACGCTGCCATCGAATAGATGAGACTTGTAAACGTGCTTTCCACAAACCTTGATGTTCATCAGAGTACAAGCGTCCGTATCGAAGAGTGCGCTCGCAGCCTCGCCAACGGTATCCAAGTACGTAATCACCAGCGAGTGTTCATCCATCACCACGGCGCGTTTCAACGCGGAAAGGTTGCCCAGCTTCCACTTTCTGTGCCGACCGCTTGCCTTCTCGTATTGGACGAGATGTGACTGTTCACCTATCACCGGCGACACAGTATACGAAAAGGAACCGTCCTCGGATTGGCACAAGTTCGGAATTCCAAGCGGCTCCGGAATCATCCTGGGAGGGCCAAGAGTCGAGAGCGAGCTACCCTTTCTCTGATAGTGAACGTAGCGGTGATATGCACATGTGACGGATGCGGCAACATAGTTCAGCACGATGATGCCGTCCGCATCTCGATAGGCATTCGGTGAGCACGCGATCACGTCATCACCCAAGCCCGCGCCGATGTACTGCGAGTTTGCCCCATCCAGGTCGGAATAGTAAAGATCGTACGCTTGGTATTCCCAAAGGGTGCTGTCATTGACATCTGCCTTTGGTACCGTTCGCGTTCGCCCCTTGCAGTGTAGAAGCCGATCCTCAAAGGCGAATGGCATATGCGTGAAGAACGTATCGTCGTAGAGCTTCATCTCAGGTGAGACTCCGCAGATAGGGGATGCGAGAACTAGACTCATCGGCACTGGCGTGCTCGCGCACTCGCTCCTCGGCTGTGCACAACCGATCAGTGATTGGCACCACTGGCGCTTGCAGCATGGTCACGCGTGCACCACGTTTGGGTCGATGATGCGCGCGATGCCCGATGCGATGGCTGCGCTAACAACAGCGCGAATGTACATCGGAATCGAGGAATCGAGAGACGGATCAGGCGTGATTGCATCTGCAACAATGGCGTCCAGCTCGTTCAAGGTGCGCGAACCTGCTAGTGATGATAGTATGAGCGCCTGAAGTTCGTTGACCTGCTTGACGAGAACGGCAGCCTCAGAACGATACAGTACGAACGACTCGCCCTGTTTAATGGGTAAGTTGACTTCTCCAGCAGACATCTGTGACCAAGCCCAGTTCGTCTGAAGCACTTTGGCATGTGGGCTGAGTGCGATGCGCGCACGTTCGATCTCAACCTCATCCAGCCTCGGCAACTTCAGTTCCTCGCAGAAGTGGGAGACATAGTCCGTGAAGGCGGCCTGCGCATCCAGCAGAGCCGCATCAACGAGCAGCGCGTCACGCAACATCGGTCCTTCCAAAGAAGTGTCCACGCCCACCATGTCGCGAACGGTGGCCACCATCTCGGCCATCTCGGCATCGGCCGCTGAAAGGCCATCAATGCGAGCCCTCAACTGGCCGGCGTTAGGGGCTAGCCGGAGGGCAAGCTGCGTTCGGGGCAGCCATGCTTCAAGTTCCGCTTGGCGTAGCGCGTCCACATCGTGGTGTTCGTAGCCCGGTGAGGGATTCCAGTTGGAAACACAAAGCATCGACGGGATATCGGGATTGCCGGCCCGAAGCAGGGAGAGGCCGATGCCTGCCTCACCGAGCATCAAAGAAGGATCGCTACCGCCGCCAAGTACCCCCGTGATCCATCCGCCGTTCCTGGAGCCTCCAGACGACCGCGCCTCCTCCACTATTTCGGCCAAGATGCCATCGGCGCCAAGCCTCAGTCTCTCGCGGGCAATGACGAAAGCCTCGGCGTTGCCAAAGACACCGTGACAAAGTGAATAGTTGAAGAGCGTTCCGTCCTTTAAGGAGTCTCTCGTGGCCGCTGCCGCCAAGAGCAATTCGGACCGTACCTGCACAGTGTCCACGTCGAGAGACAAAGCACGGGCGCGGGACAGAGCGATTCCGGGCGCGCCGTGGCACCAGAACCGGGTTAGGGAGGGTTTACCGGAGGAGCGCACAGGGTCGCCAGACCGAAGCCGCGCGCGGAGCGCTGGAATGCCCAGAACCACCTGCCGAGCAACTTCATTCGCCCTGAAGTCCGGCCAGTCTCCAGACTCCACAATGGCGTGATGCCGCTCGTATGCCAACGCCCGAGAGGCGCCGAATCGCCAGCGCGCTTCACCGGTCGAAGCAAACAGCTCGAGGAATGCATGTGCGACACCCGCAGTGCCATGCGCGTACCCCGTCAGATTCTGCACAACACTAGCGGCTCCGGACGGCCACGACCAGCCAATTGGCACGCGGTAAGCGCGCTGCTCCAGCCGAGTGCCCAGCCGGCAGGCCAAATCGCGCAGGCCGGAAATCTCCGTCATCCGATCGATTCTCAAGAGCCCGAGTATGGCGCCAGCAGCTCCGCTAATGACGTCGTCGTGGCAGGACTGAATGCCGTCGGAAAGCCCATCAACTTGACGCGCGGCAACGTGGTGCCACTCGTCGTCGCGAGTCAGTTCCCAGAGTCGAGCTGCGACCAACGCAACGCCTACGTTTCCGGTGTAAAGGCCCAATCGTGGCGTTGGCCATTCACGTGTCTCAACATATCTCAGCGCACCGCTGGCGCACTTGAGTAGTCGCGGGTCGCGCGTAAGGTTCCACAGCTCCCCAAGAAAGAGCGCAATACCGGCAACGCCCTGATACACGCCATTCGCCGCCAACTCCTTCCGGGGTGCGAAGGATGCGCCAATCCGCTCCGTCCCAACTACATACCAGGTACAGGAGTCTCCAGAGTGAAGCGCACTTTGCACAAGGCGCTCACCGATACGGGAAGCTTCATCTAAAAGACTGGTAGTGGGCATCAATGGTGCGGCGAACAATGGCCTGACCGTCCCGGGCTGCAGTTAGCTAAGCAGCCTAGTTTTACAGCCAAAGCCACAACGGCGCAAGAGGGCGTATTTCTAAGACCTTGCGCGGCTCGCCGAAAGCTGTAGCTTGGCAGTTGTAGCTACTGTCAGAATGTGTCCGCTAACCGCTAAAAGAGGGGAAAGCCATGCCAGATCGCAAGTCGAACGCGGCAGCCCAACGCGAAGAGTCACCACTAACGCGACGCCTCAAAGTGTCGCGGGAGTTGCTGACTCGGTTGGGAACCGCGGCCATGCAACACGCTGCCGGCGGCACACAGTACCCGACGTGCGACACCTCTCCAACCTGCCCCACCGACTTTTTCTGCCCCAGTCCCACCGATCTAACGTGTGAGACACAGTGTGGCTGCTCGCTCGACTGTCCGACGATGGTCGGTCAGCCGACGTGTTGCATCGACGACTTCACGTGCGGCGCAACCTGTCCCGGCAGCGAGCTTACCCGATGCGGTCCTTGTTAGGATAGGGATTGGCACGGAAGAGGCGGGCATGCGCTAAGGCTTGCCAATCTTGGGCGTTGTCAGCGGTGGGGGCCACTGCGCGTGGGCGCAGTTGGCCGCTACTCTGCGTGACGAGGCGCAGGCCGAATCTCAAATATCTGCGGGGAACTGCTGCCCATTCTGCAGCCCAGATCGTTGCTCATCAGTCCCGTGGACGTTATGATCTGACTGGAAGATTGCCAGTCGCGAACTGTACGAAAGACGTGTGAGAGTGGCGACGATACGAAAAGAGAAAGGCAAGGCGCGCACAGCGGTTGCTAGCGGCGTTCAAAGCAGACGGACGCGGACAGCCGAGTTGGCCTTCGAGGGCGAGCCGTCGGCGGACGACATGCACGGGCGTGATCAATCATTCGTCGGCTTGAGCGCCGCAGCACGAGCGCGCTCGCTGCGATAGTGCCGCACAAGGAAATCGTACACGGTGGACTCCACCCGTTGACCGTCCGGCATCATGCGGTTGACCCACATGTGGGTCAGGCTAAGCATGAGGTCCCCAAATGGCACCGTCAGCTCCGCGCGGCTCTCGAGTGCGCGGAGCTCTGCGAATAGCGGCCGTGTGCGCACCGACCGCCGGTCCATTACGGATGACAGCCAGGTCGCACCGCGGACGTCACGAACATCTATAAGCGCCTCAGCGACAGCGCCTCGGCGCGCACGAAACTGCGTGCTGCGCATCTGCCGCACGTGCGTTGGGGGAGTTCCCAAGCGTCGTTCGAGAACCGTGATACGTTCCGGAATACAAACGTCGGCATCTTCGAAGTATCGGTCAATCCCTGCTAGCACAACCATATCCCGTTCAGGCGCTCCGGTTGCTCCGACAGTCACCAGGGTAGTGAGAGCAGCCGTGCTGTCCGCGGCGAATATTGCTTCAGCGAGCGGGATCGCAGCTGCCCCCCCGTAGCGTTCGACCTCTGGCATATATGTGTCGAACGCAAGACGCGATACGCGCCCATTCGTGACCAAAGGAGCACACATGGCGCTCGTCAGCTCCAGCACGCGCGCGAGAGTAGCTGCGCTGCCGTGGAAGCGCACGCGGAGGTGCGATTCCGGGTCCGAATAGCGGATAAAGAACCATCTGTCGAGAATCCCCTCAGCTTCGAGCGTACTTACCAGTGGAGCGAGTAACGTTCGTACCACATAGTCAATGCTACCAACCCCACAATAGACCTTCGCATATACCCACTCCCGCCCCGGCGTGTGCCGCCTGACCGAGGCTATCGCGGTCGCCTGTGGCTGCGTGGACGCTCCGCGACGGCCAGGAGCCACATTGGAGTCGCGCGCTACAGGAAGCTCACGTCGAATCAAGGGAACGATTATCTCATTGGCATACCTCCCCTCTGGGCCCATAACACACATTTCATGAGGCGCAGGTAACATCTCTTCCAAAGTGGCGGCGCGGCGCCCATGAACGAGATCCAAGAGAACCCGCACACTTCGGTCGTTTTCTAGATCGACAAGGAGACGATTGTCACCATCCACGAGCACTACGTATCGTGGAACGCTCGACCGGTGGCGCCAACGAGCAAGCTCACTCGTCCCGTCAAGAGCAGTGTCTGCACTGAATCGCGCTATCTCATCAGAAGTGATGGACCATGATGCGCGCGCGAGGACGATGCGGCCGCGGGTCACCCTCGGCAAGTGCGGGGCGGAACCGTGAAGTCCCCAAGACCATGCCGCGCTTCCCGACACACCATGCTCCTGAAGAGCGGCAAGAAAGCGATATACTGGAAGTTCGGAAGAAGAGAAATAGTTATGCGCAGAACTCAGCCTGGGCCGAACTTCGCGCCCCAGCCTGGAGGAGCGCAGTGTAATCCGACCCGCTCTTACAGAAACGCGAAGATCAGATGCCGCAATACGGGCAGCGCCATCGCCGCCGCCGCGTCCAAGGTACGAGATCTCGTACTCGCGGAGCACTGGCCGGGCTGCGATATTGCCGACTCGACCCTGGGGCAGATGAACGATCTCCGCGAACACCACGTCCGGTTCCAGCGCCTCCTCCGCCAGAATGTAAAGGCGTATTTCGCGCTCAAGATCAGGATGAAGGTGCGCAAACCGTCCCAGCATCCGTGCGCCAGATGGTCCGGAGACGTGATGCGCGAGCAGGCGGTAGTCGCCGCGGTCCACGTGAGCGCTTGACTCGGCTATCACGGTAGCCATGACTGAAACGGCATCGCACAAGACGCGGCCCGGCCTGCCGAGCCGGGCAAGATCCGCATCACTCAGTTCCACTGTTTGCAAGCGGTCGCGTGCCGCCCGGACTCGCAAGTCGCCCAGCCACAACTCACGTTGCCGCATCTGTTCTCCAGCGCGTCGCATAAAATGGTCGCTCTGGTCGAGCTGTGGAAAGCCAATTCCGACGTCGTTGTCCAGCGCCTCGAGCAACGGCACCTCTAGCGACTGATAACGTTCCTCAAAACGCCCGACAAATTCCGCAAGACGATCGCTCCCAACCGTGAGTGTGAGGATCATTTCGGCTGCATCGATCAGCTCACTGACGACTCCGGCGGAGAGGCTCAGCTGCGGTCCAGGCTTGTAAAGGTCGACCTGTACAATCTTTGCGCGTTCGATAGGCACCTGCAGAACGGTCAGAGGACTAACCGCGTCATCATAAACATCCGCCGGGTTGCCAATGCCACTCGCATCAAGGCGAGCAAGCCTGTCGTTCGTGGCTCTAATGGCAATGCTGATCTCAGTGCCGTAGCCCGAAGCTTCCAAATCACGAGCGAGCACAGCAGCGGCTTCGGTACCTGTCAACTGCGGCTCGATCCCGGGAACCAAGAGCTGCGTGTCGATAAGCTCGGTCAGAAACTCATCGGTCTCAGACTTCTCGAAGCCCAAAGTACGCAACGAGTCGTGGAGCTCACCAAATCGCGCACCAGTAGCCGCGCGCGAGAGTATGTCGAGAATTTCAGGTGTGGGCTCGACGGCCGTCAGCAGGTACTCGCGCTTGTGCCCGCTGTACCGTGTCTCGACGTAGTGCAGCCGCCCGCCGACAGCGATCGTCGTTGAATTGGTATGAAGAGTGAGCAGGCGCCGTGCATCCGTGTTGGCGCCAATGACACGCGCGAGTTCCGCAACATAGTCCATGTCTAAGCGCGACTTTCGGGCATACCCTTCGCGCGCACACAACTCGAGCCGGGTTACGTCGCCAATTGTCACCAAGCTGCACCCCGCAAACAAGCCAAAGGGCGTACACCGGTGGCTAGCCCTGCTGAAATAGCGAATGACAGACAGTTCGAGGCGCTCCGTGTCGTGTTTCGTCACCCCTGAGTGCCATTGCGCCAGAACGTCGTGCAACACGGGTGACGCGACGCGCAGAGCCTCAAGAAACGCAGGGTCCATTGTGACGTCGCGCAACAGGTCGAGTGACGACGAAGATAATCCGTCAGGGCCAGTGACAGGCGCTGGTCTTGAAGCAATGCGCGCGCTCCACCGCGTAAAGTCGTCAATGGCGAGGAGGGGTGTTCGCATAACGGCAAAGCCGGAATGGCGATAGAATGGGACCTTTCGCGCAGAGGGCCTGGCAGTTGACATTGGCTTCGACGGAGGTAGGGCCATGCTTGGCGCGGTCCGGAGACGTGAGGATGGTTGGCATAGGTGCGATGACTCCCCTCTCGAACGTGGAGGGTAGTTCACCCCAGTTAGGCCGTTGCAGCGCTCCCGCCTTGCGCACGCGAGCGCTGAACCGGTACTAGCTGGCCATTGGCAGGGAATCTGCCAGCAGACAGCGTGCACCGCAATGTCATTGCAGAGTTAGGCCCCTCTAGAACACGCGATCAACTATCCAGTGGCAACGCAGTGCCAGGCATGTACCAGCTCGGGATTTGCACGGAACCTAGCGGCCGACTGATTGTATGCTCACCTTTTCAGCTGCAAGCAATCGCGTGGCCGTAACAGCTGACCGTCCATGCGCGTGTTGAGCAAAAGATAGCGCCCTTGCCTTAGTGAACAATCAAATGACGCACGCGAACGCCACGCGCTCTCCGCACTACGCGAAGATGCGCCAGCACATGCCCACACTCGTTCAGAATGTCAAAGTACGTTAGTGGGCGGCTACAGAAGCGCACACCGATTCCAACAACGCGGGAGGCTCTGGCCTTTTTCTGGCGCCTCGTTCAACTCATGCGACCGTTCTGGGGGCTGCTCGCCAAAGGTACCGCCATGAGCATCAGCATCAGCGTCGTGGGAATGATCACGCCCTACTTCTCGAAAATCTATTTTGACCGTGTTTACCCGACGCGTGATATCACGCTACTGCAAGTACTTGTGGTTGGGTCCGTAACCCTGACGATCACGAGCGCCTTCATGACAGCCGTGCGAGGCTACTACAGCATGAGCATCGGCGCGCAGCTGAATCGCTCCATCAGCCTCATGTTCTTCAACCACCTCCAGCATCTGACGATAAGGTTCTTCGACCAGCATCGCGTCGGCGAGATCTACAGTCGCTTCGGCAACGTCAGCGCGTCAATAAAGACGGTGACAGGCACCTTCGAGACCGTAATGCTGAATTGCGCGTTCCTCATCCTCGTACCGCCGCTCTTGCTGTTCATGAATCCACGTGTTGCACTCCTCTCACTGATTACTGTTCCGATAACGACCACTTTGTCCACCATATCATCCCGCTGGGTACGGCGATATTCGCAGCGAGGAATGGAGACCAACGCGGAACTCTCAGCATTTCAAATCGAAACGCTGAGCAACATCCGTATTGTCAAGGGACTAGCTGCCGAGCCCTTCGTGTTCAGACTGGCGCAAGAGCAGCTCCACGCTGCCATGGAACTGTCCTTCAAGTCCGGCGCACTGGGTGTTAGCGTCGGATTCGTAAACGCAGTCCTGCGCACCCTCGGACTGGGCGCGTTCACCTATGTAGCCTGGACGCAGATCATCCATCAGGACATGACCCTTGGCGACTTCATGGCGTTCTCGATGTATGTTGGCTATCTAACGGGGCCAGTCGGGTCTGTCGCGTCCATGTTCATGGACTTCCAGACGTCGGCGGTGAGTTTCGGGCGCATGTTCGAGTACCTCGACCTTCCCGTCGAGCAGGATCCGTCGCTCGCCTTCAAGAGCGCAAAGCCCATCTCACACCGGCTAGCGGGTGACTTTGCGCTGCGAGATATCACGTTCCAATACACGCCCGAGAAGGCGGTGTTGCGCAACGTCTCGATGTCGGTGGCTCGAGGTAGCCTAAGTGCGATTGTTGGACCAAGTGGCGCTGGCAAATCATCAGTGCTGCGCTTGATCAGCGGTCTTGAACGGCCGCAAGTCGGCGAAATCTGGTTTGGGGACACCCGCAGCGAGGCGATAACCCTCCCGGATATTAGGCGTCAGATCGCAGCGGTCTGGCAGGAAGTAAGCCTGATGCGTGGAACCATACGCGACAATCTGACCTATGCGCTTGACGACGTCTCAGAAGAGCGACTTGACGAAGTGCTGCGCGTGTGTCGCCTAACGGAGCTGATCGCCGAGCAACCTTTGGGTATGGAGACCACGGTGGCAGAATTCGGCGCAACGCTCTCTGGTGGGCAGCGGCAACGCCTCGCAATTGCTCGAGCGCTCCTTCGTGATGCTCCGATCCTGACGCTTGATGAAGCGACGTCGAACATCGACGTAAGTACGGAGAGTGAGATCCTGCGCGACGTCTTCTCGCGAGCAAGGGGAACCACAATCGTCTTTGTCACGCATCGGGTTTCAACGGCCGTTCTTGCAGACCGGATCTTTGTGATGGATGCTGGCTGCATCGTTGGTGCTGGTACACACCCCGAACTGATGGACAGCTGCCAGGTCTACCGCGATCTCTACACGGCCGGAACAGCCCCGCCGGACGATCAGCGGCGGCTACGTGCATTGGGTGGTGACCCACCTTTCCCGCGCAAATGGGGAGGCTGAGAGACCGTGGCCACGTCGAATAGCGTACCGAGGAGGACCGTTGAGCTTCAGCTACCGCCGATGGATCAGCGGCGGCTCCTTGGAGCAAATGTAGTCAGGCGGGCAGCCACAATCCTTCTGCTGGCCTTCAGCGCAACATTGATACTTGGCATTATTGGCGGCTCACTGGTGTCCGTCCGTCTGACGGTGGATGCGAGTGGGGTACTCGAGCCGGTGCGCGTTGCCACGGTGCGTCCAGCTCAAGATGGCTTGATCAGGCGCGTCCTGGTATCGACGGGCGACACAGTGCGGTCCGAGCAGGTGCTCGTGGTTCTCGACTCGCTGGATCTCGCCACAAGTTTGGGCGTCCTGCTTGCGCAGCAGGATGCGCAGAGAATTACACGGGCACAACTACTGGCTGAGGTGCCCGTAGATCAGCAGCGGCAGCTGGCGCAGCGTGCGCAGGCCGACGCACATGTTGTACGCGCTGGCGCGACCGTGCTGGATCGAATGGTCAGCCATGGGCTGGGTCGCAATCTCGATTCTCTAACTCGGGCGTACGTCACAGGAACGCACGTCAACATTGATGTCGCGCTCTCGGATCTGCGTTCAGCGCAGGCCGACCAACTGACGGCGGACGCAGAGGAGCTGCGACTTCGCAGTGCAGATCTGGCAGTAGCCGCTCAGGATGCGAAGTTGCGGGAGCTGCAATCGACCATCCGAGCAGCGCGTGCAAGACTGGCTCGTCTGGCCATCCTCTCACCGTCGAACGGCGTGGTTCTTACGGAGCAGGTAGAACGCCTGACCGGTTCGTATGTAAGGCAGGGCGAGCAAATTCTCGAGGTAGGAGATCCTGCATCATGGCGCGCCGACCTGATCGTAAATGAAGCGGACATGCACGACATCCACCGCGGGGACTCGGTGTCTGTGGAAGTGCTGCCACTGACCGCCCTCAAGATGCCGCGACTTAACGGCGTAGTGGATGCCGTCGGGGTGACGCCGACGTCGCCGGGAGGCGGGAGCAGTGCGGCACAGCTAGCGCCCTCAGGTTCTTACCGTGTACTCGTGTCTCTCGACCCCACGCAGCTGCGCGAAATTGGTGTGAGCCAGTTTCGTCGGGGGTATTCGGTTACAGGAAAGATCGTCACTCGGCGCGGCATCATCCTTCGCCTGCTGTCCGATTGGGCAAACCGAGAGCTGAGGCGCCAGGCGGCGCGGGTGCCGGTTACATGAGAGAGTTTGTCGAATCGCGCTTCACGGCGCCGCGACCGGATTGTCCAAATCCAGAGCGTTGGCACGCGCCGGATGACCAGAGCACGGAGGTCGAAGTCACTGCGCTAGTCGCCGCCATGGTAACGGCACTGCAGCCAGACTTCGTTTTGGAGACGGGTACCTGCAGGGGCAGCACGACCGAAGCAATAGGGCGAGCGTTGCGAGCCAATGGACAAGGGAAGCTCGTTTCCCTAGAGGTCGACCCAGAGTGCGTGGCGTTCGCTCGGCGGCGATGTGTCGGCTTGCCGGTATGCATCCTCGCTACGTCTAGCATGGACTATATCCCCAGTTGCCCGATCGACTTTGCCTTCTTCGACAGCCTCGCGAGCCTGCGGGCGCTAGAATTTGTGCGCTATGCACGATGGATGCACGACCGCACTGTCGTCGGCTTCCACGACACTGGACCGCAACACACCGTGCGGGAGCGACTCAAGCACCTCGAGGAAGAGGGAATGCTCGTTTCACCGCTCTACCTGCCAACGCCGCGCGGGGTGATGTTCGCACGAGTGCGGACGTGACAGCACAGGCAGCGCGTGTCACCTGCACTATTCGTATCCTTCGATCTGACCCAGATGAGTAACGCTTCCGGCCCGATGATCATACCGCTTTGTGTGATCGGCTGCGGACCGACGGGCATTGCCGCCCTATTCGAGGCAAAGCGCCAGGGCATTCAAGCCATAGGTATTGAAGCTAGGCCATCCGCGCTGGGAACCTTCGTTGAACACCCGGAGGGGTTGGTGTACTTGTCGCATCCATCCCATTTCGAAATTGCCGGTGTGCCGCTCGACTGCCATCATCCCAAAGAATGCACGCGAGAGGACGTGCTTCACTACTATGCACGAATAATCAATTGGGGGCGATTGGACATACGCAGTTCCACGCGTTGCGTTGGCATCGCGCCGCAGGAGGATGGAGTGTTGCTCACCCTTTCGGGAAGCGATGGACCAGCAATCATTCGCGCGCAGCAAGTGCTGATCACAAGTTGGTACGCTCGTCGGCCGGTCCGGCAGGACAGGAAAAAGGGGGCAGTACCGCGAGTGATCACGAGCTTTCGAAATCCGGTGGAACTCCTCGGAGAACGTGTGGTCGTGATTGGTGGAGGACTCTCTGGCTGTGAGCTAGCGACTTCACTGATGATGAGCGGAGCGTCGATTGTGCTGGCGATGCGTGGGCTTCCAAAGCCGTTCCATTCGACCATCCAGTTTGCGAAACTGCTTAGAAACACGCGCTCAGTCATAGAGGCGGATCTAAGTGCGCTTCGCATATGTGACGGTTACGTTGAGGCAGAGCGGAATGGACGTCACGTAGCATTAGAATGCTCTGTAGTTGTAGCGGCGAGCGGCGCAGCGATTGATCAGGAGACATGCGACTTGCTAGAGGAGGCGCAAATACTCGGCGCGTCGGCAGTAACTGCGCTCGCCAATGCGCCAACGTTTGAAGATGGCGTACGAATTCAACCTGCCATGGCGCCCGGCGAGCGACTCGCGTGGGTTGCGGCGAATCGGCCTGACCTTTGGGAATACCTATTTGACGGTGTAAATGGAGTCAGGTTCGCGGGAGCCGTACTTCACGGAGGTGGGCCACATGCCGGGGTTCTCGTATCGATCGCAAGCGCTCGGCTCGCGGTGCAGGCCATAGCCGGCAAGCCAGCGCCAGCTTGGGCTCGCCCGCTAGCGTCAGCGTTGACCGACATACGGAAAATCCTGGCCGCGGTCGGCTCTGCTAGCGACATCGACTTGCTACGTGCGATTCGGCCGGTGCGCGTTGCCTCTTGGTCGCGAACGTGGAGGCCACCTCATGTAGGGCACTCAAATGGTGCTCACAACGACCTCGGTCACCTAGGCCCCCGGTCCCTCAGCGCGCTGGAGGCCAGAGTACTGTCTTTGGTGAACGATGACCGCACGGTGCAGGATATCGTAGAATGCGAAGCGCAAACGGGAAATAGAGAGGAGGATGTGCATGAAGCCCTGAGGGGGCTCTTCCATCACCATGTACTGACATGGCTGCCGCCGCGCCACGCCCTCGCTCCCGGACCACAGTGAGAGTGCGCGATTCGCGGGCTTCACAAACGAAGGCCTAGAGGTGAGGAGCGATGTCCAGTGAGGCGAAAACTATGCTTGCGTGACACCGACGAGACGTGTACCCCTTCAGATGCCGTCGAGGAGCTACTCAAGCGTGATCCAGCGGGTCTATATCTGAAGTCGGACGTGCCCACGCGCAGGGCTTATCGCGAGCGGATATTCGCGCTTGCATCGCGAGCGCGACAACCAGCACAGACGGTTGGAAAGCTCGCTCTCGATGCATCGATACGAGCGGCCGAGCGAAAGGATGCTATCGCACGAACCCACATCGGCTACTATCTGGTCGACGAGGGCCTGCATGAGCTGATGCGAGCGCTCGGTGTGCGACAAAGGTTTTTGCGGGGAGTCCTGCATACAATCACACCACGCGATAGGGCGCGAATGGCGTGCCTGCTCTACATGTGGGGCGTCAGCCTGTTGACTGCGCTCTTTGCTGCCGTAATCGGCGCTGTGGAAGACGAAAGATTGGCGACGGTCGGAGGTTGGATCGCCCTCGTCTTTCTCTCAACGCCGCTTGCATATACCTACGCAAGTCTGTGTATGCGCACTCTGGCGCGCAAACGGGCATTGCCGCGGGTGCTCCCGGCGCTCTTGCGTGAGTATGCGTTGGCGGAGCAGGAGTGCGTCATGATCGTCATTCCTACGATCATCGCGAGCAAAGCGCGCGTGCGCGAGTTGGGCGATATGCTCCTTGAGCTTCTGAGGGCATATCCGGATCGAGTGTTCCGTTTCGGGCTTCTGAGCGACTTCGAAGATGCGGCGGTGGAGCGAATGCCGTCCGATGACACAATTCTGGAGGCTGCTCGTACTCTCATTGACGGCTTGAATCAACATCATCGCGACAGCCTTGGTGATCGATTCTTCCTCTTTCACCGACATCGTGCGTGGAGCGCTGCGCAGGGTGTCTGGAGCGGATGGGAGCGGAAGCGCGGCAAACTAATCGAACTCAATCGACTACTCACGGGACGCGGCCCGATCAGCTTCCAGTGGATCGTTGGCGATATCGCGGGGCTGATGCGCCGTTGCGAAATTGCCTACGTGGTGTCGCGCGATGAGGCCAGCTGGATTGGCTCAGACTCCACATGGCGGTTGCTCTGCGCCGCAGCACATCCGCTCAATCGAGCCGTGATCGACGACACCAACAGCGTCATCCGGGGCTATGCGATCTTTCAGCCGGGACTGAGTGTGCTGTCGCCGGGGGCGCTGCTCCATGGGAAGGCGGCGATTGAACCGGGCTCTGGTTGCCCTGCTGTTGTGCAGTTCCCATTCGACCCGCTTGGGCTGGGCATTCACCGCAGCTGGGCGGCGCTTTACGACGTGGAGTCCTGTAGCCGCCTACTCGATGATGCGTTCCCCGACGACGTCGTTTTACACCACGACCTTATCGAGGGCTTCGTTGCGCACACAGGAGAGGTAAATGGTGCCGTAGTATATCAGGAGCGCGCCCAATCGTACCTAGCACGGCTGAGTCGTGGGCATCGGTGGTTGCGTGGATCGTTCCAGCTTCTTCTGTGGTCTTTGCCCTATGCCAGGAACGCGCGTGGGTTCCGAGTACGCAATCCTCTCGAGCCGATGGCGCGATTCTATCTTGTGGAGCTGGCATTGCGGGAGATGCAGAAGCCCGCAACCGTTGCATTACTGATATGGGGCTGGCTCTTCCGCCCGAGTACGATGCTTTGGACCATAGCCGTTTGCCCCCCATTGATGATTCTGCTCGTGGCGCTACCATCGCTACTTTACTGGCGTACTGTTGGCGCGTCGCCGTCTCCCAGATCTTCCGCGCGGTGGGAAGTGGCCGGCCAAGTTTTCGCAGCGGTTTTCGGTATCGTCGTTCTAGCGATCGAAGCAGTGGTCGTTCTCGACGCGCTCGGCAGGGCAACCTGGCGACTGTTCGTGTCGCGGAAGCATCAGATCGCGTGGACCACGAACCGTTCGTTGCAGGCAGCCACGCCACGTGATCACGTGGCATACTGGATGCGGTACTGGCAGTCTTCCGCTATCGGTATTACCGCGTTCGTCGCCACCTGTATCTGTCGCCCCGCGAATGTCACCGGCGCCATTCCTATCACATTTGCCTGGATGATCGCGCCGGCCGTTTTGTACTATGCGGATCGGTTCGTGTTCGCAGGCGACTAGCTATCCTCCGCCCATACGCAGCTATGAGTCGAGATCGTGAGCAGAAGCGAAGGAGCAGAAGTCGGCAAGTTGCCTCCGGATCGCTCCGCAGTACAAACCGTTGCGGCGGTCAGCGGCAAGGAGCCGCGGGCGTGTGAGGAGCCGCCGGTAACTGGCGCTCTCTAAGCGGGCCGGGCTGCTGTTGGGCGGCGCGTACGCTGTGGTTGGGACGAGGTGTCTCGCGGGCCCTCTTGGCATCACCAATGCGTCACACTTGATGACGCACTGTGTCGCTGAGGATTTCTTAAGCGACTCTTATAATCTTCACGCCCTCCACCTTGAGGGCGTCCACTTTCCCTTCTACTATTTGTCGCTCTCGACGCGACATCGCGCGGGCACGCGACACACTCGCCTGCGATGCCACCGGACAACGCCGCCACTGCCGCGCTGGAGCGTTGCAATCATCAGCGAGTCGCACTCTGTCGTCTCCCGCGTCACGATGCTCCTCGCCTCCACTGGGGGATCGTGCACGAAACTCTCCCCCCGGCGCAGCCAGCGCCAGGAGCCATCCATCGCGCGCTACGACATCGTCTGCCTAGATCGCTCGGTCGTCGTGCAGATGGAGCGCGAACTCATGGAGTGGCGCCGCATCTAGCCGTTCACACAACTCGTGGTGATCAACGCTCGCAACGTGAGTGGTGTGTAACGGGCACTTGATGCGGGTGTTAGCAAACAGAAGTGGTATCACGATTCTGAACAGGTGGGATAACTAGACAAGTGGGCTCTCCACCGGCGACATGTTCGCCCAGCCTCAAGGAGCTTCACCATGCCGAGACGTGCCCGTCGCAATCACGCCGCCGCCTTCAAAGCCAAGGTCGCCCTGGCCGCCGTGCGGAACGAAGGAACCCTCGCTGAACTCGCGAAGCGGTTCGATGTCCATCCCGCGCAGATCACCGCGTGGAAAGACCAGTTGCTGAGCGGCGCCGCGACCGTGTTCGGGGGCGGTGCGCCCATCGACCCGGTCGTCGATGTCAAAACGCTCCACGCGAAGATCGGCGAGCTCGCCCTCGAGAATGATTTTTTAGAACACGCGCTCAGCAAGGCCGGCCTGCTGAGCGCCAAGCGATGATCGATCGCACCCTTGCGCTCTCCCTCACCCGGCAAGCGGAGGCGCTCGGCATCAGTCGCGGAATGGTCTATTACGTCCCGCGCGCCATGAGCGAATACAACTGGAGCTGATGCGGACGATCGACGCCCTGCATCGCGACTTTCCGTTTGCGGGTGCGCGCATACTCCGTCGACTGCTGCGAGGCGAGTTCCCCGACGTGGGCCGTCGGCGTATCGGGACGTTGATGCTCCACATGGGCATCAGCGCGATCTGCCCGCAGCCGGGCACCAGTCGCCGGCATCGCGCGCATCCGGTGTACCCGTATCTCTTGCGCCATCAGACGATCACCCGCCCCAACGCGGTGTGGGCGATGGACATCACGTATATCCCGATGGCGCACGGCGTTGTCTATCTCGCGGCGGTCCTCGACTGGGCGAGTCGGCGCGTCCTGAGCTGGCGCGTCTCGATCACGCTCGACAGCGCGTTCTGCATCGCGGCCGTGGAAGACGCTCTGGACAAGTACGGCTGTCCGGAGATCTTCAATACCGATCAGGGCGCGCAGTTCACCAGCACGGCGTTTACCGGACTCCTGCTCGACCACGGGATTCGCATCAGCATGGATGGGAAAGGCTGCTGGCGCGACAACGTCTTCGTCGAGCGGCTCTGGCGCTCACTCAAGTACGAAGAGGTATACCTGCACGCCTACGACTCAGTCGCTCACGCCACCGCCGGGATCGGCCGGTATCTCACGCTATACAACACCCGTCGTCCCCATTCAAGCCTCGAGGACCGCACCCTGGACGACGCCTACTTCACCCCACGACTGCTCGCCGCAGCGGCGTGATCCCCAGCTCACGACTCCTGCTATCCCACCACGCTACGCTGTATAGAGAGACGGAACCACTTCAGTTTCTTGACTCGCTCGCAGGTTAGCTGGGGAGTTGAAACTGTAGAATAGGTCCACAGTCCTAACCGAGACCTGCGTGTGGCGAAATCGACCTCCATAGTTCCACCAGGATCGACGATCGCTTCGCGCCGAATGATCTTCAGATTTCCGAACTGACATGGATTTAGGAACGGCGACTTATTCTGCAGCCTTGTTAGGCGTCGACATGCATCAGGCTTTGGATGATTCCTACGCTATCGCGGGTACTCGTAGCCTCTGGCTCCTCGCGAGTTGCCCTAGTCTCCCAGATCTCGTATGCTACGTTGCGGGAGCAGATGCTCGGCGAAGGCGTGTTCGAAAGACTCCGTTGACTCAAATCGTAAGAGGTGAGGTGCGATGTATGATAGCTCACATTCCACGGGCTGACACGGCATCTCGAGTGGCCGCGACCAATAGGAGAATTGAGGCTTGAATGGTTTCTGCAGTCACTGATGCAGAAGAAGCGAACACAATGTTGGTTCGCGGCTCTACGGGGCTTGGTCGCGGCGCAGATCGTAATCTGCCTCGGTCTTTCCACTGTGGCTTGCGCCGGTAGTGCGAAATGGACACTGATCATCTCACTGACGATGTCGGTGGTGTTCACGCTTTCCGTGGGTTTGGTCATCAAAGACAACACGGAGTCTGACAACCCGCACGCGCAGGAGCCTGGGCGGGAGCAGTCTCCGTCGCACCACACGAGGAACTCCCCCGCACCGGTTTGGGAGAAGCCCGACCCGATCCCCGTGCCTCTTCGCGAGCAACCAAGGCGCGGACGCTGGATCATCATATTACCGGCCACGGCAACACTGGCACTGAGCGGGTACTGTGGTTCGGGTCGTCCTCGATCGCCGAGCGGATATTCCAAGACTACCGGAGAATGCCGACGGCGCGCGGCTAGTTGTCCAGCCGAAAGCACCACCTCCAAAGGACAAGGTCATCACCGATCAAGTGGTTAGTTGGAAAGACCCGGAGGGGCGAGGGATCACTGCGCACCTTCTTTGCCGGACCGGCGACGTCGGTGTGACGGGCATTGCGAAGCCGATGCGATGGCGGCGCGGTCGGAGCCATCCCGATTCTCTTGAGTTCGCGGGCCAGCCCAAAACACTCCATGCGGAAATTGGCCACCTGCGTGGATATGTCGAAGATCTTAGTCGAGTGCCCGGAGTACTAGGATTTGTCGGCGTAGGCACGGCGTCTCACGAGGTCGAGTCATTGCAAGTGGATCCAGCGGGCTATGAGGATGTGCGTGCCCGTAATCGGGCGGGCATCGTTGCGGAATACTTGGATTCCCTGCTCGACGACCCCCATCTCGCTCTCGCCGCCCCAATGAGGAGCGGCTCGCTGAACTTAGGCCGCTTCATTGGTGACACTTTGGGCCGGAGCGCTGATGCCACAGCTGATGAGCGTCCCGTCGTTGCCCTTGCAGTTGCGGCTACGGACAGCGGTGTGAACTTGGATGCTGCCTTCCGCGATGCTCTCGTGCATGCCTACACCGACCGGCGTGACGGATTTGGATGCATCCAGTTCGATCCGCGCAACTAGGCAGCCGTAGCAGGCCGCGCAACTAGGCAGCCGTAGCAGGCTATTGATCTTCGTGCGTCCGGACCTTCGCGCATGACGGCTAACGCGACTCTATGAGATTGAAAGTCATGAGCGGTTCATCGATCTGCCTGGCTCGCTGATGCGGCTCATGGAGCGCAGCTTCACCGCAACATTTGCGGGAGGCAGTCATGACGTTCATCGGTTTCGATCTCCATAAGCCCGCAGACTCAATGATAAATGTTGAGAGTCCTGCGAATCGCATCGACGGAGCGATCGTTACGCTAGCAGCCTCACCCAGATCCTCCGGCAACCGCCCCTCCGCATCGTCCATCCTCATCGCCTTGCTCTCCGCATAATTCCGCATGCGGTTGATCAGAATCTTGCGACGGTTCCTGAGATCCTCCTGATCCTGGACATTGCACCGCGACGCATCCTGCGACCACAATACCTTCCAGGCTTCCGCGATCAGGTCCTCACGCTGATCGTAGTCCCTGGTCAACGCACGCGCAGTGAGCTCCACGGCCGCTGCACATATGGCCAGATCTTCTCCACCGCATTCGCCGCGTTGCCGGTCTCACGTCCCGCCGGCGGCGGGGTGAAGAACTCGTCTGACGGATTCATCACGCCACCTTCTCGGACGCAGAAGGTTCGCCCACCGCAGGAATCGGTCACCCTGTGCCGCGCACGCGCGCCGATTCAGCTTGCAGGTGTAGCCGCGCGCCGGCAATCCACGGTGGTCGGTATCCCCTTCTAAATTGGATGTATCGTGGTACGGCACGTGGTCGAGAGCGCCGTGACCGTTCACCGTCATCACGAGTGCGGCGTGGATGAAATCATCCGTGCGCGACGATCGCTGCAACGGGATGTCGCCACTCACCGGCGTGTCGTGCACGATCCCGTGCTCCAGGCCGAACAGATACAATTCCTGCGGCGTCATGCCGAGCGGAACGGGCCACGCGGACTGGCCAGTCGCCTCGTCGAAGTAGGCCTTGAACCCGAGCTGCTGGAGCAGGCGCACGTCCAGCGTTGCGCACGCCTCGGTTGGATCACCCGACACCGCCTCGTCAGGAATCGGCGGCGCGTGCTCGGCGGTCGGCTTCCACTTGAGCTCTTGGTGCACCGCCTTGCGTGCGAATTGCACCAGCACCTGCGGAGACAAACGAGCCATTGCCCTATTATCGTCGCAAAGTCCGCTAACGGTCGCATCCTGTGCGTTCTCGCCGCTCAGCATGACGCGGTGAGGACGCGGCTGATTATAGCGGCGACCGCTTTCGCCCCTCAAGGCACCCGGTTGTAGAAAAGTCGGAGCCGTCGTCGTTCACCTCGAAGTCACCGTCGCGCAACGCGGAGTCACAATCGTTGAACTCGAAGTCACAATTAGCATTCCGGATCTGGCGATCTGCGAACGCGAAGTGGTCGTCTTAAAAGGGAGTTCTCGTCTCGCGCAGTGTGCAGCGAGCGTCATGCAACTCTGAGCGAGCGTGTCAGTACTCGCACCGCCTTCGTGAAAGCGGATTCGGTCTTCACAAAGTGCGAAACGACAATAAGAAAACCGGATTCGGCCTTCATGCAACCAGAATCCACTCTCAAAGAACTCCGAGGCACTCTCGCTGAATCTGGATCGGCTATCGGCCTTTCTGGCCCGCCCACCGTTGAATTGGCACCGTGAGTCACTGAGCTCGCACTGACCGTTTTGCAAACGGGATCGAGACTCCGTGCTTCTGGATGGACGTTCACTGAACTCGGACCGGCGAACAAGATCGCTCGCAAACTTGGTTGGACGACGGCCTTCGCCCTCCGTGCCATCGGCGAATACAAGAGGTTCACCTACCTCGGTATTATTAGCGAATTCAGCGTGACGCCACCGAGGATCATCGATCAGGTGTGGCACGAGCACCTGCTATTCTGCCGAGGCTATCGGGAATATTGTCGCGACGTGCTCGGGCAGGACTTCGATCACCATCCGGAGCTCGTCCCCACGGATGCGCAGACCGATGTCTTCCAGGCGCAGTTCGATGCCACGCTCGCTCTGTATCATGCGGAATTCAACGCCACTCCACCGGCAGACATCTGGGGCACACCCAAGTTCGATCGTGCTGGTACGCGGAGAGACCCAAGCCGGTTGACAAGGAGGGACTGGGACGTCCTCATGAGCTCACCGGTAGACGATATCCTCTGTATCTGCTCCTCGATCTGGCCGACGCTGACGGTCCGTTTCATCGTGACGGTATTGAATACGGCGGCGGTAGCGACGACGCGCAGGGAGATGCAGCCCTCGGAGTCTTCGAGCACCGATAGTTATGGAGACAGCGAAAGTTCCTGCAGTAGTGCCTCGGGCTACTCCTCGAAGAAGAAGCAGCGGTAGGGGCCGACGCGAAGCACGGTGGGCATGGCGAAAAGTAGCGCACCGACGTCGTCGCTGAACACGAGGCTCTGTTGCCACAGAACGCCCAAGCTCTGCTGCGATGATGGTCGCGTCAGCTGGTAGGCCAGTTGCCCAGGAAGTCGCCCATCGTAAGCTGCACGCCCTGGTTGCGCATGATGCCATGCGCGGTGGTCACGTGATAGAAGAAGTGTGGAATCGCGTAGGCGGCCAGGAAATGTCTGCCGGTGGCGCTCATCGAGCCACGGCGGTGTTCCAGCACGATCGTCCGGTCGAGGCCGGCCTCGAGATCGGCAGGCGCGATCCCTCGAAGATGCGCGATGGTCGCATCAATGTGCTGGTGCAGGTCCGCAAAGCTCTTCGCGTTGTTCGCGGTCGGCTCGCGGGTCGCGCCCAGCAACCGATCGACCGCCAGCCTGGCTCCCTCTGCGGCCCAGTGGATTTGCGCGGCGAGCGTGTACATGTGCAGGTCGTTTGGCGGGATACTCGCGCCCTCCCGCACGCCCCCTTCCACGGCGAGCCGCGCCTCCAGCAACGCGGCTTCACCGATACCGCTGCTAGCGGCGTGGTCCTCGGCCTTCGACAACTCACTTTTCAGGTTTGTCAGTCCGCGGACGAACAGGCCGGCCGATAGATCATGGGCACTCAGCGACATGGGGCACTCGGGTGATTGTGGACAGCGTCGTCAGTTGGTGCGAACCGCGGTCATCTGCTGCAGCCAGCTCTCCGCTGTGGTATCGAACGTAATAGACAAGCGAATGGCCATCCGGCTGACGCCGAGCGATTCGGTCGCCTCGGTCACGCTGAACCCGGGAGGCGCCAGGCAGCGCTCGCGGAGAAGCATCGAAAGACCTGTGTCTGAAACCGGATGATCGTCATGACGATCGGAGCGCGCTGCCTTAGGCGCCTGTCTGGGACGGCGCACAATTACGCAGCTGGCGGACGATCGCCAGAACGCCTCTCGAGGAATCGTCGACAGCGAGACCTGCTGATCGCAGGGCCGACGCTCGCCCTTCATCTGCTCGAGCTCGGCGACTGCGCGGTCGAGCTCCCGCTCAACGGCAAGGACGTCCGCGAGCTTGGCGGCATGGTTGTCAAGGAGAACGCGAAGCCGGGCTACTGTCTGTTCCTTGACAGCAAGCCGTGTCTCCAAATCAGCATATTCCTTCGTCACATCCTGCGCGCCGATTGACTCGTTCCTGATTGACCCCACTCCACGCAGTTCTCGGAGCAGCGCAGGAGCGCCGTTTGTGACAACCGCGGAACTGCGACCCGCGCGCATATCTGGCCCGTGCCTGCTCCAGTAAGGAGGTCACGAGGAGCGACGCAGTGTACGTCGATTCGCCCGCGCCGTACCGATAGTTACCCGCACGTAGTCGCGCCCGTCGCCCTTGTTCTGAATGGAACACGGCCAAAGTGGGCCAGGCGCAAGGGTACGAGGCTCGCGAACCCGAGCGCTGCACAGGATGGCTTCGCGGTGCGTCTCTTCGCGTCGGCGATCATCGCTGCGGGCACCGCCGCCGTGCCCTCGAACCGTTGCACGTACGCGGATGACGTCCTGATGATCGCCTCAGTTGCGCGTTGCGAGAGTGTGGGCCCAACGGCTGCCTGTCACACCATACACTGCATGCCCGCATGCAGCACTCTAATTGCACGCGCGCCACACATCTGTTTCCAGCCGACCGCGTCGATCTCGTAAGTCGTGTGTAATCAACAACTTGTCTTGCTCGAGCACGAGGGATGAATTTTGCTGTACAGGGTGGTTCGCGCCCACTTCCCTCATCGTTTATCAATGCGATTTCTCAGAATTCTTCCGCTCACCACGCTCGCGCTCGCCATGGCGACGCCCGCCGTCCGCGCCCAGACCATCGACCAGTCGCAGTACTGCGGCGAGTGCCCTGGCGACAACAGGCCAGCTGGGTCCAGAGCTTCAGGCCCTCGGCGAATAACATCAGCGGCGCCGGTGCGTTCGCCAATTCCTCTCCGGCTGGCAACTAGCAGCAGGGGACCGGAAACTTTCTCGTCGAACTGTTCGCAGAGCTTCCTGGACAGAACGTGAGCGCGCTCGCCTCGGCGAACACCGAGTTCACGAGAGCGATCTTCACCTCCGGCTACATCGACGCCTTCTTTGCGTCGGCGATCGGGCTGACGCCGAATACGGAATATTTCCTCAGGTACACGGTGTCCTCGCAGGGCATCAACTCCAGCATCACGCTCTCCACCTCCCCCACGGACCGGTACGCGCGTGGCGAGGCGTACGGCACGTACGGTGAGAATGGTGCGCTCGTCACCTACGCCTCGGCCTTCGGGGTGGACGGTGACGTGGACTTCCGCGAGTTTGCCGCGGATGATTTTCAATCGTCGACAGCGCCGGAGCCGGCGAGCCTCGTGCTCCTCGGCACGGGACTCCTTGGTGTTGGCGCGGTCGTGCGACGTCGTCGCAAGGTCTGACGCATACAATTGTGTCGCGAGTGAAAAAGCCGGCCGTGTGTGGCCGGCTTTTTTCATTGGCGGTGATCGCATTGTTGCGCCCTGCGTGGTAGCCGTGGTCCCTTGACTCCCATCACACCGGTTGATCTCCACGGGGCGACGAGCGCAGGTCCCTCGCTTCGCTCAGAACGCCGGTAAGGATCTCACTCTGGACGACGGCCGAGAATGTCGGAGCTGAGTCGAGGCAAGGTGGTCGATGCAGTCTGGAGTCATTGGCGTCCCTCATTCCACTTTTGGAATGAGCACCGCCATGCGAGGCCGTGCGGGAGGAGAGCGCGACCACGAGCGGCCGGATGACCCGCGTGGCTCAGTCGCGCCTTCGTCGTCGTTCGGATTGAAACGTTGTTTCCGAGCTCGAACAACGCCGGTGCGCTGACTGCAGCGGCTCCCACCTCAACGGTGGCCGTGATGAACCGATCCTGGCCGCGCAGGTAGGGTCGCTAGAACGCAACCGATACCGGCCGTGAAACCAATCCGACGTCTTTTCAGTAGGGGCTTGTATCGAATACCGACAACAGCCAGTTTCCGGCCATTGGCTGGTATTGTCGAATTTCGACAATACCCGCATTTCTGGGAGCGAACTCCTCCGGGTCCCGGCCCATCACCGCACCACCTGTCCCGATCGACATGGCTCAACCCAACGACGTCGTACGCGGCACCCTCGAGCTCCTCATCCTCAAAGCGCTCTCCCTCGAGCCAATGCACGGGTGGGCCATTGCCCAGCGACTCGAACAACTCTCCCGGGATGCGCTGCGCGTGGGACAAGGCTCACTGTATCCAGCACTCCAGCGCCTGGAAGAGAAGGGCTGGGTGGAAAGCGCATGGCGCGCCACCGCCGAGAACAGACGCGCGAAATACTACGAGCTCACGCCAGAAGGGCGCTGTGCATTGGGCGACGAAGCCGCGAGCTGGCACCGCTACGTCGATATGGTTGAACTCATTCTTCGCGCAAACTGAGGACGCACCACCATGCAACTATTTCGCGTGCTGAGACGGTGGCAAAAGCGAGCGCGTGCGCTCGTTCACACCGCAGCGGTCGATCAGGAGCTCAATGAAGAGATGGCGTATCATCTCGAGCTCGAAACGAACAAGAACATTTCGCTCGGCATGGAACCGGATGAAGCCAGGCGCCAGGCGCGAATTGCGTTTGGTGCGGGGGACCAATACCGCATCGAAACCCGTGAAGCGCGCTGGTGGTCATGGTTTCCCGATCTGTCGCTCGACGTCAAGCTGGGCGGCCGCATGCTGGTCAAGCATCCGGCGCTCACCGTGATCGCAACGATTGCCGTGGCGTACGCGATCGCTGTCGGCACGGTCGGGTTCGAGGTGTCGCGACAGGCGCTCTGGCCGACGATTCCGCTTCCGGAGGGCAACGCGATCATTGCGTTGCGGAACTGGAACGTCGCCGACAATGCGCCGGTCCTCGCATCGCGCCGTGATTACGAGCTGTGGCGCGATGGTCTCAGCACGATCACCGATCTGAGCGCCGTCGAGGTGGAAGAACGCAGCATCGCCGTCGGCGCCGGCACTGGTCCGGAGACTGTCGCCAACGTCACCGCGTCGACGTTTGCGCTGACGCGCGTTCCGGCGTTGATGGGACGCACGCTGCTGGGGGCGGATGAACGGGGCGGCGCAGAAGAGGTGGTAGTGATCGGATACGACTTCTGGCAGAACCGGCTGGCCGGCGCCACAGACGCCATCGGACGGGTCATTCGCATCAGCGGCACGCCTGTCACGATCGTCGGCGTGATGCCGCGGGGCTACGCATTTCCACACCGGAACGGCGTCTGGCGGCCGTTGCATCTCGAGCGGATTCCCGAGGCATCGCCGAGCCTGCGGTATGTCTTTGGGCGGCTGGCGCCGGGCCATTCACGCGAGGAAGCGACTGCCCAGGTGACAGTGATCGGCGCGCGTGCAGCAACGATGTTTCCGGAGACGCACAAGTCTGTGCGCCTGCAGGTCCTCTCCCTGCCCGACGCGGTCAGTGATTTGCCAGCCATGGCGGCGTTGGTGCTGGCGTCGGTCAACGTGTTCCTCGTGCTGTTGGCCGCGCTCCTGTGCGGCAACGTCGCAATGTTGTTGTTCGCCCGCGCCGTCAGTCGAGAGCGGGAGCTCCTGGTTCGCGCCGCACTCGGCGCCAGCCGTGGGCGCCTCATCATGCAACTCTTTGCCGAGGCGCTCCTGCTCTGCGCCGTCGGCGCGGTGGTTGGGCTCATGGTGGCGCACTTCGCGCTCGCGCGCACCTGGACGATGATCGAAGCGCAAACGGGTCCGTTGCCGTTCTGGATCGACACATCGGTTTCGTGGACGGCGGTTCTATATGCTATCGGGCTTACCCTCGTCGCGGCGGCGATCGCCGGCATCGTTCCCGCGCTCAAGGTGACGTCGGGTGGTGCTGGTGCCAGGCTCCGAGCCACGTCAGGCGGCGCCGGGGGGTTGCAGTTCGGTGGCGTGTGGACCGTCATCATCGTCGTGCAGATTGCCTTCACGACGCTGCTTCCGTGGCCGCTGCTCGGCGTGGGAGCGGGCGTCCTGCGAGGAGACACGCCCGCAGGATTCCCGGCCGAAGCATTTCTCACGGCCACGCTCGAAATGGATCGCTTTGACGGCGTTGCGGCGAGTGGAGACACGGTGCCGGCGATGCGTGCGCTGCGGCTCGAAGCACGCTACCGCGCGCTCGCCGACCGGCTCAGACAGGACCCGGGCGTGCTGGACGTCACGTACGCCGATCAAATGCCGCAGTTGACGACCACTAGGTGGCGCGCGATCACGATGGACCCGGGTCCGGCCGCTGAGCCCCGTGAAGGCTGTCTGGGCTGCTATGACGCCAAGGCCGTGTCCGTCGATCCGCGATTCTTTGACGTGGTGGGTGCACCCGTGGTCCGCGGCCGCGCGTTGACGACGGCCGACGCGGAGCACCGGTCGCGTGTCGTGCTCGTGAACGAGGTGTTCGTCAAGCAGGTAATGGGGGGCCGTAATCCAATTGGCCGCCGGTTTCGCTTCTCATCAACTCGCGAACCCACCGCCGAGTTGTGGTATGACATCGTCGGTGTCGTGCCCGATCTCGGCGTAAGCGACAAGAAGGTCCGTTACGGAGCCCGCATCTATCAGACGACGCTGCCGCGTGAGATGACGCCGCTTCGAGTCGCCATTCACGTTCGCGGCGATCCGCAGCGTTTTGCGGTGCGTCTCCGCGAGCTCGCGCAGGCGACCGATCCCGCGCTACGCGTGATCGATCCGAAACCGCTGCCCCGTCTGGCGGATCCCGATTCGCCAGGAATGTGGTTCTTTTTCGAGCTCATGGTCAGCCTGACGGGTGTGACGCTGATGTTGTCGCTCGCCGGTGTCTATGCGGTGACGGCCTTCGCCGTTGCCAGGCGGACGCGGGAGATCGGCGTGCGCGTCGCGCTGGGCGCGCGGCCGCTGCACGTCCTGACGGTCGTCTTCAAGCGCCCACTCGTTCAGATGGCGCTGGGCATTGGCGTCGGTGCAACCCTGGGGTTCGGTCTCGCGAACGACGACCTGTCGGAGGTGCATCTCGATGTCTTGGGCTACGCCGCGGCCTTCGCGCTGTCGACGATCCTGTGCTGTGCACTCGCATGCATCGTCCCGACGCGGCGGGCGCTTCGCATTCAGCCGACGGAGGCGTTGAAGGACGAATCTTGACTCTGTGGTTCAACAGTCTTGCTGTTCCGCCAAAGATTATCCGGGAACGTAGGTCAACCTGATCACATCCTCGCCAATCCGATCACTCGTCATGAGGCGGAGCCGCGGCCGAGGTCCGGCAAACAATGGCGTCCCGTGACCGAGCACGACGGGATGCAGGTAGATACGATACTCATCGATCAGGCCAAGCTCGGTGAGGCTGTGCGCCAGCTGCGGCCCAGCCACTTCAATCTCCCCGTCGTGGTCGGCCTTCAGCTCGCGGATCGCACCCTCGGGATCGTCCCCGACAAGGGTGGCATTCGAACCCACTGACTTCAACGAGCGCGAGACGACCCATTTCGGCTGCTTCCGCCACGCCGCCGCGAAGGCGTGTTCCTCTGCATTCCATTCAGGGTGATCATCGTCCCAGTACCGCATGATCTCATACATCTTGCGACCGTACACACTGCCCGCCTGACCCTGCGCCTCCTCGACGAAGTGGTGGAAAAGCGTCGGGCCTGGCGCAAACGCCGTATGGTCGACGTAGCCGTCAAGGGACTGGTTCATTCCGAACACGAGCTTGGCCATGCCCACCTCTCCTTGCGGACGATCTCGGAGGGAATCTGGTCGAAGGCCTAAAGAGATGCGAGCTCTCTGCGCCAACGCTCGCTAGAACGAGCTTGCCGCGATGCCCGTGTCCATCTCCAGTGCCGTTGTGCGCGCAACGGGGAGGACGCGCAGCACGCCTCCTTCCTGCACCTTCACACGCTGATCTGGCGGGCAGCCACGGTGCGATCTATGATTGCCGTCGCGCCCGCGGAGGGAATGTCCACATGACGGTGTATCCAATGAAATGCGCTTCATGAGCTCACTGCTCACGACGTCGGCACTCGTCGGATTGTGCGGCGCAGCAGTCCTGACCCTGATTTACCGGTCCGGTCGACTCGGCCAGATGATGTTTGTCCTGTATGCGGTGCTGTTCGCCGCCCTCGCCGTGCTCGGTCGCCGCCAGCCGACGTCGCCTTTCTCCGCCCGATTCTCGGCCGCGCTGCTCGGGTTCTGCATCGCCACCGCTGGCGTGTACACCTATTCGTACTACTCGGCGGCACAGGACTACAAGCGGAGATTTCCGGACCCCCGATCAATGCCGGCCGATCGCACGTCGCTTGGCGATCACGCGAAGCGTGTGGCAATGATCATCGCTGCCGGGGCCGCGATGTCCGCGATCATTTCGTCCAGGGGCAGGTAGGCGCGTCGATCGCGGTGACCACCCGTCTCGCCTCACGCGTAGTTTAGCGCGCGTTGGAGTTCACCGCGGAGGCGGTCGATCGGGCAACAACGAAGCCAGCAGATAGAAAGAGTCCAGCGTCTCCGCCACGTCGCGCGGGAGCGGGGCCGTACGCGAGCGCGTGCAGTGCACCGTATAGTACTTCGCGCCGATGCGTGCCTCGAGCGTCACACTCTGGCCGTCGATCTGGACACGGTTGCATTGCGTCAATGCATACTGCCAATAGTTACCGGCACGAATCGTCGAGAGAAGGCTGTCGATGAGGGCAGGGGCGACGAGCACCGAGTCCACATTCACCGGGGCTGCGTCCTGACTTTCAGGTTGGTACTTGCTCACATACATCCAGCCAGTTTTACGCCGCTCAACACGACCGACATGGGTTCCGGCGAACGATTGCGTCTCAAAGAGCCGCACCACGGTGTCGCCCGACGCTGACGCCGCGGCCAGCGGACGTTCCCGTAAGCGCGGATAAATGACTGCGGTCCAGCCGCCGCTCCCGTACAATGCGATTTGTTCCGCGATCCATTCTTGAGATGGCGGTCGTCTCGCGCACCCTGTGAACAGAGCAAGCAAGGCGACAATCAGCCCGAACAGCCGGAAGGGAACGACGGTTTGCATATCCTGCTCCGATGTGAGACCGGATCACGACGAGCGCACGGCTCTCGGATAGTACCGGGCATATCGTACTGCGACATCGCAATCTATGGGAGGAAATCCGCGGTCTTGTTGCCCTGCACGACACGGCATTGTACTTTGCGGCACAAAGTATATGGGCGAATTTGTCGATAGGGAGTCGACGCGAGATCCAACGGCATGGGAGGGAGGCGTGGGGAAGTGGTTGAGACGCATCCGTGGCGCCATCGGGACCGGTTTGACCTGGGCAGCGGCTTGGGGCGGCGCTGGCACCCTCGTGATGCTGGGGTTTCTGCTTCGAACCGGTAGTCGTCCCGACGCTCCCGTTCCGCTCATGTTTGCGGCCGCCGGGTTTGTCGCTGGCCTGCTTTTCTCGGGAGTGCTGGCGCTTGTTGAGGGCCGTCGCCGGTTCGATCAGATGTCTCTCCGACGCTTTGCGGCATGGGGGGCGGCCGGAGGGTTCCTGCTCGCCGCGGCATTTGTCCTGGCCGTTTCCCTCTCAGGGGACCCCGGTTTCCTCTTGAATCTAGTGGTCGTTGGGCCGGTCTTTGCGCTTGCCGCCGCGGGCTCGGCCGCTGGTTCGCTGGCCCTGGCCAGAAGGGCACAGGACCGCGAGTTGCTCGAGACGACTGAGGACGTGACCGCGGTGGGATTCCGCGCTCGGCATCCATGACCTGTCGCGGACGACGCTTGATCCAGCGACACGAGTGCGGTTTTGTTTCCAAGCGTGCCCTCGAGAGCGACGATGGAGCTGTTAGTGCTTCTTCGAGGACGCAGGTGCCTTCTTCGAGGAGCTCACTCGCGCCTTCTTGCCCACGCCAGACTTCTTCGACGTCGGGCTTTTACGAGGGCACCGAGATTGCCGTCGCTCAGTTCGTCGCGCACGTGCTCTCGATGAAGTAGTGCGACGCCGACCTCATGGACGAAGCTGACGGGGGACGCCGGAAAAGGAGCGGCGCATCGGCCTGGGGCGTAAAAAAACATTCCCGTGCATCCTTGACAATAAAAATTGTCAAGGCTACCATCCCTCATGTTCGACATCCAAGTCATCGATGATCCGGCGGCGGCAACGGTGGCCCTGGAGCCGATGCGAAGCCGACTGCTCTCCGAACTGGCCGCGCCCGCCTCGGCGGCCACGTTGGCCACGCGGGTCGGCCTGACTCGGCAAAAGATCAACTACCACCTGCACGCGTTGGAGGCGCACGGGCTGGTCCGGCTCGCACAGGAACGCAAATGGGGCGGGCTCACGGAACGGTTGCTCATCGCGACGGCCGCTTCCTACATCGTTTCGCCGAGCGCGTTGGGCCCCGTCGCCGTCGATCCGGATCGCGAAGTCGATCGGCTGTCCGCGAGCTATCTCATCGCCCTGGGTGCGCGCGTTGTCCGCGAGGTGGGCAATCTCGTTCGTCGTGCGAACGAGTCGGGCAAGCGCCTCGCGACTCTGGCGGTGGATACCGAGGTTCGCTTTCGGTCGCCAACAGACCGCGCCGCGTTCAGCCACGAGCTCACCGAAGCCATCGCAACGCTCGTTTCCAAATACCACGATGAATCCGCACCCGGCGGCCGCGCGCATCGCCTGGTCGTCGTGGCGCACCCACTATCTCAGAAATCCAATCCAAAGGAGCCATCATGAGCGTGAAGAAAGAAGCCTCCGGACGTCGTTCCGTTCAGGTCGAAGTCGAAGTTCCTGGCACCCCCGAGGAAGTATGGCAGGCCATTGCGACCGGCCCTGGCGTCTCGTCCTGGTTCGTGCCAACGGAGTTCGAGGAGATCGACGGAAAGCCTGTTGCAGTGAAAGCGAATTTTGGTCCGGGCATGGTGGCCCGCTCTTCCGTGTTGACGTGGGATGCGCCGCGGAAGTTCACCGCGCAGGGCGAGGGCTGGGGTGGCTCGCCACCCATGGCAACCGAGTGGAGCGTGGAAGCGCGCGCGGGTGGTGTGTGCGTCGTCCGTGTGGTGCATAGCCTCTTCGCCAGCACCGACGACTGGGATAACCAGCTCGAAGCCACCGAATCCGGCTGGCCCGGCTTCTTCCGCACCCTGCGGATCTATCTCACTCACTTTCGCGGTCAACGCTCCGCGATCATGCAGTTCGTGGCGCCCGTTACGGGAACCGAAGCGGAAGCATGGGAAGCGCTTACCACGGCAGTGGGTCTGAAAGGCGTGAACGTCGGACAGCACTGGACGTCGCCCGCGGGAGTCCCGACGCTCGGTGGCGTTGCGGAGTACGTCAGCCAGACTCCGTACGACGCACTGCTGCGGCTCGACACGCCGGGTCCGGGAGTCGGCGCGCTTGGCGCCTTCAACATGGGCGGGCAGAGCATGATTGCGCTGACCGTCTACCACTATGGCGATCAGGCGGCCGAAACCGCCGCCCGCGAGACACCGCTCTGGCAGGCGTGGATCCAGGAACGCTTCCCCGCCCCCACGGAGCCGAGTACGTGAGAACCTCGAGATGTGGCGTGTAACAGAGTTGTGATGGCGTTGTCGCCCTTCGCTTCGCTCGAGGACGACAACGCCATTATCTCCGGTGTAGCGAGTGCAGTGATGCTCGCGCTAGGTGCCGAGCATGAAGGCACAACCCGCATTCTGCGCGCGAATGAGAGCATAGATTCCAGACGGAACAAGAATCGCCCCCGGTACGAGATTCGCTCGCAGCTCCCCCTGTACCTCCTCCACATTTCCCTTCGTCTGCTCCGCAAACCGTCGTCCTATGTTGCCAAGCGCCACGTTACACACCAAGCTGATCATCCCACGTTGGTGCATCGTTTCCATCATGGTCGCCGAATTGCCAGCGGAATTTCCAGCGCGCCAAAACACGTTGCGTCGCGCTGGTGCGCCCGTCACCGGATCTTTGATTTTTGAGTCCGCTCCAATCGCATAGCGGTCCCACATGCGGTCATTGAGCGCCATCGAGGTACCAAGTCGACGGAACACGACAACCGGGCGCGTCTCGGACAGGGTTGTGTCATGCACTTCGTGAAAATGATCGAGAAATGTTGCAGCGTAGTCGAGGACTGCGCCATCATCGATCACGTTGGCATTGAACACCACGCGATACTTTGCGGTAGCGAGCCGGTCGAGCCACGAGGTATCCCACGGCCCCGAGGCAGTGGGCACGGGAGCGGCGTGCAACTCGGTTGGATCGATAGCCAGCGTCGCTGCGGCGACCCCTATGCGTGCGAGAAATTCTCTGCGTCGGGTCATGTGAACGCTCCGCTCGTGTGAATCACACTGAATCGCACCAAATCCAGACGCCCTCTGGCTACCTGACGACGATGCGTGCCTGACTGTACAGGCCGCAGCTCACTGCTCCGCAAGCACCGTTCCCTCAGCGTAGCATTGCCTTGGCAATGGTGTTCAACTGCATGTTGCTCGTGCCTTCGTAGATCGCGCCGATCTTCGCGTCGCGATAGAACTTTTCCGCAGGATAGTCGGTGGTGTATCCATACCCGCCAAACAGCTCGAGCGACACGGATGTAACGCGCTCCGCGACCTGGCTGGAGAACAACTTTGCCATCGCACCCTCCATGGCAATGTCATGTCCCGCATCCTTGAGCCGCGCGGCATTATAGACCATGAGCCGTGCGGCCTCCGTCTCCGTGCGCGCCTGCGCGAGCTGGAACTGGATTCCCTGAAACTCGCCGAGCGTCTTTCCGAACTGTGTTCGTTCCTTGACGTAGGACGTTGCGGCGGCAAGCGCGCCCTGGCTCACGCCGATCATCTGCGCGCCAATGCCGATGCGGCCTTCGTTGAGGGTCTCGATGGCCACCTTGTAGCCCTGGCCCACGGGGCCGAGCACGTTTTCGGCGGGCACTTCGACGCCGTCCAGGATGAGCTCCGTGGTGCTCGATGCGCGGATACCGAGCTTGTCTTCCTTCTTGCCCACGGAGAAGCCGGCAAAATCGCGCTCGACGATGAACGCCGTGATACCCTTGTAGCCTGCGCCCGGATTCGTGTTGGCGAAGACGATGTAGATGCCGGCTTCGGCGCCGTTGGTGATCCACATCTTGCGGCCCGTGAGCACCCAGCTGTCGCCACGCTTTTCCGCCCGCGTGGCCATGCCGAATGCGTCGGAGCCGGAACCGGGCTCACTCAAGGCATATGCGCCGATGGTGTCGCTCGTGAGGCGCGGGAGGTACCTGGCCTTGAGTGCGTCGCTCCCATACCGCGTGATGGGGTAGTTCACGAGCGTGTTCTGGACGTCGATGAGAATGGCCGCGGCCGCATCGAGCTTGCTGACCTCCTCCACGGCGATGGCCACCATGGTCAATGTCCCGGCGGCGCCGCCGTATTGCTCGGGCACCTCGATGCCCATGAGCCCCATCTCGAAATACTTCGTGATGAGGTCAGGGTCGATCCTGCCAGCGCGCTCCATGGTGGAGACCCTGGGCTTCACCTCTTCCTGCGCGAAGCCGGCAACGGCATCGCGGAAGAGGATCTCGTCGTCGGAAAAGAGCGTGAGGGGCGGATGTGCGCTGGAGTCGGATGACATGGAAGTTCCGGAGAGTGCCTTAGAGGGCGGAGGCGACGGATGGCGCGTCCGCGCTTGCGACGGGACGGCAGCGGCAGGCGTCGCCGCAGGCTGTGCCCGAGCGCGACGAATGCCAGCATTGCTCGCTGCTGATTGGATGTTGGACGGAAAGGCCGGCCCGGAGCAGAATGAGCTCCGCCAGCTTTTCGTGGACGCCGAATGCGTTGGTGACGCGAACCTGCAGGGTCGGATACCGTCTGGCCGCAGCAGCGACCATGCGGGGAATGTCGCCCGTGGAGTGCTTGCCCGGGGACAGCATGTACGGAAAGCAGATGACTTCGGTGGCGCCGGCCTCGACGCACTGGCGGAGCCCGGTCTCGATGGACGGCTCGGCCAACTCCATGTGCGCATATCTGCAAATAACTGACGAGCCCGCCATGGCTTGGACAAGGTTCGCCATACAATCCATCATCTCGTTGGCGGCATCTCGGCGCGAGCCGTGGTCGATGAGGAGAATTGCGATCACGTGAGCACCGGGGTCGGGAAATTCATGTCTGCAAGATATCGGGTGGCTGCCGTCATCGCAGAACCGGGAGAGATGCCGCAGGACATGGTGTTCGTTCGCTCCTGAATACCCCGAGTCACGCGGAAATCACGGCGGGATAACGACATCCCCGTAACTCTGCCCTCGAAGCGGACCCCAATGTCCGCTTTCCGGCTTTCAACCAGCATTCGGCAGAGGCAACGCATGCGTACACTGACTACACTCGGACTGGTTCTTTTCCTTGGCTCGGGCGCCCACGCGCAGCAGACGCTGTTCAAGGACGAGGCAATCGACCTGAAGGAAAGCGCCGTTCTGCACGATTCCAAGACCCTCATCGTGCCGTACTACACCCTGTTGGCGAGCGCGAACGGCGGCATGTGGGTCAGCGGCGGCAACGCGAGGCTGCACGCAAAGTTCTTCGTGCTCGGCATCGACAAGGCCACCATGCAGGAGCTGTCGGCCAGGCTGCAGGACGATCTCGTGACCAGGCTCCGCGGCATTGGCTTCACGGTGCTCACGTACAACGATGTTAAAGACCACGACGTGATGAAGGGGGCCGACCGCAGGACCCCGGACAAGGACCCGAAATACGACGGCATGAACACCACGAAGGACCGTGGGGGAGACGCGAACTTCGTCATCGCGACGTTCAACGACGAGTCCAACATCAAGCCGGCCCTCCAGGGCGCGCACTGGGGTCTCCGGGGCATTGCAAAAGACAAGGATGCGGTGTTGATGGTGCCGGAGCTCTGGTACGAGATCCCCATCGCCGTTGGAAAGGGAGAAGAGGGCTATACCGACAAGGCGGAGATCTCCGTGCTTCCCGGCATGAAGCTGCATCGCGCAAACGTGGTGTTCATCAATCAGAAGGCTCGTGGGGGCACGGTCCAGATCAAGTACAACCACAAGGTCAGTGACGACGTGGGCACCGTGGTGAAAGGCGCCAGCGACGACTTCAGCTTCGGGGAGTTCAAGCGTGGCTCGCAGGATTTCACCGTGACGCTCGACAAGGAGAAGTTCAAGGCGGGCGTGATGCGAGGCGGCCTCGCCTTCAACGACGTCATCATCGCACAGGTGAAGAAGGAGCAGTTGACGAAGTAAGTTGGTGCGCTCGCACCAGCTACTTTCGTGCGGGCAGCTGTCCCAGCAACACCTTCACCGCCGCATCCAGCTGCGAATCCTTTCCTGAATAGCCTTCCCCAACGGGCCTGATGACCAGCTGATCCACCGGACGCGGAACCAGTTCCATGTCCTTTCCGTCGGTGCTCGTGATACGTGTGCCAGGCAGGCGTACCGTGGTGCCGTCCAGCAACGTCCGGTTCGACGTGAAGATGATCCACCCCGCCGTGGGCTCGCCAACGACGGAGCCGAGTTTCATGGAGCGGTAGCCTTCCGTGAAATCCTCCGCGTCCGACAACGAGTGCTGGTTCACCACCAGCACCGTTGGCAGCTCCAGCGACCGCTGCCCAAGCGCGGTGCGCGCACCCGTGACCGGCTGCCCGCGGCCCTGCATGTTGAGGTACGGCTTCCGCGACAGCACATCCAGCGCATACGGGTTCACGAACCCCCCGTTGTTGTTGCGCATATCGACCACGATGCCTTCGCGGTCATGCTGCTCCGCATCGAGATCGGCGTAAAGCTGGTGAAGCGCAGGCTCCCCCATGTCCACCATGTGCACGTAGCCAAGCCGCCCGCCGCTGGCTTTCGCCACGTAGTCGCGGCGCGATTCCACCCACGCGCGATACAGTAGTCCCTTTTCCGCCGTGGCAGTGATGGGCCGCAGCGTGACCTGCCTTACGCTCCCCGACCTGGGGGCAACGGTTACCACGGTCTGCTTCCCGATACGATAGCCGAGCAGCTCGTCGAGATTCGTTGATGCGTTTACAGCCTTGCCATCGATGGCGGTGACCGCATCACCAACGGCAATCGATCCGCTCAGTGCCGCCGGTGTCAACGCAACCACCTCCGTCACACGCAGCGTTCCCGTACGCTCATACTCCGCGCGGTCGAACCGGAGTCCGAGCCGGCCGGTGTAGGGCTGCTGCGCGGCCGGACCGCCAATGCCGAGGTGCGATGCATTGAGCTCGCCGATCATGAGATTCATCACGCGGCGCATCTCATCCGGCGTGCGCGCATTGGACACCCGGTCGCCGTACGTCTCGTGCAGCGCCGTCCAGTCGGCACCGTGCATCTTTTCGTCAAAGAAGTTGTCGCGCAGAAACGACCACGCCTGCTGGAACACGGCACCCTTTTCCTTCGAGAAATCGACGTCGAGCTCCGCGGTGGCCGCCACAGGGCGCACCACGCGCGATTCCACCGTGATGGCATTGACGCGGCCATTTTCGAGATAGTACACCTCACGGCCATCCGACGACCATTGCGTCGAGCTCTTGAAGCCGGGCGTGCTGGTGAGCTGGCGGGCGACCGGATTGTCCGTGAGGTCGTCCACGCTGTACGTGTACAGGTTGGTCTGGGCCGCCGCATTCGCCGTGAGGAGGAGCGTCTTGCCATCGGGGCTGAGTACCGCGGCGCTCACGTTCACACCGGTGGGCAGGGCGTTCGCGCGGCGCCGGATGTCGTCAAACACGATCGTGGTGTTCCGCCGTGCCGCCGCGGAGCTGTCGCGCCGCGCGGTGGTGTCGGCCGTGGGAGCAGCCGGCGGCGCTGCGGGCACGCCCGGTCCGGGCTGCTGCGTGGGCGTACGTGCGGGTGTGGTGTTGAACAGGTCGCGGAACTGGTCCTCGCGGAATTTCGGCGCACGGGGCACGAGGTCCACGCGCACGGCATCGCCGTCTTCGGTGCGTTGCCCCGAGGAGAACACCAGAAATGTTCCGTCGGCGCTCCACGACACGCCGCCGCCGTTCGTGTTGGAGAGCCAGCTCGCCTGGCGAGGAGGCGTCGAGCCGTCCGCCGCGGTGATGAACAGATTGGTGAAACGCTTGCTGCCGTCGTTTCCCGCGTAGGCCAGCCAGCGGCCGTCGGGCGACCAGGCGAATTCGCGCTCGTCCACGAACGGGGGGCGGCTCAGCGTCCCGCTTGCGACGCGGCGATCCGTACCCGCTGCCACGTCGAGCACCCGAAGCTCTTTGCCGCCATGCACGAACGCGATGCGCCGCCCGTCGGGCGACCAGCGCGGCGTGATCTCGTTCTCGCTGCCGCGGGTGAGCTGCGTCTCCGTGCGGGTGCCGAAGTCGTACATGAAGATGTGCCACACGCCGTCGCGATCGCTCGAGTAGGCGAGGCGGCGGCTGTCGGGTGCCCAGGCCAGCTGCTCTTCGGCGCCCGGTGTGTTCGTGACGCGCGCCGCTTCGCCGCCATCACGGGCGGACGCGGCAAAGATTTCTCCGCGCACGGTAAAGGCGATCTTCCTGTTGTCGGGGGAGAGCGCGAGCTGCTGAAAGCCGTTCGTCAGCGCGAGGTGTTCCACCACAGGTCCGGCCGACGCGCCGCGCAGCGTGATCGGGACTTTGCGTGATTGCCTCGACGCGACGTCATACGTCCACACGCCAAAGTCGCGCTCGAAGGCGATGGCCTGGCCATCTGCCGAGATGGACGGAAAGAGCAGGCGTCCGCCGGAAAATTTCGTGAGCGCCGTTGCGTCGCCGCCCCTGGTGCCGCGCGACCAGAGATTTTCGTTGCCGTTGCGGTCGCTCATGAAGTAGATCGTGCCGCCGTCGGGCGACCACATGGGCCAGAGGCTCTTGGCACCGCCGCTTGTGACCGGTTCGTAACGGGGCGGGTTAGGGCTTCCGGGGGCGACGTCGTGGACGAGCCAGATCTCGCTTTCGTCGAGGTGACTGTGACCGTGCCGCCACCATTGGCCAAAGGGCACGCCGCGCGCCGTGATCGCGAGCGTCGCACCATCGGGCGCGGGTGCGGCAAAGTATTCCGCGGCATAACGGTCGGCGGCGACCTGCATTGGGGTGCCGCCCCCGGCGCTTACGCGCCACACGTCGCTCATGCCGGCAATGTCTCGGCTGGTGGACGAAAAGTAGATCCACTTTCCGTCGCGCGACCAGTTGTCGAGCGCGTCGTTGGTGTCGTCGAAGGTGATGCGCTGGAGGTCGCCCGTGGCCAGCGTGAGGATGTAGACGTCGCCGTTGCCGGTGCGGTTCGAGACGAATGCGAGGCGAGTGCCGTCTGGAGACCAGAGTGGGCGGCCTTCCGTTGCCGGGTGCGACACCAGCAGCCGCGCGTCGCCGCCGGCATACGGCACCGTCCAGATGTCGCCGCCCGACACGAACGCAATTTCCCGGTGATCCGGAGAAAGGCTTGGCTCGGCGAGGGACGGGCCGCCCGAGGGAGCGGTACCGTGGGCGTTAAGAGCGGGCGTGACGGCGGCAAAGGCGAGCAGAGCGAAGGTGCCAGCGCGCGGAATGGTCGAGAACATCGGCGAGTCGGTTATGCGTTATGAATGATATTGCCATGGGCATGTTACGTCAGCGAGACCGCGACCCTGAGCAGCACCTCGAGCTCGGTGTCGCTGAGTGCGTTCCAATCCGGCGGGCAGGGAAAGATTCGTCGTCGGCCAAGCGGCGAGTCGAAGAGCAACCCTGGATTCTCCGATTGGGGTGGATACTCCCAGTCGAGCGCCCAGGTAATCGTCCATTGGCTTTCGTCGTACACCTCCCACTCCACCCCCGTCGAGTCGACGAAGAGGCGGCCGTGCTCCATCGTCGCCTCCATACGAACATCGTGCGGTTCGGCCTGCCTGAGTGCGCTTCAGTACTGACGCTCGGGAGGTGGGCAACGTATCAGCAGCAAGGCAGGAATGCCGCATTCGCGCGGCAAACGCAGTATTCTATCAAGGGGGCGACGAAAGGGCTCCTTCCCTCGAACACGACGATTCCATGCGCCTGACACGTTCGGTGACTCGATTCAAGGCAGTACTCGCGGCGTCCACGCTGGTATTCCTCACTGCCCGCTGCGGAGATAGCGGGCTTCCGCCCACCGCACCGGATACGACGATCACCAGCCTCACCATCGATCCCGTCAGCGCCACGCTGCGGGTGGGTGAGACGCGCCAGTTCACGGCGGTCGGAACTACCGCGAGCAAAACCACGATCAGCACTGGGATCACCTATACCTCCAGTGACAACAACGTCATCAGTGTGAATCAAGCAGGGTTGGTTCGAGCGCTGCTGCCCGGCTCGGCCACGCTCACGGCGAAATCAGGCACGGCACAGGTCACGGCCGCGCTCACGGTGACACCGGGCCTCGCCGCATCCGTGACGAAGCTTGCCGGTGATGGTCAATCGGCGCAGGTCAGCACTCCCGTCGCTATCAGCCCTTCGGTTGTGGTCAAGGATTCTGCGGGCAATGTGGTGCCGGGAGCGACCGTATCGTTTACCGTGCAGCTCGGCGGGGGGCTTCTCAATGGCTCCGCCGCAATTACGAACGCGCAGGGCATCGCGTCGCTGAGCGCATGGATTCTGGGCACGGTGCCGGGAACGAATTCGGTCCTTGCGACTGTACTGCCGTCCAACGGCGTGGTGACGACTGCGTTCATCGCAACGGCCACACCAAGACCCGTGGCGCCACCAGCAGTAGTATCGATCAGCGACGGTGATGCGCAAACAGGCACTGTTGGCACGGTGCTCCCCATCCCGCTGTCGGTCCTGGTGACGAATACGGATGGACTCCCCGCGGCAAATGTCCAGGTGACATTCGTCGTTGCCTCCGGCGGTGGCACCATTGCCAACGCCACAGCGGCCACGAACACCTCCGGCGTTGCCAGCGCGGGCACATGGACGCTGGGCGCGACCCTCGGTGCCCAGACAGTTACGGCCACGGTTGCGGGGCTTGCACCGCGCACTTTCACTGCGACGGCTACGGCGGTTCCACTGCCGGCGACACAGCTCTTTCTGGCAACGGCAGGTACCGGCGCAGTTGCCGGCGTGCCGTTGACGACGCAGCCGATCGTCGAGCTTCGTGATCTGAACAACGTGCTGGTGCCAACGGCGACGGGGATCATTACCGCCAACATCTCAGTGGGCGGCCGGCTGACGGGCACCACAACAGCAACGGCAGTCTCTGGTGTAGCACAGTTCTCGAACCTGATAGCCCTCGATCCCGGCACCTATACCATTACGTATTCCTCACCAGGGCTCGCGTCGGCATCGAGCCTGCTGCGCGTGGTTTCCGGACAGCCGGCTGTTGCCCTTGCCATTACGACTGCCCCGAGTGGTGGAACGAACACCGTACCATTCGCGGTTCAGCCCGTTATCGAGATTCGTGATGCGGGAGGAGCCGCTACCCAGGGCACGAACCCGGTAACTGTGTCGGTCGCGACAGGTCCGGGAACCTTGACCGGCACGACGACGGTAAGCGCCGTCAATGGGCTCGCAACATTCTCCGGCCTGGGCGCGAGCGTGGGGGGGACGTATACATTGACCTTTTCCTCGCCGGGCCTGGCATCGGTGACCTCGGTGCCATTTACCGTGGCCTTCTCGTCAGCCACGCAGCTCGCCGTGACGACGCAGCCGGTGGGCGGCGCCAGCGGGGCCAACCTGGCAACCCAGCCGGTCGTGGAGCTACGTGATCCACTGGGCAGTCTGTTTCCGGGAGCCAGCAACGTTGTGACGGC
>JAQBPY010000144.1 GCA_028287285.1 Gemmatimonadota bacterium
AGCAGGAGGCGTACACGATGTTCGTGGACCTCATGAACGACGTTGCGGAGACGTTCGCCGACCGGTTCCTGAAGGTGCAGCTCGTGATCGAGGAAGGGCCGCCGCCGGAGCCGCAGGCTGCCGCGCCAGTTTCCACGAAGCGATACAACGCTCTCGGCGTGTTGGAGGAGCAGATGCCCGAGGCGAGGATGATCGGCACTGCCGTCGTCGAGGATGTCGGGCCCGCCGAGACGCCGAACGAGAAGGAGGCAGTGGTGCGTCGCGATCCGTTGATCGTCGGGGCGGGCCGCGCAAGGAGCGTGAGTGAGCTGAACGCGGCACCCACACCGCCCGTGGACTGGACCAGCGTGGGGCGCAACGATCCGTGTCCGTGTGGGTCGGGAAAGAAGTTCAAGAAGTGTCACGGCGCGTCGATGTAACCGCTGCGCAAACCGCGCGACGAAGAACGAGCCCGCAGCAATTGCTGCGGGCTCGTTCTTTGTGAAAGCCATTGAGGTATCCTTGGATGGGCGGGCTCCGATCCAGCCTCCACCACTGCCTGTTGCTCATGGCAGGCGCTTCCGGCCGAACGATACGTTGTCCCAGTACCGGTATTCGTCAAAGGGAACGCCGTTATACCCGTTCACCTGATCACCGACCTCATAGATGTAGAAGTGAATCGTACTCGGGTCCGCCGTCCACGCCGCATCCGTCCATTGCTTCGATGTTTCCTCGTAGAGGAGGACGCCATCGAGCCATTGTCTAAAAATACCGTCGTGGGCGCCCAGTTTCGATCCGAGATTCACCTGACTTTCCAGGGTGTGCCACACCCCGAATGTATAATGCCCGTTCCCCGGGATTCCGCCGATCGAGGGGCGCCTGATGGGGTTGTTGGTGTAGTCCAGGCTCTGATCCTGCTTCTGGTAGTTGTTATCATTCGACGCCTCACTCCCGAACATCCCCATTACGGAATAGAACGCGGGCGCCGAACCCCAGTGCTCCGACTGCCAATAGTTCAGTTTCCGCGAGATGTTTGTTGTGCTGGCGTTCGCCGGGATGTAGAAATCCCCCTTGAAGAACATGTCTTGCCCAATACCGGTCGCCATGGTGAACACGAGACTGCGATTGCGGTCTTGATCCACCCCCTTGTAATGCATCCGCGCCACCTTACCTCGCCCCGACCCCGTGGGATCGTCCACGATGTCAATGTCTTGACTAAACGAAAGGGTATACGGCCCGAACGTCCCATCATTGAAGTTGTGGGACGCGAGGATCCCGGTGCCGGTCGGTGGCGGTGGTGATGCGACTGTCAAAGGCTTGCTCCCAAAGACACCGTTGCTTGCTGCCGCGAGCACGTTCACTGAACCCGCCACCGTCCCTGTCACCAATCCGCTGCTCGACACGGCCGCGTTGCCGTTTGACGTATTCCAAGTGACCGTTCCACTGGTTGGCTTGCCGCTCGCATCAAGTAGAGACACCGTGGCCTGCGTGGTCTGTCCGACGGAGATCGTGGAGGAAGCGACTGAAACACTGACTGTGGCGATAGGCGCTGGCGCGGGAGCCGTTACCGAGACCGCCGCGCTGCCACTCTTCGTCTCACTCGTTGCGATCACGTTCGCCGAGCCGGCGGTAAGGCTCGTCACGAGACCGGATGACGACACGGAGGCCACGGTCGCATTGCTGCTGCTCCACACGATCGCCCGCCCGATCAATGGCGCGCCCGTGGCATCAAGCAGAGTGGCTGTCGCCTGGGTGGTCTGACCGACTGTCAGCGCTGGTGCTGCGAGGGAGGCACCCACTGTGGCAACTGGCGCTGGCGCTATAGCGGCAGTGGCCACTGCGATCGGTGCCGATCCGCTGACCGATCGATAGGACGCCACGATGCTCGACGTTCCTGGCTTTCTGGCCGTCACCGTGCCGCGCGAACCGACGCTGGCGACGCTGGTGTCCGTCGAAGCCCAGTGAATGGTCTTGCCGGTCACGAGATTGCCGCGTGAGTCACGCAGGATCGCGTGCGCGCTCGCCGTCTCGCCAGACGTCAAGCTCGCGGAATCAATGGTGACGGACACCGTCATGCCGCTGGTGTAGCTGTAGCGCGAGACCGAGATGCTACTCGTTGACATGGTGGTGCCGCTGAGGGCGCTGATTTGCGCGCTGCCGGGACCTGCGGCGATCAATGTGCCGTCGGCAGCGACCTCGACGACGCTTGGATCGCTTGAGCTCCAGCTGGAGGTGCGGGCCAAGGCAATGCTGTCCGACTCGGCGGCGGCCCAGATGGCGGCAGCACTCACGGTGTCGCCGACTTCCAGTGTGATCGGCGTGAGTACGAGGTGGGCAATGGGATTGCTGGCCGCGTCGGTGAGCCGATCGGAGCACGCGACCGCTCCAAGCGTCATGGCGCCCAGGATGACGCCGGTGAGAGTGATACGACGAGACATGATGACTCCTCCTCTTCTACGCGCCGCAAGCGGCGATGCTGCTGTGTTATTCACGAGCGAAGCAGACGAGATTGCGTCCGGTGCGAGACGTGCTCGTACCGCGGACCTGTGCATCATCCGAGGCTGAAGGAGACGACTCGTGCTTCGCGGCCTTCGCACGAGTCGGCGCGCAAAGGCAGGAACGTGAGAGTCAAGATCGGGACTCGATCACGTCGCGAACAACTGCATGCGCGCGTCGAATCGACATCTTCACGAAGTCGTAATGGAGCGCGTGATACATCGCACACATTCATCGTGCGATACGTCTGCACCCGTTCGGTAGCAGCGCAATTCGACTGTCGCGTCACGTTGTGCGAGAGGCGCGCGCAATGCGTCACGAGTGATGTCGAGACGCGTGTGACGACATCACGAAGTGGCGCAACATCACTCGTCGGACGTACGTCGTGCGTGTTGTTGTTGAAGGCAGCGCAGTACGAAGTGCACGAAGGCCCGCCGGCGATGGGCTGACGGGCCTTCGTATCTCGCGTCAAAGGAACGGGGTGCGCCGAGGTGTCTTCCCTATAGGTGGCGTGCCGCGTGAAGCGCGATGGAGATGGTGGTTGCGCTAAAACGATGATGAAGATGTGACGCCTGGCGTTAAACGTGTGGCATCGCTCATCGCCACCTTCGCCAAGGCTCTCATGTCCATGCCGACCGATACGCCCTT
>JAQBPY010000260.1 GCA_028287285.1 Gemmatimonadota bacterium
AAGAGCACATCGGCGGGTCCACTGACCTGACCTACACCAAGGAAGCGTCGGTCTCCTTGGCGAGCGACGGCGTCACGCTCCAGTGCGACGATCCCGCGCTCGCGCTGATGCTGCCGACGACATCGTCGGAGGTGTACAACACGCGCACCGCGAGCGACGTCACGCGCATCGTGCAAGCGGTCGTCGCGTCCGCGGGGTCCGACTTGATCCCGGTGCGCGAGCAGGGCGGGGCGTATTTCATCCCGTCAGGCCACACGGTGATTGCCCAGGTCAGCGCGCTCCTGGAGGGCATCGGCGGCGAGCTGTCGACCTTCGCGTGCACGATCGGGCACGGCACCGACGCCTCCGTCGCGAACTGCATCACCGACTACATGCTCAAGCAGATCGCCGACCTGCAGCAGTCGTGCGAGGAGCTGAACGAGAAGGGGATTCGCGCGGATGTGAAGTCGCGCCGCCTGAGCCGCGTCGCGGAGCTGCGCGAGCGGGTGGGCGCTTACGCGTCGCTCGTCACCACGCAGGGCTCGAAGCTCACGGAGGCGATCAACATCGCCGAGGCGACACTGCTCGCCAAGCTCGGCCCTGAGCGCGAGGACGCCGCGGAGGTGGCGGACGCCGCATGACAAAGCTCCGCATGGAGTTCACCCCCGAGGAGACGAGCGCGCTTCAGCGTCGGATTCGCGACGGCTCGGCTGTGGACGCGAATGGCTGCTGGATTTGGCAGCGCTCTACGCGAAACGGCTACGGCCAGATCAGCGTGCGGGACACGAACACCTACACGCACCAGCTGTCGTTCGCGGTGTTCAAGGGCCCTATCCCCGACGGCCAGCGCGTTCTTCACACCTGCGACGTTCAGCGCTGCAACAATCCAGAACACCTCTTTGCGGGAACGCAGCTCGACAACGTCCGGGACATGGAGCAGAAGGGTCGCGCGCGAAAGGTCGGACCGAAAGGGATGAGGCATCCGAAGGCGCGACTCACGCCCGTTCAGGTTGAGGAGGTCCGCGCGCGCTCGAGCCGGGGCGATCATCAGCGCGCCATCGCGAACGACCTTGGCTGCTCGCAATCAACCGTGTGGCGCATTGCACACGGCCACACGAGGACGGAAGGATGACCGCTCCCCTCCGCTACTCCCCCGAACTCGCGCTTCCGCTCGACGCGGTGACGCAGCGCTTCGCGTTCCTTGGCCGCATCGGCTCGGGAAAGACGTATGGCGCGACAAAGCTCGCTGAGCTGATGCTCGACGCCGGCGCGCAGGTGGTCGCATTGGACCCGGTTGGGCTCTGGTACGGACTCCGCGTCGCGGGCAAGGGGGCAGGGTACCCGGTTACTGTGCTCGGCGGCTTACACGGTGACTTGCCGCTGCAGGCCGATTCCGGCGCCTTCATCGCCGACTTGATCGTCGATCGCGGATTGTCGTGCGTCCTCGACGTTAGTCAGTTCGAGAGTGACGCCGCCAAGGCGCGGTTTGCGGAGGGATTCGCGAAGCGGTTCTTCTTTCGGAAGAAGTCCGCGCCGTCGGCGGTGCACGTCTTCCTCGAAGAGTGCCAGGAGTTCGTCCCCCAGAATCCGCAGCAGAAGGAAGCCGACATGCTGCACGAGTGGACGCGGATGGCCAAGCTCGGCCGGAACTTTGGCATCGGCCTGTCGCTCATCTCGCAGCGCCCGCAGGAAGTGAATAAGAAGGTCCTCAATCTGACGGAATGCCTGGTGGCGTTCCAGATGACTGGCGCGCATGAGCGGAAGGCGATTCGCGAGTGGATCGCGACGGTTGGTGCCGACGAGAATATCCTGAACGTGCTCCCCTCGCTCCCCGTCGGCGTTGCGCACGTGTACTCGCCGCAGTGGCTTCGCATCTCCCAGCAGATCAAGGCCGCGCCCAAGCGCACAGCCGACGTCTCGAGCACGCCGCTGGTCGGCGCATCGCCGGTGGACGTCAAACCGTTGACGAAGATTGATCTCGTGGAACTGCGCGGCGTGATGGCCGCCACGATCGAGAAGGCCAAGGCTGACGACCCGAAGGAGCTGCGGAAGGAGATCACCAGTCTCAAGGCGCAACTCGCCGCCTCGGCGAAGACGATGAACTCTGCCGCCAGCGTCGTCGGCTCCGATAAGACGCAGCAGCGAACCATTACACGACTCCGGAAGGCCGTGGAGGCCGCAATGAAGTTCATCGTCAATATCAATGCGCAGAACTTCGATGTCGCCGGCGTCGACAAGGCGGAGCTCGAGCGTGCCGTCACCGCTGCCGTCGGGAAAGCAACACAGATCATCGACGATCGCCTCGGCGCGCGCGCGAAGACCATCGAGAACCTCCGCGCCAGCGCGCAGCGAATCACCGAGCAGCTGCAAGCAGTGTTGGGCGACGAGGATGTCGTTGTGGAAGTCGCAGTCGCACGTAATGAACCCTTCAGCGTGAGGGCACCCGCCGCCCAGCCCGCGACACGTTCGCCCGCGAAAGCATCCGCGCAGCCCTCCTCGTACAACGGCGAGCCGATCTCCGCGCCACAGCAGCGCATCCTCAATACGCTCGCGCTGTTCAAGGAGATGGGCAGCTATCCGGTGAACAAGTCGAACGTGGCGGTCTTCTCCGAGGCCTCGCCGACGAGCAGTTCTTTTGCCAACAACCTCGGGCGCCTGCGCACACTGGGCCTCATCGACTATCCAGAGGGCGGTGTAGTCGCCCTCACGACCGCGGGCGAAACGGTCGCCTCGGTCATCACGTCGATCGCCTCTCTCAAGGAGCTGCGCGCGGCTTGGTCGGCGGTGCTGCCAGCCCCACAGTCGCGCCTTATCGAGATCCTCGCCGACCGGCACCCGTCGTCGCTGGACCGCAACGCCCTCGCGGATCTCGCGGGCGCGTCGTCGACGTCGAGCAGCTACGCCAACAACCTTGGGGCGCTGCGCTCGCTGGGCCTGATCGACTACGGCCGCGATCGATCGGTGCACGCGACGAACCTGCTCTTCCCGGAGGGGCTGAATTAATGGCCACGTCTGCGATTGATCATCATGCGGCGTTCGACGAGCGCGTCCGCTTGCTCCTGGAGTTCGCGCGCCTTGAAGCCGTGGACGGCATCTGCCGCGTGGAGCACGCGATGGCCGTGCTCGACTGCGCGCGCTCGACGCTCTACGCCAACCGCAAGCTGATGGCGAAGAGGAAGAAGCGTGGCGGTCGCGGCATTGGTTTCCGGTGCGCGGACGTGCGCGCCGCACAGCAGTTGCGCGGAGGGCTCAACTAATGGTCTTCAAGGCTCGCGGGGCGAAGACCTATAAGCTGCGCGTCGTGGCGCCGAGTGGCGCCTCAGCGACGTTGTCGACCGGCTGCACCATCCGCGGCGACGCGCATGATGTCGAGCGGGTCGTCAAGCAGTGGTCGGGGAAATCACCGCTTGGTCGCGCGGCGGAACGCGCAGAGCTGCTTGAGTTGCTCGTCGGCCCGAAGCCGCGACCGATCACGCTGCGCGAGGCCTACGAGAAGGATCTCGCCGGCGAACTCACCGACTGGATGGCGCAGCACGCGAAGACCGCCGCGGATATCGACCTGCATCCGTTCGTGACGGCGTGGCACCGACAGAAGGTCGCGAGCAAGAAGGGCGCGGGCATGGCGGATCAGTACCTCCGCCAGCTGCGGGCGCTCTATCCGGAGAAGGAGCCGTTCGCGCTGTCGCTCTGGACACGCAAGGGGCTCAAGGCACGGCTCGAAGCGTTGGAGATCCAAGACGGCTCACGCAACCGCTACAAGGCGGCTGCGTCGAGCTTCTGTGAAACGCTGCTGGATGCGGAATTGGTGGAGCTCAACATCGCGCGCACAATTCGCGGATGGCCGGAGAACGCGCACCGCGAGGTGTGGTATACGATGGAAGATGCCAGGCGGCTCATTCCCGCGATGGATGCGCCGTTCCGTGGCCACTCGGCGATTCTCGCCGGATTCTGCATGGAGATGGGCGCGTTGAAGCGGTTGCTCGTCGGCGATGTGTTGGCGAAGGCGGAGCCGGTGAAGGCGCACTGCCGAGGCACGAAGCGCAGCTGGCGTGACCGCTGGGTGCCGCTCGTCCACGAGATGGAATGGCTGCTCCCCTTCATTGAAGAAGCCATCGCGGACAAGCATCCCGAGGCGCTCGTATTCCAGGCGCGGGATTGGGAGCACCTGGAGTCGCAGCACGGTACCGCCGACCGGATGCAGATCAGGGCGGTCGGAGAAGATGTGCAGGGCCAGCACAACCTCCACGACTGGCGGCATTCACACGCCGTCTGGTTGGCGCAGCACGGCTACCCGTCGTCCATCGGCCAGCATCACCTCGGCCACAAGGACGCGACGATGTACAACAAGATTTACGCGAACCACCGGCCGGACGCGCACGACTACGCGCTCCACCGCGAGCGGCAAGACGCCCGCGCCGCTACCAAACTCGCTACCACTCGCATCCGGAAATCCGGGAAGGGGAGCTAAGTTGTTATACTGCAATGACCGGAGTGGGGATCGAACCCACGACCTGAAGATTAAAAGTCTCCTGCTCTACCAACTGAGCTATCCGGTCTCGGTGCAATCCACGAGAACGACTACATTGCGCCATGCTCGCGAAGCCTGTG
>JAQBPY010000290.1 GCA_028287285.1 Gemmatimonadota bacterium
GCCGGTTTGCTCGTCGCGACATCGGTGGCCGAGAGCACGCGTCGCGTGCGGCGATCAAGTGGGGCGGCTATTCGTACGGATGAGTTCCCGACTGTGTAGGCTAGTGACCGCGGAAGACCACAACTGACATTTCATCCGTCGTACACGGGCGCGAGACTCTCTCGAAATCCATCGAACGGGTACGACCGCCGCCTTCAACAGATAAGAACGGATTGGGCGGATCACTGCGTTCGATATTCGTCAAGGACCGTGAGTTGACGAAAAACGCATAACGCATAACGCTCATCCGCGACTTCCGCGTTCAATCCGGTTGAAGGTCGCGATACGACGGTAGTGGAGGATTTTGACGCCGGCTCGCAGGCGTGAGGAAGCGTCCACCATTCAGTTGCGGTTAAGGATGAGAGATCGCAGAGGGCCTCTGAAGAGAGGACTCTGGTCAAAGAGGCCGTGCGTTCGCTTTGTCACCGCGCAAGCACATATTCAGGTGATGCGTCCTTCCCTGACCTCCCTGTTGACCGCAGGCGCATGCGTCGTGCTCGCCTCGTGTACGCCGCCCACCGAGGTCGACCCCGCGACGACACCAACCGCGTGGGAGATCCAGCCCGCCGCGAATGTCGATGCCGGGACCTCCTACTGGCCCGCGTCGCAATGGCGGACGGCACTTCCGTCACAGGTCGGGATGGATTCCGCGCGCATGGCCACGCTCTCGCACGATGTGCGCAAACGAAAATGGCCCACCCTGCGCAGCCTCCTCGTCGTCCATGGGGGATATCTCGTGTTCAACGAGTACGTGGCCGGTGCGCATCCCGACTCGCTGGTGAAGATGGAGGACGTCTCCAAGACCGTGACCGGCCTGCTGGTCGGAGTGGCCGCTCGCGAGGGAAAGGTGCGCCTGGACGACGCGGTCGCGCCGTACTTCCCGGAGTACGCGAGCCTGCTTTCGGGTCCGCCGAAGAATGCGCTCCTTGTCGATCACCTGCTGACGATGCGCTCCGGCATCAGCTTCCAGGACGAACCCTATGCGGGATCCGACCTCGAGCGACTCGACCGCACGACGCAGGATTGGCTGAGCCTCGTTCTGTCGGAGTCCATGTACGACTCGCCGGGAGGGCGCTGGCGGTTCAACAGCGGGGGCATCATCGCCCTTGGCGGCGTGCTGCGCGCGGCAACAGGTGAAGTGGCCGACGCCTACGCGAGCCGCGTGCTGTTCGCGCCACTCGGCATCACCCGAAGCGCGTGGGTAACGGGACAGCCGAACGGTCTGCCGCAGATGGCGACTGGATTGTCGATGACGTCGGCGGACATGCTGCGCATCGGATACCTGCTGCTGCGCAACGGCGTATGGAACGGCACGCCAATCGTATCGCCGGAATGGGTTGCCAGCATGCGTGAGCGGAAGTCGCAGCAACTGGGCAACTGGATCGGCTATTCGCTCGACTACGGTCGCACGCTATGGATCCTGCCGGCACTGCCAGGAAGCGGCGACACCGACGTCCTCGCCGCGAGCGGCTTCGGTGGTCACTGGATCTTCATCGTCCCGGGACGGGATCTGGTCGTCGTCGCCACGAGCAACGCGAGCACGGTGGCGACCTTCGCGCAGCCAATCCAGATCCTGTACGACGAGATCGTCGCGTCGATCCACTGATCCTCAAGGTCCCGCGGCACGCGTACCTTCGAGGCGCGGCAGCTTGCGAGCGTTGAAGCTGACGTTGTACTCGGTGTCGAGAAGGAGCTTGTCCCCGGTAAACAGGAAATCGAGCGTCGAATAGAACGGCGTTTCCGGCGCGATGAGCTTCACCGTGTAAACGCTGTCAGACGTCCACGCACCGCTCGTGGCGACGGCCGGATGCGGAAGCACGCTGAGCATCTGGTCGATGCCGTTGTTGAAGTCAGACCTGCTCTGTGCCCATTTGCCGGCGCCGATGGGTGTGCGCGTTTCTCCAGCGGCCGTCCGCACCAGCAGTGCGGGACTGGAAGACGTGAGGTCCAGCGCCACCGCACGCAGGCCGCGATCGTTCGCGGGAAGGTCGTACCAGCGACCACTCACGCGCGCTGCAAGCGCCGCGGTTGAACGACCGCCCGGCATGCGCACCGAGAGGCTCGCGAGCTTCGCCTCCAGCGCCCGACGACCCGACGGATTCTCGGCGAGCGCTGTCGGCTGGAAGGCGGGAAGGAGCTTGTCCCACACCAGGTTCATCACGGTCTGCATGTCGCGCACGCCACTCGTGATGGCGACAACGGCATCATACTGCGGAATCACCATCATGTATTGGCCGAACGCGCCATCGCCGCGATAGGTGTCGTGACGTGAACGCCAGAACTGGTAGCCGTAACCCTGGTCCCAATCGCTGTTTGGTGATGACCCGTTCGACGTCTGCCGCGACGTCGCTTCGTCGACCCACTTTGCGGGGATGAGTTGCTTCCCGTTCCACATGCCGTGCTGGAGGTAGAGCTGGCCGAGCTTCGCAATGTCTTCGGTGCGCACGCTCAGGCCGTAGGCGCCC
>JAQBPY010000291.1 GCA_028287285.1 Gemmatimonadota bacterium
GGCCATTGCACGATTCCTCGAGCTGTTGGCCATCGCGCATCGCACGGAGCACATCACGGAGGTCGCGGGCGCGAGCCGTCTGCTGCTTGCTCTTCCCTCGCTCGGTTGGTCCGTTGCGATCGCTACAGGTGCCTGGCAACGTGCGGCGTCCTTCAAATTGACCGCTGGCGAACTACCGTGGGAGAAGCTCCCGATTGCGACGGCGGAGGATGGCCCGGCGCGCACGGACATCGTGCAGCGCGCTCGCGCACGGGCAGAAGCGCTGTGTTCCGTCACCGCTTTTGAGAAGGTCGTTTCGATTGGCGATGGCGTGTGGGATGTCACAGCCGCGCGCTCCCTTGGCCTTCCGTTCGTTGGCCTTGGGCAAGGCGTACGTGCGAACGGCCTTCGATTCGCCGGCGCCTCGATCGTACTCGGTGATTTTGCCGATGTCGCAGCGGTGTTTCTGGCTCTCGAGCAGGCTGTAGTACCACACACGTCGGGAGCACATGCTAGTTGAGACGACCAACGAGATGCTAATTGGCACGCCCTGAATTTCACCACTCACCAACCGTCATGTCTTCCTTCTGCACGCGGCTTGACCGGACCCTCGTCGGAGCTATCCCCGTCCTGGCGCTTACCGTCACGATGGCGCAGGGGCAGGCAGTTCCATCCGATTCCGCCATCCGGGCGATCCTGAAGGAGCGTGTAGACAGCGGAAACGCGCCAGCGATCCTCGTCGGCATCCTGGAGAAGGGCCACCGTCGCTACGTCGCGTATGGCTCCAACGGCCCGACACGCCCGCCAGTCGACGAACATACACTCTTCGAAATCGGCTCCATCTCGAAGACGTTCACTGGCCTCCTCCTCGCCGATGCCGTAGTGCGTTCCGAGGTCCGGCTGGACCAACCGGTGTCCGAGCTGTTGGGCGCTGGAGGCAAGGTTCCATCGCGTGAGGGCAAGGCGATCACGCTCCAGCTGTTATCGACGCACCGCTCGGGACTTCCGCGACTGCCCAGCAATTTCGCGCCTGCCAACATCGCGGATCCGTACTCCGACTATGACGCGAAGTTGCTCGGTCAATTCCTTTCGTCGTATGCGCTCCCTCGCGCGCCCGGCGACAGCGCGGAGTATTCCAATCTGGGTGCGGGCCTGCTCGGTTACGCGCTCGCCCTGCGCGCGAAGACGCCGTCATGGGGCGCGCTCGTCGATCGCCGTATCACCGCGCCGCTCGGAATGCGCGAGACATTCGTCGTCGTGCCCTCGGCGCTCCAGAATCGCGTGGCCGTTGGACATGACGAACGATTGGACTCCGTATCCGCCTGGCACTTTGACGCCCTCGCGGGCGCAGGCGCACTGCACTCCACGGCAGCCGACATGCTCGTCTATCTTGCTGCGCAGCTCGACACCACGAGCGGGCCGCTCCGGCATGCGGTCGCTCTCGGAAGGACGCCACGCGCCGACTTCGCCCCGGGCACTCGCATCGCACTCGGCTGGATGATCGTGGGCCAGCCGTCGCAGCCCATGTGGTGGCACGGTGGAGCGACGGCGGGGTTTCGTACCTTCGTAGCATTCGATCCTGCCCGTCAACTGGCGGTGGTCGTGCTCGCGAACTCGGCGAACACCATCGACGACATCGGCATGCACCTCCTGAATCCGCTGACGCCGCTATCGAAGCCGATACGTCCGCCGCGCGTGGCGATGACTCTGCCTGCCGCCGCGCTCGACCGGTTCGCCGGCGAGTATCAGCTGACGCCTGCGCTCGTCCTCATCGTCGCTCGCGTTGGAGACGCGCTTTTCGCTAGGGCGACAGGTCAGCCAGCCTTTCCGCTCACCGCCAGCGCAGCCAACCGCTTCGTGTATCCGGCAGCGGGAATCGAGATGGTATTCGACACGAGTGAAACCGGAAGCGTGCGTCAGCTGACCTTTCGACAAGGTGGTGGCACCATCATGGTGCCGGCGCTTCCCCCGCGCGCGGCAGTGACCCTTTCCACTGCCGCCCTCGACCGGCTCGTCGGAGCGTATCCGCTCACGCCGGCGCTCCTGCTCGCCATCACGAGAGACGGAGACATTCTCTATGGGCAGGCGACCGGGCAGCCACGTTTTCCGCTCACCGCCACCGCGGCCAACCGCTTCGTGTTTCCACTGCTGGGAATCGAGATCGTGTTCGACACGAGTGAGACGGGAAGTGCGCGAGGGTTGACGTTTCGACAAGACAGCGCGACCCTGACCGCACCGCGACGCCCGTAAGCACAGAACCGGCGTTCGTGCCTGGCCGAAGGTGTTTGTCGGTCTATCGCTTCGTGAGTTACGGCGAACTCTCGAAATTCAAGTTCCTCGGCTCAAGCGGCTTGCTGGCGTACGTCGCGCGTTGCTGCACCAACTGCGACGGATCACTAGCGCCTGAGATGTGGTTCGTAACGCCAACGTCGCTTCCGACGATCTCCAGGGTGAAATCGTCAGCCCATGCCTCGCCACTCGAGGCGAGGAAACCGAATGCGATACCTTCCGCTTCGACCGGCACGTCGAGCACGACGGAAACGAGACGCCAATCCGCGGTTCCCCGGATGGCGCGATCCAGCATGTTGTCGAGCGCGAGCATCCCGCCGTTCCCGTCGATGCGCAGCCAAATCCCGGCCCCGTTCATGCCGACATCACGCGTTCGGACGTAAGCCGACAAGCGCACACGCTTCCCCCGATAGTTGTCGGCGCGCACGAGCTGGTTCAAGACACCGAAGCCTGCGCTGGACTGTGAACGCGCGGTGATGTGACCGCTCGCTCGACCTCCGTGCTGCACTGACCGCTCCACACCCACGCGGAACGCGTTCGCCGCGCTGCCACCCCCCCACGACTCAGGCATGGCTTCTGGTGGCAGGGCAGCCACCGACGCTTCAGTGGCTATGACCCTGTCCGGTGGAATGACGCCGGTGCCACCCACGTACCGTACCGCGGTTTCGAGCACCTCGTCCCGTCCGGCCCGAACGCCGGCAATGGTGGGTGTCACCTTCACCTGCGGGACGAGACCGACGCGCTGCAACTGCCGTCCGTCGGCGTGTCGGACGTCGTGACCTGTAAAGGTCATGCTGATGCGGCCCGGCAGTGCGACGCTCGTGATGTCGCCGTTCGCGCCCATCGTCTCCGAGCCGATGAACGTGGTGCCGTTCGCCGCTTCGAAGAAGAGTCCCGAATGCTCGGCTTGACTGATCGTGCGCTCATCGACGAGCAGCACAGTCTTGCCCATGTACTTCGGCGAGGTGCTCGGGGGAATTGGCTGGTCGAACTCCAGCAGCCTGGTATGGGAAGTGTCGGGCGAGGAGACGATGAGTCGCTTGAACTTGGCGCCAGTGACGCCATCGCCGTGGATGTTGAGCCGAGGAGCGACGCTCCAGGCCGTGCCCTGGGGGTAACCGCGGTCGTCGAGCACGATCGCCTTCGTGCCGGCGAGCATTCGGAATGCGCTGTCCACCATCGTTAGCGGCAGGCGATCGAAGTCTATGTATCCGACATTGCCAGGCAGAGTGCGAATGATGTTGCCGCTCCGGTCATTCGCCAGCGATTGTCTGTACGCAAATGACCGCGAGACGGTGAGCGTCCGATCGCCCGTCGTTCCGCCACGCACGACAAGGCGCGCGGGCGACTCGCCGGTGCCATTCAGAAGCACTGTCTCGAGGCGATACCGCAGTGCCGCCGCTGTGCTCGCCGCGAAATAGGGCGTCAGGCGCGTCATTCGATCTCCAATGGACTCTCCGTCCACGGAGAGGACGACGTCCCCGACACGTAGTCCCGCGCGCTCAGCGCTCGAGTCGGCGATGCGCGTGATGACGAGTTGATCTTCAATCAGCCTCGCCGAGGCACCGATGGGAACGGTGCCGATGAACTGCCAAAGGGCTGCGCTCGACACCGTGACGTGGGTGTCGTGAATGTGGGCCGCGAACGCGGCCATGGCCTTTGCGTACTCGAGGGCATCGTGCGCGCCTTCAATGGAAGGAAGCGCCGCGCGAAACTGCGCGTCCCAATCCTCGCCAATGAGCGCTTTGTAGGGATAGAAGAGGCGGATGGTACTCCACAGTCGGGAGGCACCGAGGATGCGATAACCCGCGGACGGGTAGGGAGCGACCCACTCCGCCGCGGTCGGCACTCGGGGGACGGGCACCGCGCTAGCGGTGTCGATCGAGGGCTCCGAGAGTCGCGCGTCGACGTACACGTTCTCGCCCATGTCGACGCGATAGACCTCGCCGGAACCGGCGGAACGCCACGCGATACCGTAGCCGCCCGAGCTCTGCATTGCGGACGTAGGAAATCCGTCGTATCGCAGTGCCCGCTGTGGGGACGTGAAGAGGGCTGGGTTGTCATGGAGGTCGCTCATGAGCGCACCGACGAGTCGCCGATACTCGGATGACGACGATGCGTCGGCGATGCGAACGGCGCTGACGGCGAACAACGAGTCCCACGACGAGGGGTGCGTCGCGACGGCGGGGTTGAAGTAGTGGACAGCGGCGTCGAGGTGGGCTAACGCGACAAGTCGATCCAGACGGGCGGTCTCGCTCGGATGCAGGAGACTTGCCGTGGCGATGAGGCTGACGAGCAGCATAGGATGTCGGGCGAAGGTAAGACCCACGCGGTCGACATAAGTTGGGAGCATCTAAGCGGCGGCGCCATACTCTGCCAGCGGACCGTGCCGCATCCAACTTCCGCTGCTAACCAAGGAGCACGCTTCCTCGCGGCGCATCCATTGCGCGCGCTTCGACTATCGATCAGCACTCCACCCACGACGAGGTCGACTAAGGACCGGTGAAAGCCATCGGCGGTTTCTGGTTGGGCAGCTACGCGCGATGATCGCGAGGCCCCTCCAAGCCGTTCATTGGAGGGGCGCACGCGTTCTAACTAGCCGCGCACCAACTTCTTGTAGGTCACCCGGTGAGGCTGATCGACGTCAGCGCCTTTCCGCCTGCGCAAGTCAGCATCGTATTCTTTGAAATTCCCCTCGAACCACACCACCTCCGAATTGCCTTCAAACGCGAGGATGTGCGTAGCAATACGATCGAGGAACCACCGATCATGCGAGATCACCACCGCGCATCCCGCAAAGTCGACCAGCGCCTCCTCCAAACCGCGCAACGTGTCGACGTCGAGATCGTTCGTCGGCTCATCGAGCAGTAGTACGTTACCGCCCGACTTCAGCAGCTTCGCGAGATGGAGACGATTTCTCTCTCCGCCTGAGAGATCTCCGACCTTCTTCTGCTGATCCGTCCCCTTGAAGTTGAACTGACTCAGGTACGCCCGCGCATTGATCTCGCGGTTGCCCACCGTGATCTCATCGCGCCCCTCTGAGACTTCCTGATACGCCGTCTTCGATCCATCGAGGATGCGCCCCTGATCGACATAGGCGAGCTGCACCGTCTCACCAACCGTGAGCTGCCCACCATCCGGCTTCTCCTCGCCGACGATCATCCGGAACAGCGTGGTCTTACCCGCACCGTTCGGACCAATCACACCGACGATGCCACCGCGCGGCAGCGAGAACGTGAGCTCGTCGAAAAGGACCTTGTCGCCATACGCCTTCTTCAGTCCCTTCGCGATGACGACGTCGTTGCCGAGCCGCGGCGGTGGCGGAATGGTGATCTCGTGCGTGAGCACCTTGTCGCCGGTGTCCTGCTCCTGGAGCTCCTCGAACTTCTGGATACGCGCCTTGCTCTTGGCTTGCCTCGCGCGCGGAGCCATGCGCACCCACTCGAGCTCGCGCTGCAAGGTGCGCTGACGGGCGGACTCGGTCTTCTCTTCGAGCTTGAGACGTTCGCGCTTCTGCTCCAGCCAACTGGTGTAGTTGCCCTCGTACGGATGCC
>JAQBPY010000295.1 GCA_028287285.1 Gemmatimonadota bacterium
GAAATCGCGCCGCGATCTCGTTCGGGAACAGCCCGCTGAACAGCGCGTTCCGCGCGTAGGGCGTGGCCGTGGGCAGCACTCCGAAGTAGTGCGTGGTCTCGATGTCGAAGAGCGGGGCGATCACCGGTTCCAGAAACTTCCACTGGTCGAGACGGAGGCAGTCGATGACGATGAACGCGGCGGCCTTGTCCTGCGCGATGACCGGAATGAGGTATTCGCTCACGATGTCGACCGAGAGCGGGGGCCGGTCTCCCTCGAGGTCAGCGAGCCACGCCGGATACGCCTTCGCCATGTAGGCAGCGAAGTCGCGACGCAGCTCGGGAAAGAGGCCGCGCAACGACTCATGGAGGCCCATCTCGTTCGCCGCGGTGAGGTCGAGGTCCCACTGGACCATCTCGAGATACCGGTCGATCCAGGCGCGCCAGTCGAAGTCCCGCGGCGAATCGCCCTGCATGACGCGAAAGCGATCGACGAACGCGCGGGCCACCGCCTGCTGCCGAATGCGCGGACCCTCCAGCAATCGTGCGACGACGGCGTACACCTGGCGCGGCGTCACGGGCTTCACGAGGTAGCCCGCGGTGTTCTTGCCGAGTGCCTCGGTGAGTGTCCCGTCTTCCTCGCTCTTGGTGACCATCACGATCTGGAGCGACGGCTGGATCTCGTGCAGCTCCTTGAGGGCATCGAGGCCGCGGGTGCCGGGCATCTGCTCGTCGAGCAGCACGAGGTCGAAGGCGCGCCGGCGGACGAGCTCCATGGCGTCTTCGGCATTGGTGGCGGCTTCGACGTCGAACCCCTTGTCACGCAAGAAGATGCGATGTGGCTCGAGCAGTTCCGCCTCGTCGTCTACCCAGAGGACGGACTTGACCTGGAGGGGCATGCTCAAACGTAGCCCTGCTCTATAGGGCGGGCAAAGGGCGGATGAGGGCGGCGGCGCGAGGCACTGCTGGCTTCCGGCGAGGCGGCGCGCCACATTCCGGCCGTGCCGACGACCCTCCCGCCCTTCGCGCTGGCCCCACCGGTTTTCCGATTCAAGCACCTGGCTGCGCTGGCGGGTCGCGCTCCGATCGGCGGCACGCGAGAGGTGGCGCTGGCGTGTTTCGTGGCCGCCCGGCTGGCGGGCGAACGCGTGGCGCGCACCGACGACGATCAGCTCCAGCGCGCCGCGCGCAGCTCGGCCGCGAAGGCGTGGCTTGGTACGCTGGCGCTGCCGCAGCCGGTGCGCGGCGCCGCGGCAAAGTGCGCGGAGTCGAGCGCGGACGGCGATACCGCGGCGGTTTGTCGCGAGGTGCGCGCGTTGGTCCTCGCGGCGTCGGGGTACCTGGACGTCCAGTCGCGCGGTGAGCTGGACGCGTTGGTGGCTGCGCTGGTGGGGAGCGCGTCGACAAACATTTGAAGCGGCGTCTTTTTGCTTGCTACGCCCACTGATTCGGGCCTATGTTGGACGATGGCACGCGGCGCTGACATTTCCCCCCTTTCCCTGCTGCTCGGTCGTGTGGATGCGGTCGCCGATGGTGCGTTTCCGGCCGATACCGTCCCATCCGGGTTTCCCAGTCTCGACAAGCTCCTTGGCGGAGGTCTTCGCCGCGGGGACTTGATCGTGCTCGGTGGTGACGTGGGGAGCGGGAAAAGCGCGTTTTCCCTCGCTGCTGCGCTGCGGGTTTCGCAGGAGGGGCACGAAACCGTCTTCTATTCCGGCGAGATGTTGCCCGAGCGCGTGCTCGAGCGAGCACTCGCCATCGAGGGTCGTACCCGGGTGGACGACCTGCGCCGGGGTACGCTCGACGAGATCACGCGCGTGGGTGTGGGAGGCGCCGCGGTGCGCCTGCGCGACGACCTCCCCATCGTGGAGCGGGCTCCGTCGGGCGGCGTGGCAGCGATCGCCGAGGAGGTTTCGACGTTGCGCGGCACCAAGCTCGTCGTCGTGGATGGACTGCATGCGTTGCTGCCAGGAGCTCGCGAAACGGAGGAGGAGGCCGCGAGCGCCGTGCGGGCACTCAAGCAACTGGCCATGGATGCGAAGGTCGCCGTTCTCGTGACGGCCCCCCTGCCGGGTCTCGTCGAGCGCGACGACCGGCGTCCGGTGCTCGACGATTTTGGCGCGCGCGGAGCGGTGAAGGAGCGCGCGGATGTGGTACTCGCACTGTTTCGGGAAGAGATGTACGATAGCGGTCGAGGAATTGAGGGAGCTACCGAGCTGCTCGTTCGGAAGAATCGCAACGGGGGCACGGGGTACGTCGATCTGTACTTCTATGCGCAGTGGATGCGCTTTGAAGACATGCTGGACCCGGACCGCTAGGAGGCGGTTGCATGCGTATTCTTGAATCTCTGTCATCGACCCTGCTCGTCGTCAGCCTTGCCGCGTGTGCTACCGGCGGCATGGGGTCAGGCGACCCCGTTACCCGGCTGGAAGAGCAGCAGAAGGCGTCTCCGACCAATGCGTCGGTCAACCGATCCCTCGGCATCGCCTACTACAAGGCGAATCGCAACGCGGAAGCCCGCGTGGCGCTCGAGACTGCGGCCAAGCTCGACCCGCGCGACGGAACCACCTCGCTCTACCTCGGCCTCACGGATGAGGCACTCGGTGACCTCCCCGCGGCCAAGACGGCGTATTCCTCGTACATCCAGTTCGGGCGTACGAGTCGGGTGCGCGCCCAGCTGCAGTCGCGGCTCGCGGCGCTGACGCGGAAGGAGCTGACTGCCGACGCCAAGGCCGCCGTCGCACAGGAGGCAACGCTGTCGACGCAGCCGGGAAACCCGCGGACCATTGCCGTGCTTCCCCTGCGCTTCAGCGGTGCGGACACGTCACTCAAGGTGCTCGAGCGCGGATTTGCGGACCTGCTCACGACGGATCTGGCGCGGTCCTCCCAGCTCACGCTGGTGGAGCGCTCGCGGATGCAGGCGCTGATGGACGAGATCAAGCTGCAGCAGGGTGGTGGCACGGAGGCCGCGACCAATGTGCGCGCGGGCAAGCTGTTGCGCGCAGGCCGGGTCGTGCAGGGCGCCATTCTTCAGGTCGACAGCACCAACCTGCGCGTCGACGCGGCCGTGGTCGACGTCCCGACGAGTCAGGTGCAGGGCTCCGCACAGGCGGCCGACCTGCTCGAGCAGGTGTTCAACCTCGAGAAGAAGATTGCCCTCGATCTCTTCACGCAGCTTGGCGTCACGCTGACCGTGGCGGAACGGACCCAGATCGAGCAGCGGCCAACGCGATCGATGCAGGCGTTCCTCGC
>JAQBPY010000298.1 GCA_028287285.1 Gemmatimonadota bacterium
CGCGTATCGTAGTCACGCACCGCCCGTGCTCAACTTCCATTTGTAGTCGAGGTAGTCCTCGTAGCGATCGAAGCCGATCACCCGCGACGGCGCGCCTCCATGGCGCAGGCGGTCGAGCGTCAGCGTCTCCTCCGCTGCGCGCACACGTTCTTCCGGCGTGAGGAGGAGATCCCGCCGGAGTTGTTCCTGCCGAGACGCGCTGAGGCCAGGAGTGAGCGCGTTGGCCGCTTCGCCGTCGTCGCCCTGTTCCGTGTTTCGCATGACATGAAGCATACGGCGCATGCCGCTCAACGGCCACGCGCAGCACGCGTACCGGCCGATACGAAAGGGAGCGCACCGCCAAAGCGATGCGCTCCCCCTAGAGGCGCCGGTCGGAATAGAACCGACGAATAGGAGATTTGCAGTTTTCTGGCCTTCGGTGGGATTAGTGCGTATCAGTGTGTACTGATGGCATTTACGCTCGTCGGCGTGCGTGTCGATTTATGATGATTCGGACCACTTTGTCAGTCGGATTTGTCATTCGTTAACGTATCGTGGTCAGGCCCCTTCGAACTCCTCGCGGTGCGTGGGCACGTAGTCCTTCATTACGCTCCAGCGCCGCTAAGGGCACCTCCAAGTACTCCTGTTCCAGGCTCGTCGCGCCTTCGGGATAATCGTGGCGGATGGTGGATCGCTGAGGATCTCTAGGTGATACCACCGGGGTCTCACGATGATGACGGCGCCAGTACGTGCGCTACTTCATAGTCCACTCCGCGGATCTTCTCGCGCAGCATCGCTCTCCGAAAGCGTGCGATCCAGAACGCGATCGTGAGCTAGACCGCGCGCGGCGGCACCGCGCACCATCAGGGAGAACGATATGTCACTGGTCAAGGTGGACCTCGACGAGAAGGCGAAGGAAGCACTGTCGCCGCTCGCGCCGACACGAAGATCATCCGGGCGAGCATGATATGACCGTTCGTCGATCCAATGTTTGCTCCGACTCCATCACGTCGGCGTGTGGCTGCGGCGCCCGTATCGGTGGCTACGCGCGGACTTGGGCGGGCAAGACAGCCCAGCCTGGGAGCGTTATAGCGTGGGGCTCACAACATTCGGGCAGGTGTGCATGTCGTCGCGTCGAAGGGCAATTTCAAGTGACGTAGCGCCGCCCTCCTTGTACAATCCCTCACCGACGTGGTGGGGGGTAGCGGCGATTAGAACGGCATTTGCTCCTACGCTGGAGTGTACCTGAAAGCGACGAACCATTGGGACAACGACCCGCCGAAACACCGTGGCAGTTGCATATCGGGCTGGAAACACAATCTGGCCGTCACGATTTGTCACGCCTTCCTCCCAATGAGAACTGCCGGGTTCGAAGGAGTTATGAAGCCATGATTCGCTGACACACGCGCCAGCCACTGGCGTTCCGACCGAGTCGACAATTCGGACACTCAGCGCCGGCACCGTGGCAAAAGTTCGCGATACGAGGCCACTTGACGCCAGAATGGTCGCCACCACCGCTGTTGCCCCAATGGCAATTACTCTCTTAGAATTCGACACTTAGCCCGCTCCTCTGTCTGTGTATTCGAAACGGGATGCCCACGTGCGCTGAACTTTCTCTCGGAGCGTGCACGCCCGTAGCACAGCGCGCGCGGCTGAGACCTGGCCGTTTCGCCGTCACCTCCCTGATCCGTGTTTCGCATGACGTGAACCATACGGCGCATGCGGCTCAACGGCCACGCGCAGCAATTCGCTGGTCGGCAAGGAGGTTCACCGTGTACGCAATGCTCGGCGAAAAACTGGAGAGGGCGATCGCTCGGAGGTACCGCTGAGTTCCTCCAGTCGCTTGACCGCTGATCAGGCTGAGTTGACCGCTCTTCGTGACGAGGCCGTCTCCATCGAACTGGTAGATCTTCGGCAAGACGTCGCTACGACCCATTGCTCACGAGGATCATGCCACCACCCCAGAAGACCAAGAAGGCTACAATCACACCCGTGGCTATCGCGATGCCTGACTGGGATCGATGCGGCAATACAGCGTTGACAGGAAAGGATGCCCGCGGCAAAACAGACGATGATGTACAACGCGACGAAGATATCGCCAGGAATACGCAGGTAAAGTCCAACTGGCACTACGCCAAAGCCTACGAGCAGGACGGCGAGCAGTTCGAGCAGCAGGCGCACGATCCTATTCATATTCCGGACACCTCGCGACGAAAGGAAGGATGCGAGCCACATTCATGCTCAAGAAGCCTTGAGTACATACGTGACGCAGTGCCAGAGACTAGAGCAGGGTCGCCCGCAAGAGAATGTCCGCGTAAAACTGACGACTCGGCTCCCCGCGCCCCGACTGCGTAGCGCTCGTGATTGCAGGACCGTCATGCGTTTAGCGCTTCGTCCTTTGCTCCGAGCGCGTGGCTCGCCTCAATAGGTTGCGCATCCACCAGGGAGGGCAACTTCCCGCCGAGCGCACCGAGCCCAGCACCCGCCAAGGAATCGCCGTCAGTAGCGCTACCCGCCCCGCTCCGGGGTGAAAATCGCCACCAATGCGGCAGCGATACTGACGGCGATAACTAATCGCCTCCCCGTGAATGACGTATCAGGCCGTCGTAGCGCGATGCGACGCGCCAAAGCCCCAATCCCCGCGAGGATACCGATCACAAGCAGTTCGAAGATATTCGAACCGCCCTTGTGCCAACCGGTTCCGATGGCTGCGGTCAGATAGACAACGAATGTGACCGGAAGCAGCAGCTTTTCCGCTTCCGTTGATTGTTCGAGTTGGTGCAATCGCCGCATGAGCGGCAGCAAGCCCGGCAGCGCGGGTGCCGCAAAAAATGCTAGGAGGACGAGAAACATAACGATTGAGTCCATCATTAGCGCTCCAGAGCAAGGGTGCTTGTGCTTTGTGGTTGTCTGCGTCACTCTTCCGCCTCAACCGCGCATCTTGCGTCGTCGCTATCTACCTCCGCGAATCGCGGGTCTTGTGACCGACGCGATGTGCGAAGATGTAGATCAGCTTAGAGAGCCATGGGCGCAACGCGAGAGAGTTCAAGGCCTCTCGCATCACGTGGCAGCGGCCGAACTGTCAGAGAGGCGTCGCGCGTAGAGGTTGCACAGCGGGGACGCAGCAAGAAGGGCTGTGCTTTCGCCCAGCGCGGCGGGTGACACGCGTAGCTCGCCACGCGTGTGCCACCCACCGTTTCTTGATCACGTAACTACCTCGGCCATGCCGGCTCCCAGCTTCGCGAGCCACTTCTTTGTAGATCTTTTGCGAGATCCACTAACCTGTCTGCTTCTTTTTTGCAGTTATTGAAGAGGATGAAATTCTGATGCTCGTTGGATGGTTGGTTCAACAGACGATAACCTGCTGCAACGAATGGATCCAAATCGTGTCCCCCTACTCGTTCTGCCAGGTGCTCATTCAAGGCGATGGCAGCGGCTTCGATGTCAAGCGCGAAATCCATTGTCCACCCGCGATCGTGCGCGGCTGTCCCCCAGCTATAAGTATGCGCGATGCTGCCGTCGGGATTGGTGACGACGACGAACGTGTGCGTTACGGGGTTTAATCGAGACGCGGCATTCTGGCTAAACCCTTGCCAAGGTGCCAACTCCCGATTCACAATGTAAGTGTCTAGGCCGGTTGGATCGATTGATGTGATCGGATCGTTTTGCACATACGCATACCGGTTTGGCCCAGCGCTGAGACCGAGCGGATCCTTCGTCGTAAAACGTCCCACCCGCGCGTCGTAATCTCGAGCACCAGACCGCACCAACCGCCCGCGTATCCAAATGGCTGGAATCCCGGGTTCGTGTTCACCAACACTCGACCGTACTCGTCGTAGTCGAGCCGCTGTTGTATAGCACCGCTGGTGGCGTCCACAACAAGCCGTACCGACCCCAGGTGATCCGTGATCAGTCGATATCGCACGCCCTCGCGTTCCATGTACTCCGGCACGTTGACTTGGGCGCCGTACACGAATCGACTCAATAGCGCCCCGCTCGGCGATAGTTCCGCCGCGATCCGCAGATCGCTTTCGTAGAGGAAGCCCTGCGTCAATGCGCCGTTGACCCTCTTCCCGATGCGCCGGCCCATCGCGTCGATCACATAGTCGATTCGCGCGCCAGATGGCAGCGTCACCCACCGAAGGGCGCCCAGCGCATCGTAGTGGTAGGTCGTCGTATCCGGTCCCGCAATCGCGCGTCGCAAGTCGCCGGCATCCGTGTACTGGTAGGTCGTATTCCCGTACGTGACGAGCCGGTCCTGCGCGTCCACCACGCCCGTCTCGATCCCGGCGCTCGACGTGCGACTCGTGCGATTGCCATTCGCATCATACTGGTACGCCGCCGATGCGACCCCGTCGCGGGTGACGACACTGAGCCGCCCAGCGGGGTCGGAGACAAACCCCCAATCGGTGGTGACTCCCGCAATCGTCTCCACCTTGCGGATAATGCGGTCGAGCACATCACGGGTGAGCGCATACGTATACAGTGTGTTTGCGCTCGCGGTCGTCGTTGCTCCGCTGATCGAGCCTGTGGAGTCATGGGCATAGGTAGTGGTCACCCCATCCACGACCGCACTGGACGCCAGCCCGTTAACTGCATCGCGGGTGATGGTAAGCGCACCCGCCGAGATCAGTAGACCGTCCGCGTCGTACGCCAGAGCTACCGTATCGCCGTTAACCGCAACGCCCGAATGACGAAGGAAGGAGTCGTACGAGAAGCTGATGACTCCTTTGACGGAGCCGGAGAGGGTGGCGGTCGCGAGCAGCGAGCCGTCGTGCGACAACGCGTACGCCTTGCCCTCGCGAGTGCTTGTCGAGGACAATGTACCGGTGAGGAGGCTGTAGGTCAGTGTCGTCGCCCCATCTGCGTGTGTGACCGACATTGGCCGACCTGCCGCATCGTAGGTCGACGTAATCGAGTCGCCCGACGCGCGAACGATGCTTCGAAGACGGAGGTCGCCGTCGTACCGGAAACGCGTGGTCGTGCTGCTCACGCCAGGGACGGCAGGCGCGTCGTAGGTGCTTGGCAGGCCGCCCGGCGTGTACGTGAACGTGTGCGCTGGCCGTCCCGCCGGCGTCAGCGACTGCAACCGGCCTTCCCCATCATACGAGAACGTGGTCGTTCCCGCGGTGTCGTGGATTGCGAGTGGGCGTCCAGCCGAATCGCTGGTGATGCGGGTGGTTTGTCCCAGAGGATTCGTGAGCGAAGCGAGGCTGCCCGCCGCATCGTACCCAAACGTCGTTGTGCGCCCTGCCTCGTTGACTTGTTGAACGCGACCGCGTGCGTCGTAGCTCATCTGCGTCGTCGAGAGTCCGCCTCCCACCGAACGGATGATGCGGCCCAGTGTGTCCAGCTTTGAAATGGCAATCCGTCCTTCCGGCGATCGTTCTGTTATGGTGCGCGCTGTCGCATTGTGCACACTCGTCGTCACGGTGCCGTTGACGATCAGAGAGTCGGTCTGCCCAAGCAACGACAGCGGATCGCCTGGCGTTGCGAGTGTGATGACGCGGGCAGTTCGCACGGTCTGCGTCAGGCCGCTGGGCAGGCGGATCACCATCGTGTGCATTGGCGCCTGCATACCGAAGCGGGGGTCGCTCGTACTCACGGATGTGATGATCGTTCCATTCGACGATGCAACCGTCGTCGAATCATTCGATGAGGTCGTCGAAGTCGTCTGCAGCCCGGAGGGGTCCGTCGAAATGTGTTTGTACCCACCTGTGGCAACTCGCTGAGCGGAATACGAGCTACTCGACCCAGACCCGCTGGTGACGTTCGTCTTGTGGCCAGCATCCAGCGATGACGTCGAGAACGACGTCGTAACGCCCTCTGGGTTGGTTGCTGCCGACAACAGGCCGAGTGGCGAATACGAATACTGGTGTTGTCCGCCACCGGGATCAGTTCGTGACTGTAGAAGCCCGAATCCACCCGTATCGTACGTGAATTGTGCAGTCTCACCACCGGGCGCGCGGACGGCGCTCAAGTAACCGTTTCCGTCGACGGCGAGCGTGGTGCGTTGTCCAAACGGCGCCACGATCGCC
>JAQBPY010000306.1 GCA_028287285.1 Gemmatimonadota bacterium
CCGAGCTTGTTGGCTTCGGCCACGGCGATCTTTTCCTTCTTCGCATCGACGACGAACATGAGGCCGGGCGTGCGGGTGAGGCTCCGGATACCGTTGAGGTACTTGGAGAGCTTCTCCTTTTCGCGCGTCATCATGAGACGCTCTTTCTTGGTGTAGTTCGCCCACTCACCGCCTTCGGAGCTGCCGGCCTCGAGCTCCTTCATGCGCTTGAGCTGCTTCTTGACCGTCTGGAAGTTGGTGAGCAGACCGCCGAGCCAGCGCTCGGTGATGTACATGGCACCCGCGCGCTCGGCTTCCTGCTTGACGATGCCGGCAACCTGCGCCTTGGTGCACACGAACAGGACACTCTCGCCACGCATGACGACGTCGCGCACGAGCTTCTGCGCGAGCTCGAGCTGGATGAGTGTCTTCTTGAGGTCGATGATGTGGATCCCGTTGCGCTCGGCGAAGATGAAGCGGCGCATCTTGGGGTTCCAGCGGCGCGTCTGGTGTCCGAAATGGACGCCCGCCGCGAGCAATGCTTCGATTGACGGCTTGGTGCTGGTTTCGTCTGCCATGGGTCCTGTACAGTTTGGTTGAGTCGTCCGTCGCCCGTCGTCGCCCCCGCCCACCGGAAGACCGGCACCGGGCGGAGGCTCTGGGAAACGTGAGAGATGTGCTGCTCGTTTTCCTGCTGTCGTGCGGTGTTGCCATCTGCTATCCTGCCGTTCGCCGCTTTTTTACCGCTTGCTGAACTGGAAGCGCTTGCGTGCCTTCGGACGGCCTGGCTTCTTGCGCTCGACGGCGCGTGCATCGCGCGTGAGGAGGCCAAGATCCCGAAGCTTGCGGCGGTGGCCTTCGTCGATCTTGACGAGGGCGCGTGCCACGGCGAGGCGGAGCGCTCCGGCCTGGCCCGTCTGGCCACCGCCGTTGACGTTCGCCTTCACATCGTACTGGCCGAGCTTGTCAGTGGCCGTGAACGGCTGCTGAATGGCGGTGACCAGCGCCGGGCGCGGGAAGTAGTCCCCGAGCGTGCGGCCGTTGATGTCCCACTTACCCGAGCCGGGCTTCAAATAGACGCGGCACACCGCTTCCTTGCGGCGGCCAATCGTGTGCGTGACGTTCGAATCTGCCATGGGTTACTTCGCCTCGGCGTGCTTGAAGGTCAGAACCTTGGGCTGCTGCGCGACGTGCGGGTGCTCGGCACCGGCGTACACGCGAAGCTTGCCACGGAGAACCTGACGGCCGAGTGCCGACTTGGGCAGCATGCCGTAGACCGCCTTTTCGATGATGCGCTCCGGATGCTTGGCCAGCATGCTGGCAAAGGGTGTGAAGCGCTCGTGACCCATGTAGCCGGTGTGGCGGAAGTATTCCTTCTGCTCCGCCTTGCGGCCCGTGACGCGAACCTTGGATGCGTTGATGACGATGACGCCGTCGCCCGTATCCATGTGCGGCGTGAACATCGGCTTGTGCTTGCCGCGGATGATGCGCGCGACTTCTGTGGCGAGCCGGCCGAGGACCATGCCCTCGGCATCGACGATGAACCAGTCCTGCTGGATATCGTCGGGGGTCGCGGTGTACGATTTGAACATGAACCTGTGCTGACTGCGTAGGAACTGCGCCTCACTGGTGCGTCATGCAACCCGGGTTTTGGCCGCCACTGAAGGCGTTTTTGGACAGAATCGTAAGATAGGCAAGGACTTAGCTGCGGTCAACGGCTGGGGCGGTCGCTTCACGGGGACGGCCCGCTCGCTGGCGCTCACTTGACCGGGGACGGGACGCTCGCTTGCGCTCGCTGGACGGGAGGTCATTTCTCGGCAGCCAGGTGGCGGGCGTACCGTGCGAGCATCTTTCTCTCCAATTCCACCATCTCGCACAGCTCGAAAAGCGGTTCAGGGCGGCCCATTTTCAACCTGGCTGCCAAGCGGGCCTGGAAATCCAGCTCGCTTGCCGATCCGGACGAATACTGGAGAAAATTGACCAGTTGGCGGTCTGAATTTCGACCGCACCCCTCCGCGATGTTCGAGCCAATCGAGACCGATGCACGGCGCATCTGTGAAACGAGGCCGAATCGCTCATCCGACGGAAAGTCTGCCGTGGCCCGGTAAGTCAACTCGGCGATGCCGAACGCTGTTTCCGTCAGCCGCAGCTTGTATGGATTTCTCATGGCGAAAGCATACCGATGCGTGTCGACCAAAGCGTCACCATCTGAACGCACGCTGAGCCATAACACCGCACGGAGGCTCCCGTCCAGCGAGCGCAAGCGAGCACCCCGTCCCCTGTCAGCGCACCAGCGGCCGCCCCTACCTCACTATTATTCCAACGTGGCGCACCCAACCCAACCTCCTAGACGGATCCTGCTGGTGGATGCCGACGCCTTCTTCGTCGCCGTTGCTCGCATGGTAGATCCCGAAGGCGCCGGCAAGGCTTCCCTGCTCCTCGTGGGCGGCACGGCGGAAGGACGCGGCATCGTCTGCTCGGCCTCCTACGAAGCGCGTCAGTTCGGCGTACGCTCGGCCATGCCCATGGCACGCGCCCTCCGGCTATGCCCTAACGCCATGTGCGTTCCCGTGCCCGGGGCAGCGTGTCGCATCAAGCACAATGAAATCCGCGCCGTGCTCGAGAAACATGCGCCGGTGGTGCAAGGCGCGAGCATCGACGAATGGTACTGCGACCTCGCGGGCACGGAAAATCTCTACGAGGGCGCAACGCTGGAAGAGCTGGCGCACCGCATTCGAAACGCCGTACTCGACGTGACGGGCATCAGGGTGTCCATCGGCGGCGGTACGTCCAAGCTCATTGGAAAGCTCGCCGTCGAGAAAGCCAAGCCCCGGCCGGGCAACACCGCCAACGGGGTGAACATCATTCCGCCCGGCGGCGAGCTGGACTTCATGCGGACCCTGAAGCTCGCGGACATTCCGGGCATCGGGCCAAAGACCACGTCGCGGCTCGCGGAGCGCGGCCTGCAGAGTGTGGAGGACGTCCTCGCGCTCGATGAAGCGGCACTCGCGCGACGGGTGGGGCCAGGCGAGGGCGCATGGCTCGCCCATCGCGTGCTTGGCCTCGACGACGCTGAAGTCGCCGAACGTGACGATGCAAAGAGCATCAGCCGAGACGAGACCTTTCCCGTCGACATCGACGATGATCTCCTGCTCGAGGGTGAGTTGACCGACGTCATTGGACGCGCGGCGGCGGATCTTCGCAGCGATGCACTCACAGCCCGTACCATCACCGTACGCCTCCGCGATCGGGACTTCACCACGCGCCAGGCAAGCCGCACGGTCGACGAAGCGCTCGAATCGGACCGCGCGATATTTCTCGTTGCGCGCGAGTTGCTGAAGAAGCTGAGGAAAGCGAGACACATGCCGGCGCGCCTCATCGGCGTGAACCTCTCGAACTTTACCGTCGCACCGGCCAAGCAGCTCGCGCTGTTCGACGCGCAGAACGCGCGGCTCGAAACGGACAAGGACCGCGACGTCTCACGCGCGATGGATGCGGTCCGTGCGAAGTTCGGCCGAGGAGCCATCGGACCGGGCCGCAAGCGCTAAGGCGCCGAGTGCAGTCGTGAGCGGGAACGGCCATGGCTTCATCATGCGCCGGCGTATCGTCGTGCTGATCCCTCCGGGACAATGGCGAAGACGATCAGGGAGCCGCGATCTCCGCGACAAAGGCAAGCCACTTGCCATCGGGGCTCACCGCCAGCCGGCTGATCTTCTTCACACCCGCTTTCGAGAGATCCGCAACCACTTCCCATTGCGACGTCGCATCTAGCGCGCCGTTCCACTTCACGAGCTTGCCCTGATGAGTGCTCAAGAGCGCGCGCGTTGGCGTCCACACATGATACTCGTTCTCGACGGTGGTTCGAACCAGCCGCACGTCCGAATTGTCCGCCACGTAGTGTGCCGTTACCCAGGATGCGTTGGTGCTGTCGCGTTGGGTGAAGGTGAATGCCTCCATCCCCGGAATGCGCTGCAGCGAACGCCCCACATCCACGGCACGAATCTCGTCGCCCGTGCCGTCGCTCTTGATCACGTGCAGCGTCGCGGGCTTTCCGAGGACGTACGCCACCAGCCTGGCCCCACCGAGCCACGCGTGATAGCCGACAGGCTTCAAGGCGCCAAGGAGTAACTGCGGCTCGGTGCCGTCCAGCGCGAAGCTCCATAGACGCTGCGTGGAATCCTGCTCCACGCGAATGACACTCATGCGCGCGCCGCCGGGCATCACGGTCGGCGAGTATTCGCTCTCCGGCGTGGACGTCACGCGCGCGGTGCGCTTCTCCACGATGTCGTAGCGCCAGATGTCCGCCTGCGCATCTGATCCAATGGCGGTGTAGAGAATGCCGCGGCTGTTGGGAAGAAAGGACGGCTGATTGTTGTAACCGCCACGATGCGTGATGTTCACCACCGCACCGACCACGATGGAGTCGCGCACGTATCGAAGCGGCGCGAGAAAGATTTCGCTGCTCGGCGCCTGCGCTCCGCACAGCTGCGCGGCAACGGCAAGCAGAGCGGTCAGGACACTCGTGCGTTTCATTCGAGCTCCAGGAGTATGGCGCCCTTGTCCACCGCGGTGCCCGGCTGGGCAAGGATGGCCTTGACGGTGCCCGCTGCCGTCGCGCGCAGCTCGTTCTCCATTTTCATCGCTTCCATGACCACGAGTCCCTGTCCTGGCGTAACAGCATCACCAACCTGCACGGCAATGCGGACGATCATGCCTGGCATTGGTGCAACGAGTGGCGCCGGACCGGTAGGACCGGCACTCGCCGCGCTGAGCTCGCGAATGGCGCGCGCACGCTCGTCGAGCGCTTCCACCTCGTAACGGAACCCGTCGAGCCACAGCGTAAAGCGGCCACGTGTTGCGCCGCGTCGTGCAACCACGCGGTGGACTTCATCGCCAATGGTGACCATGCGTACGGGCGTGCCTTCCACATCGCTCACGCGCGCAACCGCCGCAATTCCATCTACTGTTGCGACGTCCCCGTCGAGCAGCACTTCGACGTCGTCGTCGCCAACCTTCACGAGATATTTCATGTGACCTCCGGAACGAGCTCGCACACGGTCTCGACGTGCGCCGTTTGCGGAAACATGTCGAACGCACGAACACTCGCCACGCGATAACGGGGCATGCGCGACAAGTCCCGTGCGAGCGTTGCAGGGTCGCAGCTCACGTAGATGATGGCGCGCGGGGGGGAGCTGACGTTCTGCAGTGCTCCCGTCACTCTCGTGTCCACGCCGGTGCGCGGCGGATTGAGAAGCACCACGTCGGCGGGCAAAGCCTGCAGGATGTGATCTTCCACCTTTCCCACGATCGCGCGCGATGGTGCGCGGAGACGAGACTCGAAGCGCGCAACAGCCTCCGCGTCGTACTCGATGGCGATGACGGTGGTGCCACGTGTGGCGAGGGGCATGGCCGTTCCGCCAGCTCCGGCGTACGCGTCCACCACACGCACCGGTGAATAGGCACGCGCACGCGTGATGACGTGATTGCGCAGCTGTTCGGCAACCCGTGCATTCACCTGCAGAAATGACGCGCCGCCCTGTGATTCGATCGTCCGCGACGCCACGCGACGCATGCGTCCACCATCCGGCTTCCACCAGAGCTCCAGCAGCGACGGCACCGCCGCGAACATGCGCTCGGCAGTGGGCCACGCCTGTCCACCTTCCACAACGAGTGCTGCTCCGGCATCCAGAAGGCGAACGGCAACGCGCAAGGCGATCTCGCGCGGCAGATAGTCGAAGGCGGGCCTTACTTCGCGCCAGACATCGAGGACACGATCTTCGGTAATCGGGCACTCGCGCAGGTCGAACACCGCGACTGGATCATCGTACGGATGCAGACCCGCAATCCACCCGTCATTTGTGCGGCGCAAATGGAGCGTGAGCTTGCGTCGGTACCGCCACTGTGCATCGCTGGCGTCGACGGAGACGTCGCCAATGTCGCGCCGGCCAATGCGGCGCAGCGCATCTGCGATGATCGTGCCCTTGGCCTTCAGCTGCGCAGCATACGCAATGTGCTGCAGCTGGCAGCCGCCACAGCGGTCAGCCACATAGTGGACACACGGAGGCTCCACGCGATCGGGTGACGCAATGTCGAGCGACTCGAGCTTTCCTCTCGCAAAGCGCTTCGACTTGGTCAGACTCACCTGCGCGACGTCGCCAATGGCGGTCCTCGGCACAAAGACCACCATGCTCTCGGTACGTCCCACGCCGTCACCACCGGCGGCAACGCCCGTGATCTCCACGCGCGCCATGTCCTCGTTCAACGCAAACCCTCGATGCGTGCTGCGCGTTGCCAGTTGGCCGCAGAAGGCTCCGCCGTCGGTCGTGCCGTTCCCGTGCTCGCATGCGGCGAGGATCGTTCCCGCTCGGCCAGCAACACCGCCGCGATCGCCGCTCGAACGACACCTTCGGCAGGCGGCTTCCGGCTGCTCAGATCGGCGAGACGCCTTTCGAGCCACTGGATCTCGATCGCACCGGCACGGAATTCCGTATCCTCCATGAGCCGCAGGTGAAAGTCCCGCGACGTGTCCACGCCTTCAATGGTGAGCTCGAGCAACGCACGATGCATTCGTTCAATGGCCTGTGCACGATCGGGAGCCCAGACAATGAGCTTTGCGAGCATGGGATCATAGAAAAGCGAGATCTCACTTCCGGTCTCGATTCCTCCGTCCCAGCGCACACCAGGCCCGCTCGGCACGTGCAGATACTGCACGCGACCCGTTGATGGCAGAAATCCATTGGATGGATCTTCGCTGGTGATGCGGCATTCGATTGCCCAGCCGCGCGGCGTGATCTCCGATTGCACGAAGGGAAGCTTTTCGCCGGCGGCAATTCGAATTTGCCATTGCACCAGATCGATGCCCGTTACCAGCTCCGTGACCGGGTGCTCCACCTGGATGCGCGTGTTCATCTCGAGAAAATAGAAGTCGCCAGCCGCGTCGAGCAGAAACTCGCAGGTGCCGGCGTTCACGTAGCCTGCCGCCTTCGCGGCAGCGACGGCGGCCGCGCCCATCCGAGCACGCAGCTCCGGCGTGACGGCGACGCTTGGCGCTTCCTCGATCATCTTCTGGTGACGGCGCTGCACCGAGCACTCGCGCTCACCGAGGTGCAGCATGGT
>JAQBPY010000319.1 GCA_028287285.1 Gemmatimonadota bacterium
GTTACGGCATTCGCGGAGCCATCGCGAGAGGAGCGGCTGATGAACCCCGACCTCCTTCGCCAACGCATTGGCACTGATGGCCGACGGTCCGACCATTCGACGCAGCATTCGAGCCTGGAATGCGGGACTGTACTGCGGCATGCAACTACCCACCTTGCGACCCCCAGGGGCGATGTTCGGGTGACCGCTCACACGACTGCGGTCGTACGACATCTATCCTGACACCGGGGGGCTAGGGCGACATACACTACGTTCCTGGCGTTGTGTTTTCGATCCATCTGTATGCGGGATTGTTTCTTTCGGGCAACGAAAATGAATTGGCGCTGACACTCATGCATGAGGGATATCACGGTTACTTTAGCTCCTCGGATGACACCAACGCTGAAAACTTCGCGCTTAGCTGCGTTTCTTGAATTACGGAGAGAGCAAATGAAAGCGACTCAAATATTAGTGTTAGGAATGGTGCTGGCGCTGGGAAGCGGCACGCCTGTACGTACTGTATCTGCTCAGGCTTCCGTTGAACGTGACGCCGCAAGTATCGACGTGGCCATCGCAGCGTACTTGAAATCATCCTTGCCCTCATCGGGAGTAGTTCTCGAGCCTCGCGTCAGGGCAAAGACAGGAGAATGGTCAAGCAGCCGCAGCCCCGCGCGAAACACAGCGCTTGTTGTTGCGCTCGGCGGGAGTTTCGGCCGTCGCGACTCGGTATTCGCATGTGGTATTATGCCTTCCGATTGTACGCTCAAAGGAAACACGTTGCTGATATTCTCGGATCCGTCAATCGATGGAGATCACGCAACGGTTTATCTTCAGAGACTGGATCGGTCGGGTTTCAAGCGCATACCGGTCGTACGGAAGGACATCGAGATCAAGCTTGAACGTCAGCAAGCTGGATGGCGCGTTACGTCCAGCACGGTGGCTGCTATAACTTGAGACTGGACAGTTTTAAAGTGGCATCTCCGGGTCAGGGCTCTGCTTGGTGACGACTAACGCTGATCATCGCGAATCGGTCGTCACCAATGCCCAGCACTTGGCTGGAGATGCCCGCCATAGTGTTCGATCCATGCTGCTTCAATGCCTGTTGTCAACACCGTAATAGAATTGCCCACTTTCACCGGGGAGAATTGCACACTGGGTGGGGCGCGAGCCTGCTAGGTCGCGGTGCCCTCCTTCCCGCGTGGCCGGGATTGTTTCTGGGTGTCACGGGCGGTGGGCTGGCGCGTGGAGCCGAGCGCACGGTGCAGATCCGTGTGGTGCCGCATCCGAAAGCTGTTGCCCCGGATGTTGACGATGTGACAGTGATGGACCAGCCGGTCGATGAGGGCCGCTGCCATGACATCGTCGCCGAAGATCTCACCCCAGTCCTCGAAGCCCTTGTTCGAGGTCAGGACCGTGGAGGCATGTTCATACCGTCGCGACATCAGCTGAAAGAACAGCATCGCGCCCGTGCGACTGATCGGGAGATCGCCGATTTCATCGACGATCAGCAGCGACGGAACGCTGAGCGTCTTCATGCGATGCACCAGACGGCCTGCCTGACTCGCCTCTTCAAGCGACGTAATCAAGTCGCCGAGCGTGCCGTAGTACACGCGACGTCCACTCTCGGCCGCCGCGATGGCGAGGCTGATGGCGAGATGTGTCTTGCCGACGCCGGGTGGCCCAAGAAAGACCACATTCTCCTTGCGCTCGAGAAAGCCGAGGGTGTGTAAGCTCTCGAGTTGTTCGCGTTTGACCGAGGGCTGAAAGGAGAAGTCGAAGTCCGCGAGCGTCTTCACGGCGGGCAAGCGACGAGCGCATCGCCGCATCGAGGCGCCGATGATTGCGGAGCGCGATCTGCGCGGCGAGCAATGCCGAGAGCGCGGCCGGGGCTTTGAGGGATCCGCCATCGAGGCCACTCAGAATCTCATCGAGCGCTTCGAGGGCGCCAGGCATCTTGAGATCGGCGAGTTGGGCGCGCCGCTGATCGCGAAGGGAGGGTGTCGCTTTCATCCGGCCACCGCCTCGACCAGCTCTTGATAGGAGACGAGCCCGCGCTGCTCGACGACGACACTTGGTACCGTCGGCGCGAGGAGATGCGGCGCGGTCCGGCGGGACGTACGATCAACGGGCAGCACGAGCGGCCGATACGCCCGCGCGGCAAGCGGCTGGAGATGCAATAATTCCTCGGTCTCAAAGCGCGCACGGGGCACCGCGCCCGTCGTGCGGTGCGTGCGCGCATTCGCCACGAGGTCTAGCCACCGCTGACGCTGATCATCGAGATCCGCATCGCCGATGAACTCACGACCGTAGAAGCAATTGCCGCGCACATAGCGGAGTGGGCGCTCCACCGTGCCTTTCGTCTTGGCGCGATACGGCCGGCACGCGCGAATCCGAAACCCCCAGTGCGACGCAAAGCGGAGGAACTCTGGATTCTCCAGGAGCCGCCCGCCGTCCGCGCGCTGATCATCGAGGATCACGGCTTTCATCTGATCAACGAGCAACTCGCGCGGCACGCCGCCGAAATACGCGAACGCCTCTTCCAGGCCACTCACGACCGTCGCCATCGTCTGGCGCGGATAGAACGTGAGCCAGCGCAGGCGCGAGTACCCGAGCACCACGACGAGCGCATAGCGCTTGCCCCAGGGCAATCGAAACTCAGCGAAATCGACCTGCGCCTGGTGCCCAGGGTCGGTCTCGTACCGCACCACGGGATCTGGCGGGCTGCGGCCGGACGCGCGCGACATACTCCCGCACCGGGTAATGCCGCCCGGATAGCCGGCGGCGCGGACCTCATCGTAGAGGCGTACCGCCGAGAGCTCGGGATACGCCTCGAGCCGCGCGGTGATGATCGGGTGATAGGGATCGAGCTGGGTCGCACGCGGTGACGACCGACGCGGAGCGGCGATGCTGAGATCGCGGGTCAGCTGCCCCGTCGCGATCCAGTAGTGCACCACGCGCCGACTGACGCCGAGGCGCTGGCGATGGCGAGTTTCGAGAGGCCATCATCGAGGAGATGCTGAAGTCACACGAGGGTATCCCATCCGTACACGGTGCCTCGCCTCTGAGCAGGAGGAAAGGCGAATGTGCTAACGGGGCCGGACGGGTGCCCACTCCTGGGCTCAGAGCATCCGCCGGCAGGCGGGGGCTCCGAGTGTGCAATGCTCGCCGGTGAATCTGCGCAATTTCACGCCGGTGCTAACACTTCACCACGCATTCCTTGGCGAACATGCTTTCCGAGCTGCGGAAGTACCGGGTCTCGATGATCCTGGCGCATCAGCATCTGTCTCAACTTGAAAAGGAGATCAGGGATGCCGTGTTCGGGAATGTGGGATCCATCGTCTCGTTTCGGGTGGGAGCAGACGATGCGGGGTACTTGGCGAAGGAATTTGCCCCAGTGTTTTCGCAGGAGGATCTGATCGCCTTGGAGCGGTTTCAGATGTATGTGCGGTTGATGATTGATGGGGAGATGAGTAGACCGATGTCATGCTACAGCGATGACGAACGGCTTCGATGTTTGACGAGTGGGCACACTAACTGATACGGATCGTCGAGTACCACCTGCGCGCTGGACACCATCGCGCGCGCAATCAGCAGCAGTTGCCGCTGCCCTCGGCTCAGTGCGCCGCCGTCGTGCCAAGCTGGCGTCGCGTACGCGAGTGCGATTCCAAGCGCACAGGTTCCACTGTTACGCGGCCCGACGCTCGCTCGGCCGCTCAGGTACGAGGAAGCATGGTTCGGCCATGTTCTGAAGAGCACGATCGAATCGCTCACGGTTACGGATTATCCTTCGGGCTCGGCGCGATCGGCCCCTCGTGAGCGCGCCGTGGACGGTCGGTTGTTGTGCCGGGATTAGCCTGATCGCTTGGCAAATAGGCAGGTGCGAAATGAGTGATCCGCTTGGGCGAAATACGCAGAGGCTCGTCGTCGCAAGAACTACGACTTGCATCGGCTGGCCCTCGCGGAGGCTACGGCGCGTGCTCGAAGTCCATGTTCGTCGGCGTGAGCGGCGCGCCAGAGTACATCGCGCGCTGCTGCGCCAGTTGCGCCGGATCGGAAGTACGAGGCATCAGGCTCGTCACCGCGACGTCGGCCCCGACAATCTCGAACGTGACATCGTCGATCCAGGCCTCGCCGCTCGACGCAAGCAGGAACCCGAACGCGATGCCTTCCGCGTCCTCCGGCACGTCGAGCACGATGGAAACGAGAGTCCAGTCGGTGGTTCCTCGGATCGCGCGATCCTGCATGTTGTCGAACGCCAGCACCCCGCCGTCGCCGTCGACGCTCATCCAGAGCCCGGCCCCATTCAGGCCGACATCGCGTGTCCGCACATACGCCGAGAAGCGCAGACGCTTTCCGCGAAAATTGTCGGCACGCACGGTCTGGCTCAGCGCGCCGAAGCCCACGCTGGAGGGCGAGCGTGCGGTAATATGACCGCTCGCACTACCGCCGTGTTTCACTGCGCGATCCACGCCCAGTCGGTACTGGTCCGGCCTGCCGGCTCCCCCCCAGAACGTCGGCATATCTTCTCGCGGGAGCGCAATCATCGGCGCTTTCCTGACTGTGACCGTATCGGGCGGAATAACCCCTGTTCCCCCGACGTACTTGACAGCGGTCTCGAGGACCTCGTCCCGTCCCGCTCGAATGCCGGCGATCGTGGGTGTCACCTGCACCTGAGGCACGAGACCCACCCGCTGCAACTGCCGTCCGTCGGCGTGTCTGACGTCATGCCCCGTAAAAGTTACAATAAGGGAACCCGGAAGGGAGACGCTCGTGACGTCACCGTTGGCGCCCATCGTCTCCGAGCCGATGAACGTCGTGCCGTTGGCCGCTTCGAAGAAGAGTCCCGAATGCTCGGCTTGACTGATCGTGCGCTCATCGACGAGTAGCACCGTCCTGCCCCTGTACTTCGATGCGGCGCTCGTGGGAATTGGCTGATCGAACTCGAACAGTGTGGTGCGGGCGGTGTCAGGCGAGGGGACGATGAGGCGTCTGAACTTGGCGCCAGTCACGCCATCGGCGTGGATGTTTAACCGAGGCGCGATCGTCCACGCCGTGCCCTGTGGGTAGCCGCGGTCATCGAGCACGATCGCCCTCGTGTCGGCAAGCATACGGAACGCGCTGTCGACCATTGCGGGCGGCAGGCGATCGAAGTCGATGTACCCCACATTGCCCGGCAGAACGCGAATGATGCTGCCGCGCCGGTCGTGCCCTGGTAGTTGCATGAACTCCGGCGACCGAGGGACCGTGATCGTAAGGTCGCCACCCGTTGCGCCGCGTACGACGAGGTGTGCGGGTGTCGCGCTGGCGCCATTCAAGAGCACCGACTCCAGCCGATAGCGCAGCGCCGCCCGCGTGCTCGCCGCGAAGTACGGTGTCAATCGCATCATGCGTGCTTGGACGGACTCTCCGTCCACGAATAGGACGACCTGCCCGACGCGCAGTCCCGCGCGCTCAGCGCTCGAGTCGGTGATGTGCGTGATGACGAGTTGATCTTCGATCAGCCTCGCCGACGCACCGATGGGAATAGCACCGACGAACTGCTGAAGCGCTGTGCTCGAAACCGTGACATGCGTGTCGTGAACGTGGGCCGCAAACGCGGCGATGGCCTTCGCGTACTCGAGAGCATCGTGCGCGCCTTCAATGGCGGGAAGCGCGGCGCGAAACTGCTCGTCCCAATCCTCGCCAATGAGTGACTTATAGGGATAAAAGAGGCGAATGGTGCTCCAGAGCCGCGCGGCACCGAGAATGCGAAAGCCCGCAGATGGATACTCAGCGCGCCACGCAGCCGCAGTCGGTACTTGGGGCACCGGCACGGCGGCACTGGTATCGGTCGAGGGCTCCGACAGTCGAACATCGACGTACACTTTCTCGCCCATGTCGATGCGATAGACGTCTCCAGATCCGGCGGAGCGCCAGCTGATCTTGTAGTCTCCCGAGCCCTGAAATGCAGGAGTAGGAAATCCGTCGTACCTGAGCGCGCGCTGAGGCGAGCTCGAGACAGGTAGGTCGGCATGAAGGTCGGTCATGAGCGCAGCGACGAGTCGCGCATACTCGGCTGACGACGACGCGTCGGCGATGTGGATGGCGTTCGCGGCGAACAATGAGTCCCAGGGCGAGAAGCGCGTTGCGACGGCGGGGCTGAAGTAGTGTACCGCTGCGTCGAGGCGCGCTAACGCGACGAGTCGATCGAGACGGGCCGCCGTGCTCGGCGGCAGAAGACTTACAGCGGCGATCAGACGGAGGAGCAGCATTGACTGTCGGACGAAGGGAAAGGACAACAGGTACGTGGAAGTTGGAAGCTCGTGCACGGCGGCGCCATAGGGCACGTGAGGATGATCAGCATCGAAATCCCGACGGCGATGTCATGGTTGTCGATGTGGCTCGCCGACGTCGCGCGGATTGGTTCGGAGCATGTCATCAACGCGCCGGGGACGCTGTCCAGTTCCGGCCCAACCGTGCGGCTGATCATGGTCATGTCGGTGGCACGAGCTAAGCTAGGAAACGACGACATGGGACATCGTCGACGGCCTCGCCGCCTCCAGATCGACGATACGAAATCCGAGGCCGACGACACCGCACGGGTCCGCCAAGAACGCGATCACCGCGCCATCGAGACATGTCAGCGCAGGCATGACCTGCCGAGCGGAGCTCGGACTCAGATGCGCGACCGGATCATCAACGACGAACAGGTCGCAGGGCGAGGCAATGGTTCTCGCGAGCAGGAGGAGTTGACGTTGTGCGCGACTGACGGAGCTCCCATCGCGGCGCACGAGTGTCTCGTATCGCAGAGGCATCTTTGCAATATCCTCCGCGATGCCCATGCGGCGACATGCTTCGACGAACTGCTCGAACGCGATCATCGCATTGCCGATGCGGAGATTGTCTGCAATGGTCCCATCACGGAGCGTCATTCTTTGCACCAGGCCGCGTACGCGCACTCCCGCTGAGCCCTGCACACCCGCGTGCGGCCGCATCACCTGGCCTCGGTGGCGGATCGAGCCAGTCATCACCGCATGCTCACCAAGCAAGGCCTGGGCGAGCGTCGTTTTGCCAGCGCCCCGTCCGCCGATCACCGCCAAGCGCTCTCCATCTCTCACGACAAGATCAAGATCGCGGAGGATGATTTCCGGAGGACTGCCGTAATGCAGCGCGACGCCACGAACATCGAGCAGGGCCGGCTCGGGAGGCGGGAGGGGAGGAATCGATGCACGCAACGACGGATCTGCGTCTCGTTGCGCGTCCGTGCATTCAGCGCCATCAGGCGCGACCTCACCGGTATCCAGCGCGTCGTCCAATCGGGAGAGGGCATCGACCCCCCTCGCGGTATGCGAAACGATGTATCGAATACGGTATGCGAGGGCCGACACGACCAGGAAAACGACAATTGATCGCAGAGACGAAAGGCTCGCTGCGAACCCGTCGGACCAGACGCCAGTGGTCGCGCACGCTGCAGCGGTGAGCAACATGAGTAGCGAGGCTTCCCGCCCGCGGCCCACCCCTGCAACACCTTAACGATCGGCTCGGTCGTGAATCGACTCTTCCGCATCAGTCCTCCTCCGGTCGAGGACTGACATAATATCTGGATCAGCTTCCGGGGGGCACGTCACCATTTCTAGCGGTCTTTTCCATTTTTGTTCCGGCCAGGTGTACCGATTTCACAGCCTTGACTCGTGCGGGCCACTGTATATGACGTTCGAACTTTAGTCCAAGCCGAGGACCCTGGTTTTCAGAAGATGCTCGAGAAAATGAGAGAGGCTCTGGCTCCTGAGGAGTCGGACTCCATGGTGGCTTGAGCAACTATATATCATGAGTTCAGTTTCAGTCTCTACCTTCTGCTTACCCGGATCGGTTCAACAATGGCCCAGTCCAGTTCCATGAACCGGTTGGCTTCCATGATGGCTTGGTCTTCGGTCAGGATCTCGTCGAACTCGGCAGCCCAGGCAGCTATGAAGTCTGCGATCTCTTGTTTGTGTACGGATACGACCCGGGACTGGACCTTTCGCAGCCGTGAGCGGCCACTAGAATCATCGCTTACTCGCACCCGGCTCTAACTTGTCGGCGAATGCCGCCCTCGGGACGGTCAGCGCCATGGTATTTCCCCACCCGATTCCGGGGACGTTCTGGACCGGCGCAGCGGTCAGGTATGACAGGTATGATCGCAGTCTACTGTCCTCACCATCCCTGAACGCTCTACTCAGGGGGCTCGTCGGTGCCGTTCGCAATTCATTCTTCACACTGTCTCCATCCTGCGCCTTCAGGTGCTCCAGCGCTTCTAGCGCTGCTCCAAGATCAGCGGGCGAAGCGCGCTTGAGATCAACAAGGATGATGTCGTGAGGAACGGACATCCGCCGGCGCAATATGACAACCGGCTTCTTGGATACCTCGTCAGTACCGGCCACAAGCGTGACGTAAAAGGTTCTTTCACTCATCCGCCCCAGATCCTGAGCGCTCGCTGGAGCCGAATACAACCCGCTCAACATCGCGAGCACGAGCGCAATGCTGCACAGTCTTTCAGACTTCATATGCCTCTCCATTAGACGTTTACTCACAGTCTCCTACTAGTCCCTTGTACGCCCACTCGTGTCCATCATAGTGCCACCACTCGTAGCAGCCCGAGCCTTGTGTGGGGCTTCCCCCGGTTACGCCGCCGTACCCGGTAGCGTACATATCTTGGCCCGAAGGTGGATTACCACAGTCATCTCGGGCTGTGGATATAACCTTGCCTCGCACGTTATTCCAGATCGCCTCATGACTTGTGCGCACGGATGCCGACGCGCTCCAGCCGCTAATTGCGCAGTTGTATCCCTCCGCAATCTGCGTGAAGCCACTGTCGCATGTCCACGACGCGACGGTCGCGCACCATACCGCGGTCGTAGAGGTCGCATACACAACAGTGCTGCCAGACATCCACTGCGTTAGGTTCGCATATCCCCAGGCCTCTGCACTCGGTGCCTGAAAGCCGTGGTTGGTGTTAGTGACGGTCGTTGACACGCGCGCCGTGTGAGCGTAGCGACTAACGACGCTGGAGCCGGACACCATTCCATCCGCGTCGCCGGCGTATGGTTCATCCTCTCCCTCGGCGTGTCGTGCGGGCGCGGGTGTCATCTGACTTCCGACGTCCGTAAGCGACGCCTGGCAACCGGCGGCAAGGGCTAGGGCACAGCATTGTAGGAGAGCCCATCGTTTACGCATCGCTCATCTCCTTCTGTGATTTTGGGAATGGTTCCTTAGCGCCGCGCTGGCTGCGAGGCCGGGAAATCGACATGCATATTAGTCCATCGCCCGTTTTCTGGTGCCGAATCTGGACGCGCAAGCATGAATATGTTGGCCTTCCCTCGCGCATCGACAAATACTAGCGGATCGACGGCGGCCATATGCGAGAGCAAATGGCGAGGTGGCGACCACGCGCCATCCCACGTGGCGTAGTCGACATCACCGGAGTCGCCGCCGCCATGCCAGTCTTCATACGCCAAGTGAATTACGCCGCACCCATCAACGGCTGCGGAGTAGCCAAGAAATCCCGGCGCTGGGGTGAGATCGTCCTTTACGGCCCAGTTTAAGCCGCTCGACCCGGTAGTTGCGACGACGTGCCGGATAACCGCATGTCCGAGTGGGGTAGTTGGCGCTTGCCGCCACAGAATGTGAAACGTACTGCGATGATCTACCAGAACGATCGGATCAGCAGCTCCGCCGTGATCGAAGACGACGTGATTTCCCCAACTCCGACCCTCATTTGACGAAGTGATCACTTGGATGCTGTTTGCGTCGTGAGCACGCTTGGCATCTGGAGCAACGAATACAACGGCGATCAGACCATTTTGTGCTTCCACGGCGCTCGCGTAGACAGCTCCTCGTGTTCCGGGAATCAGAGATCTCTTCCACGCACCTTGGTCGAGGGTATACTTGGCGACAAAGGACTCACCGGTGCCTGGAGGTATGAGAGGGTAGATGAGATGAATGGCAGAATGTGTTGGAGACGCAAACAGCGCCCCGTTACCGTCCGCAAAGACACGCATCACGGAGTCAAGACGCAGAGACGTCGACCACGTACCGCTAGTGCCTCGTGCGGCTGTCCAGATCGTTGTTAGCTCCGGAATCGTTGCCTCTTTGCGCGACGACACGTCCGGCGGCTGTGTCCACGTAGTGACCAACAACGTCTCTCCGGTGACGACAATGCGCGGGAAATAGGCCCGCTGTGTTCCTGGGGGCGCTTCTAGCTGCTTGCCGGCTTGGAATATCGTAAACAGGGAGTCGTGCCGAGCCTCGCGGAAGAAGGGGATGTCATCGCCAACAAGCACGATTTTACCTTCCCGTTCTGTCGCACTGCCAAAGCGCACCACCCGGCGAGTCACCGCGGTGTCGATCACCGAGCGCGCTCGCACGCTGGTTTGCACTCCACACCGTGTGCCCTCCTGAGCGGGCGGGCGCGCAAGTGGGCTGCATGCCGTTGCCGTCAGGAAGATCGCGCAGGCCGTGGTATACTCTGCGATCTGCGAGGAGGTACTGAAACCAGTCAGCACAGCTGATCGATTCAGGGCCGGAGAGCGACGAATATTCTTTTTCGCGAGGCGACATCGCCCCGCGTCACGTTACGCGCCGAAGTAATCACGGAAACCTAAGGCCTGCAAGTCCTAAACTGGCCGTCTAGCCACTTTGAAGACAACACAGCAGTGCTGTTGTGCTCCTGGCAGCTGTTAGAAGCGATAAGATGAGAGGAGGAACGCCGGTACCGTCACGCTAGGGGGATAAGTAGGCGGTCGCTGTGCCGCCGCCACCGCGCCTACTACCTGACACGCTCGGCACATTGGGCCTCGTTTCTACGGCGATATCAGGCCCATCCAATAGTCTACGAGCGTTTGGTTTATGAGAAGTCTCTCTTATGTCGTGTTGACTGTTGAAACTGACGGACAGGCAGCGATGACGTCTGTAGTGGTTCCGTCTTTCTGTACAGCGTAATGAGGTCGGATAACAGAAGTCGTGAGCTGGGGATCAGGCCGCTGCAGCGAGCGGTCGTGGGGTGAAATAGGCTTCGTCTGGGGTGCGGTCGTCGAGACTCGAATGGGGCCGACGGGTGTTGTACAGCGTGAGATAGCGGCCGAT
>JAQBPY010000340.1 GCA_028287285.1 Gemmatimonadota bacterium
CCGGTCGAACACGATGTCGCCAATGGCGATGCGCGCCCCCGCATTCATCGTCCGCGCCCGCCGCGTTGCAGACTGCAGCCGGGCAACGAAGATGGGCGACGCCAGGGTGATGGGATCGTCCGCGCCCCAGTGCAGCAGCTCGATGCTCCGCCACTCGTCCCGCACATTCATGTACACGATGTGCAGCAGCGGCTGGCGTCGCCGGAGCAGGCGAATCTGTTCCAGCGCGTCGTGCTCGATGCGGTCGTCGATGATCACGATGTCCGCCGCCGACACCGCCAGCGAATCGACCAGGCTCTCGAACGTTGCATGCACGTCCACCTTCGTCGTGTCGTCCGCCAGGATCGAATCGACGTCATGAATCGCGGAGCGATCTCTGGAAACGAGCGCGACGGTAGCGGCCGCGGCACGGAAGCGCTGCATGTAGGGGGTGGGACAGGTGGGTTGGGACGCGCTACAAACGTTTCCGGACGGACGCCCGTCGAATATGTGTGTTTTCACATAATTTTGCCCACAAATTCTTTGGCCAATCATATAGAGGGTCCCGGATCCCGGTATTCCGGGCAGTCGGTGAGTTCGACTCGTCCCAGCACCACCCCCCAGTTGCACGTAAAGCTTCTTGCCACCGCTGCTCCCGCCCTGAAACACCGCCATGTCAAAATTCGCACTCGTCGCCCTGGCGACCCTCGCCGCCTCGGCCGCCGCCCAATCGCCCACCAGCCCGGGCAAGGCCAACTGGCTCCTCGCCAACCGCTACAGCACCCAGAGCCTCCGGAACATCGTCTTCACCACTTCGGTCCAACCCCGCTGGCTCGGCAAAACGGACTCGATGTTCTACAACTGGAAGAACAAGAACGGCTCTCGGTTCTACCTCGTCGTCCCCGCCACGACCACCAGGCGCCCCCTGTTCGACCACGACAAGCTCGCCGCCCAACTCGCCGAGATGGCCCGCAAGCCTGTGGAAGGCAACAGCCTGCCCTTCACCACGCTCAACTTCACGAAAGACCACAAGGCCATTCGTTTCCAGGTCGACTCCACCCGATACGAGTGGACCCTGGCCAGCGAAACCCTGCGCGACCTGGGCAAGGTGCTCCGCGACTCCGTCCCTCAGGACGAAGAGCGTGAGGCCGGCGGCGGCGGTCGTGGTGGTGGCGGCGGCCGTGCCGGCGGTGCCGGTGAGTTCCGCAACTTCTCGCCGGACAGCACGGCGTTCGTCTTCGCCCGCAACCATCAGCTGTTCATCGTGGAGAACCTGAAGGGCGCCAGCAAGGGTGACACCACCCAGATCAGCACCGATGGCGTTAAGGATTACAGCTTCGGCTTTCGCGACACCGCGCAGCAGCAGCTCGACATCCAGCAGCAGCAGCAGCAGGACGACGGCACCGGCCAGCAAGGTGGCGGCGGCAATGGTGCGAGCTCGCGCGATCCACGCGTTAGGGCTAACGTCGTCTGGTCCCCCGACTCCAAGGGATTCGCCTTCTCGCGCAACGACCAGCGCAAGGTCAGGGATCTCTACCTCGTGAACGTCCTCGCCGAGCCACGCCCGGCGCTCATGACGTACAAGTACGACATGCCTGGTGAGGCCGACGTCGGCCAGCAGGAGCTCTGGTTCTTCAGGCGCGGCACCCCCAAGGTCGCAAAGCTCGACGTGAAAAAGTGGAAGGACCAGCGCCTCATGAGCGTCCACTTTCCCACGAGTGTCGACAGGATCCGCCTCGTGCGCCGCGACCGCCTGCAGCGGAACCTCGACGTCATCGACGTCGACGCCGGCGGAAGCAACGCCGTGAAGACCCTCTTTACCGAGAGCCTGGAGAACGCCGCCCTCGAGCCACAGCAGATCGCGTACACGAAAAAGGGCGGCGACCTGATCTGGTGGTCAGAGCGCTCGGGCTGGGGCCAGTACTACCTCTATGATTCCACCGGCAAGTACAAGCGCCCGCTCACCACAGGCGCATGGCATGCCGAGAACATCGCGGGCATCGATTCGGTCAAGGGCGTGGTCTGGATTGGTGCCGAGGGCAGGGAGGCCGGCGAGAATCCGTACTATCGGCACTACTATCGGGTGAACGCGGACGGCACCGGCCTCGCCCTCATGGACGAAGGCAACTTCAGCCACACCGAAACGCTATCGCCCACCAGGCAGTACATGGTGGACAACTATTCGCGTATCGACACGCCCACCAGGGCGGTGCTGCGTAACGCGAGCGGCAAGGTCGTGATGAACCTCGAGGAAGTCGACGTCTCGCGCCTCAAGGAGATGGGGTGGAAGGCGCCCGAGACCTTCCAGGTCAAGAGCGCCGATGGCGTCACGGACATTTACGGCGACATGTGGAAGCCCTTCGACTTCGATTCCACGAAGAAGTATCCCATCATCGCGTACGTGTATCCTGGCCCGCAGACGGAGAGCATCGCGTTTACCTTTGCCGCCGGTGGCGTCACGCAGCAGCTCGCGCAGCTTGGCTTCATCGTCATCGAGATCGGCAACCGCGGCGGCAGTCCGCAGCGGAGCCTCGTCTATCATCGCTACGGCTACTACAACCTCCGCGACTACGCGTTGGCCGACAAGAAAGCCGGCATCGAGCAACTCGCCGCGCGCCACAGGTGGATCGACATCGACAAGGTCGGCATCTACGGACACTCCGGCGGCGGTTTTCTTACCGCCGCGGCGCTGATGTCGCCGGGCTACAACGACTTCTTCAAGGTGGGTGTGTCGAGCTCCGGCAATCACGACAACAACATCTACGACGCCAACTGGAGCGAGAACAACCACGGCCTCTAGCTCGTGCCGTGATAGGACTCTGCTGCCTCGCGTGCGCGTGGCGGTCGTATCGCTGCCGCGGCATCACCGGCGGCCGACACCGTGGCGGTCAAGGACAGCGTGTTCGACATCCACGTGCCCACGAACATCGAGTTGGCGCCGAACCTAAAAGGCCGGCTGTTGCTCACCACGGGTGACATGGACAACAACGTGCATCCCGGCAACACCATCCGCATGGTGAATGCGCTCATCAAGGCGAACAAGCGGTTCGACTTCATGGTGCTGCCTGGCAAGCCGCATGGGTATGGGGACATGCAGCCGTACTTCAATCACATGATGATGGAGTATTTCGCCGAGAACCTGCTGGGCGACAACTACCGCGACGGTGCGGTGATCAAGCCATAGAAGGCAGTTGTAAAAGTGTGTTCCATCGCCGCGCTAGATGGAAAATGGTCGCTGCTTTCTGAACGGAATGGCTCCCCGGGCATCCTTCACATCATCATCGTTCAGGAAGGGCAATGACGCCGGCGGATACTGGCCAATCCTCGTCACCAATTCATCATACGTCGCCGGCGCCGGCGTCTCTCCAAAGACGTCGAGCAGTGCGGTGGTAAACGCACTGTTCGGTGATCCTGAAAGCGTCACGTCGTCCTCACTGCACGCCGCAAGCAGCAGTACGCTGGCGTCGATTGCACCGGCCTCCACAATCGGTTCGCTTAGACGCGCCGAGAGGTACGCCCATTCTTCTCTCTTGTAGAGATTCCACAAGTCCTTCGGAATCTCTTTCGGTTGTATGGCATTCAGGCCCCGCACCTTGAGAATCTGCTCATCACGCGAAAGCTCGGCGAGGGACCCGTCTGCCCATGTCCCGAGCAGCGACGTGACGGTGCCACTGTGGCAACTGTCGGACACTACGAGGATCCGAACGCCCGCTACAAAGTCCTTGAGCGCCATTCGAATGTCATTGTCGACCCACGCGCCATCGCGAAGAATCCAGAACTCGTCCAGGCGATCCCTTTCGTTTGCATCCCGGGTCTTGTCCTGCACCCCGTGGCCGGAGAACGTGAGCACGAACAGGTCGCCTGCCTTGCTGTCGAGCGACGCCTGGTGAATTGCCGCCGTCACGTCATCGCGTAGCGCGTCCTCCGTACGAAAATACCGGGCGTACAGAAATCCTTGTTCGAGCAGCAACGCCTGCATTCTCATGGCGTCGCAATCGCAGCTTGCAAGGCGGCTGAGGGAAATGCCGATTCGATCCGGCGCCACCTCGCATACGCCAATACACACGGCCCGGCCGGTGCCCATATCCGTCACACCAGGAAAGAGGTGATCTTCGCGCCCGTACAGTCATCAATCTTTCCCATGATGTCGCCGGTCAATTCCGGCGCTGGCAACGGCAGCCCGCGGTCTTTCGTCTCCTTCTCGAACGTTGTCCCGGGATACTCGAGCAGGTGATAGAGCCACTTGAAATCTTCGTCGAACGTTCCGGCGAACGAGCGAATGAACAGCTCATCCCACTCGAGTGGGTTGTCCGAGCATAGATTCGCCACCTTTATCCGCACAGTGCTCTCGTTCGTTGCCTGGAACGTGATCGTCGAGCCGGCGGTCGTTGTATCGAATGGCTTGAGCTTCACGTCGAATGTGCCCACTGGGGCCGCCATCTGGACGGTTTTCGACCACAGCACGGTGCCGTTGAACTTGCCGGTGTGAGGCTTGTCGCCGGCTTTTCCAAACAACGTGCTCAATCGCCAGCTCTGATCGCGTTCACCTGCCTTGATCGTGCCCCCCGACAACACCGTACGCATCAGGACCTTTGGCGGCGTTGGTGCGGTGAAGATGCCCGGTCTAACGGTTACGCCCGGCGCAAAAACAGAGAGGTCGGGCACCACGAAGCTGGTTACCGTGACGGCGTCTGCCGACGCCATTCCAAAATCGATGTCTTCCTGTCCGAAGCGATGAACGACCTCGAATTCGGGATTGTCGGCATCACCCGGCGGAACCGCGACTCCAACGTCGGCAAGATTGTACCGCATGTATCCCACGTGTGGTACAGCGGTATGCCCATCGAGATGATGGTCGACATTGATTCCTGTTCGCCGGCAATCCGGCATTGCTACGCCCAATTTCGTTCCGTCCTTGCTCAGCACGTACAGGCACAACCCACTGAATTCAATCTCGAGAGTAAATTCCATTCGCCGCTCCGTTGGTGATTGATCAAGGCCCTGTATAGATGAATGCCCCCCAGACCTCGGGGGAACGCACTGCAACACGCTCGCTTCTCAACGCGGAGACCTGTGCCGCCCGCAACGCCTCGGCCGCTTCGGCACCACGCGCGATTTGTGTGTGAAAGCCCACAAGGACATCACCCACGTCACCGTCGCGGACATCCCACAGCGTGCTGACCGTCGCTGGGCTGCCTGCACGCAAAAAGCTGAACGCCAGCCCGGCCACCGAACCGGCTCTCGTTGGTCGGGGATTCAGCGTGCTGCATGCCGAGAGCACGACGAGCCGAACATTGGAGAGCCGCAGCGTCGAGATTTCTCGCGCCATCAGCCGGGAGTCTGCGGACCCATCTGCCGCGAGTGCCAGGTACGAGAGCTCGGGCCGATCGGCATTGAATACGGCATGTCCCGCAAAGTGGACCACTGGATACTTTGCAAGCGCACTGATCACCGATTTACGAGTGGCGCGCGCACCGTCCAGAACCCGTGGAAAGTGGTAGAGCGCTGCGATCTGCTTCGCTTCGACATCCGCTCCAGGAAGTGCACCGAGCATGGGTTCTGCCAATGGTGACAGAGCCGGACTGTCTACGATCAGAGCCGATGAGGGAGCATCATCCGGGCGGCGTGCACTCGCAGCTGCACGAACGAACGCCACACTTGGCAGTGTCCGGATGACATAGTCCTCGACGAGGTATCGGCCCGTGCTTCTGTCCAGCAGCGTCGCAAATGGTACTCCGAGCAATTCACGGTCAGGAACGATCGAGAGTTGCCGAACTCCGGGATGTGCCCGGAGCAATGGCGCAAGCAGCATCTGGAACAGACGCGCACGCGCAAGGGATGCAGTGGAGTCTCTTGCGTGAATGGCACCTGCCAGCGACGAGAGAGCCGCCCGGCCAACAGGCACCGCCCACACCTGCACGCCCTGTGGCGAAACACTCCATATCGCAACACGATCCGGAAGCACCGCGTAGGCCACGAGCATGCCGTCGTGTTGAAGAGACCTGCCGGCAGCAGAAAGTGAATCTCCAGCAATGGTTGGTGTGGCGGCGCTTCCGCGAGTCCAGGCGGTTGCGCGCTCCCGCTCCAGATACCGGAACGCCGCCTCCGCGTGTCCGGTCTCGAGCTCCAGGCCGATCATCGCGTCGAAGACCCGCTCCACAGTCTCGGAGAACGACGCCCGCGCTTCTGCCGATGTGAACGCGATGTTTTGCGACTCGATGCGATCGATGGCCTCGAGCAACGAAGCTCGTGCCGACGCAGTGTCGCCCACGTCGCGGGCAAGAGTGGCGAGTTCGAACAACGCTGACGGAAGTCGTGCGCCGGCATGCAGGTCGCGATACTGCGTGACCGCATTGGTGATCAACGCCATCGCCGCATGTGGATCATGAGATCGCAGCAACGATGCACGCGTCGCTGCGATATCGGCGTTCGCACGTTGACGATTGCGTCCCGTGATCCCTCGCGCTGCGAGGGCCGCGGAATCCAGGTCAACAAAGGCATGCGCCGAATCGCCCGAGGCCGCATAGTCGCGGGCCCTCGTCCACAAGGCCAGGGTAAGCGAGCTCGCACGGCCAAGCTCGCGGTCGATGCTCATTGCTTCACTCATGATCTCGAGTGCAGCAAACGTCAGCCCATGAGTGCGAGCCATGCCCGCTACCGTAATCAGCTGATTGTGCAGGTACGGCGACCTGCGAAATGGCGCGAGATCCTTCAGCCCACGAAAGGCCTGGGTCTGGCCGGCGGCCGATTGCCCGGCCAGCTCGAGCGATTCGGAGAGAAGAAACGCAGTCGCAGCCTCGTTCTTGGCATCCATGGCACGTACGAAAAGCGCACGTGCCGTCTCATACTCCCGGTTTGCAACCTCGTAATTGCCCTGTCTCATCTGAATGACGCCGCGAACCCAGCGGGCCTTGCCCTCGAGCGCAGGCTCGCGTGGAGGTGTACTGCGCACCACCCTGGAAAGCACACTGTCCGCGGCCTCGAAGTGATTCATGTTCGCCTCGACCGCACCCCGGTAGAACGATGCCCAGAGCGCGAGCGGCGATCGCAGTGAATGAAGCTCACGCTCGGCGATGCGGAGAACGCTGTCCGCCGGCTCATTTGTTCCGGCATCGTGGAGCGACACGCCCACCGAGAAATTCACGAGCGCGCGTGCAATGTCGTGCTGCTTCTCCCTCGGCCCATCCATCATGGCAGTGAGCCAGTGGACGGAGCTCGCAACTGTTGCGTCCGCGCCCAGTTGGAGGAGCGAATCACTCACCAGCCTGGCGCGCACCAGCCAGTTCCGCGATCCACCGCGATCATTACGCAGCAGCATGCCGCCAAGGGCGCCAACGTCCACGAACAAGGCCTCGCGCGCATGCTGCGGGTATTGTCGCGCTGACGCCGAGTCGGTCATTGAGGATTTTCGTCCTGCATAGGCCGACGCTTCGGCATGCCATGCACTATTCGGCTCGTGCGCCAGATAGCGCTGCCACGCGATGCCCGCTGCTGTGGGCAGGTAGAGCCGCTCGAGGATGAGCGCGCGATTGAAAAGTGCCGGCGCATACGTCGAATCCTCGCGCAGCGCGCGGTCGACGACGTCGAGCGCCGTGATTGCAGGCAGGAGCTGTTGATCGCGTTCCGCTACGGCAAGAAATGCAACGCCAAGATCATTCAAGAGCCCGACGTCGCGAGGCGTTGCAGCCTGCGCACGTTGGAGAAGATGAACGGCGCGATCGAGAGCCGACGTCGATGCATACGCTGAGCGCAGCTCAACCAGCGCTGTCGCCCGTAGCGTCGCTGATGATGAATCCGACACGCTCGCGGCCGAAACAGCCTCCGCGATTCGAGAGAATGCCAGAGCACCGGGGCTGCCAGCCACTAGCGGTGCGTTGCATCCGGAACGCCTGATCGCGCCCGACGAATCGCTCAGGGTGCACGCGTTCCAGGCTATCCCATCGAGCCGGCCGGCGGTGAAGCGGCTCGTGAGCACCGCGCGCTGTGTCCTGTGAAGCAGCGTCTGGTCGTGGCGAATGAACGCCGCCGCGCCGGCAAGCAGTATGAACGCCGGCAGGGAATACAGCATCCAGCTCCGTGGCTGGCGCCGGCGATTGCCCAGGCGGCTCGGAGTGGCGATCGAACGCACGATGCACCGGCGGAGGGAATATCCTGAATCGACAGCGCTAAGGTAGCGGGCACCTTACGCCTCGGCCAGTATTCGATATTGCTACTGCGTCATCGCGCGCAACAGCTCCGTCACGGCAATGTTGAGCGCCGAGGCATCGTGTGAGTGCGCTGCTAACAGTGCCGACAAGGCGTTCAGCGCCGTGCGCGCGGCTGGTACGAGTGCGATGTCCGCATCGAGACTCGTGATCGGAGCGGGCGGCTGTCGCTCGAAGAAAAGGGAATCGCCCGAAGATGTGGCCAGCCTTGCGGCTTCGAGATACGTGGCCGCACGGGCAATCCTGCCATCGAGCAGTCGTACCACCTGCTCCCCGGCCACGCGCCGATCGGTGGGCGAGAGCGTACCGCCCGCTTTGTACGCCGTCGCCGCAACCACGCCGCCGGGCAACTCTCCAACCAGGGCCGTCAATTCCCTCGCCAGACGCTGCATTGCGCCGGCTTCAATATTCGCTTGCGCAATCTCGAGGTCCATCAGCAGCGCGCCCGCTCGCGCCGAGATCACCGTTCTTGAGAGCGACGTCGCTCCTCCGCGCATTGCACTCCAGACCGGAGCATCGAGCCGCGCGGCCTGGCTGCCAACTACCGTGGCAAGGCGCTGTGGCTGATAGTCCGCTTGTGGCAGGGCGCGGCGCTGCAACGCCACCGCAACCACGATTGTCGCCGCCATCGCGAGCAGCGTACCGTTGCGCCAGGTGAAGCGCGACCGAAGGGCTGGTATTGATGAATTGTCACCGGCTATTGCGATTGCGTCGCCGTAAGCCGCAAGCGTATCGTCGTCCGCGCTCGCGAGTTCCACGCGCAATGCAGCCGCATCAGCGCCTGAAAGTCTTCCTTCAATGAGGGCCGCAAGACGCTCTGGAGCAATCGGGGTCGGCGTGTTCATTGGGCGTGCACGGTTATAGCGTACCATCGACGCCTGCTGCACACCAATAGAGGGACACGAGTTGAAAAAGTCGCATTGGAAATCCCTAAGGCGTCTCCAGGGTCAACGAGCGAACGGTATCGCTCGATAGTCCGGAATGCTCCAGCCTGCTGCGTAACGTTCTGAGTGCGCGATCGAGCCGGCGGTAGAGCGGCTTCTGGGGCAGCGACAACCCCCTCGCAATGTCCGCCACGGAAAGATCCTTCATATAGTGAAGCCGTACGATGAGACGGTCCTCGGGCGGCAGCGAGTCGAGTGCGCTGGCGAGCATGCGCTGGGCATTGTGTGATGCGGTCAGGTGCTCCGCCTCATCGACCGCCTCGTCTGCTCGAGACTGTGCTGGAACATCTGGCGCCACGTGCCCGGATTGAACTGGCCGAAGCGGTGTCCGTCCTGGAAACTCGGCGACCATCGCCCCCAGCTCCCGGTCCGAGAGGCGGGTCTCCCCCGAAGTCCGGAGCATTTCCCCCGCATGCGAGAGTGGGATCCGGTCGCGCTGGGTCAGGAGCTCGAGCTTCACCGCCAGGTTCCCACCTCGCCTCGCCGCCGCCGAAGGGCGCCAGCGCCCCCATTCCTGGACCCGGTATTCGCGGTAGAGCATCGCGATCACCACGGTGAGATACGTGGGAAGGGACGAGTCACCGCGAAACTTGCCAAGGATGGCATAGTCGTCTTCGATCAGCCGCATTTTTGCCCAGGCCGCGAACTCCTCTGCCGCATCCCGCGAAAGGGCATGACGGCGCGCCAGCCCGCTCAGGATTTTCTCGGCGGCCGGGAGATGGGCGAGGAAGAGTGCTTCGAGGTCTGGGCGAGGCAAGCGCGACTTGGACGGGCTGTAAACGTCTGGCAAACGTACACTTCCATCGCGTTCCGGCAATGCTGCGTCGCTCCGGCGGCTCGCGGGTTGGGAAATGAATCACCCATGCCCATCCAATCAATCAGGAATTACCAGAACAAGCGCGCCGTCTCGATGTGGCGATACACCCATGAGGCCCAAGTGACGAAGATCATCCTCTGCACCCCGAAGCAGTTGCCGCCGGCCAAGTTACTCAAGGCGGCCAGAAACGCCGCGCATCACAATCCGGGCAACAAGCCCGCGTTCGTCGGCGCCCCTCCCACGAAGATGTCCATTGCCGTGGTGACCAGGAAGTACTGGGGCAGTGCGGGCGTGCAATTGACGGTGAGCTTCATGGACGCGCCGCCCGCGGACCTGCGCAAACGCATCCTGCTGCACATGAACGCCTGGGCAAAGACCGCGAATGTCAAATTTACCGAGACTGCGGGCACTGGCCGCGTTCGCATAGCGCGCGTGGCGGGCGGTGACGAAGGTGGATACTGGTCGTACGTAGGAACGGACATCGAGCACATTCCGCACGACGCACCCACCATGAACCTCGAAGGGTTCACCATGAACACCGACGACGGGGAATTCTATCGCGTCGTTCGGCACGAGACCGGCCACACCCTCGGATGTCCGCATGAGCACATGCGCAGGGAGCTGGTGGAGCTGATCGATCGCGACAAGGCCATCAAGTATTTCTTCGACAATGATGGCTGGACGCCCCAGATGGTCGTGCAGCAGGTGCTTACGCCCATCGAGGAATCGTCACTCATGGGTACCGAGCACACCGATCAGACGTCGATCATGTGCTATCAACTCCCCGGCAGCATCACGAAGAACGGTGAGCCGATCATCGGTGGCAGGGACATCGACGCGTCAGACTACGCGTTCATGGCGAAGACCTATCCCCCCATTTCGACGGCCGTGAAGCCAACGCCGACAAAGAAGAAAAAGCCCACTCCGAAAAAGACCATGGCGTTCCAGGAACCGGCCGGCCCGGAGGAGGAGCAAACGCCGGGTGGAACATGGGCGGATGATCCTGGCGGCAAGACCCTGACCATCACGTACTCCGTTCCAGGCCCCGTCTCCGAGCTCTGGCTCGAGCGCATCGGCGGCGACGGCAAGCGCGGTCAGCTCCGTGTGATCGATGGCACAGCGAGCCCCAAAGTCGCAGCCGGAACATACAGCCTGCTCGCGCGCGGCAAAACATCTGCCCCCGATACGCCATACTCCATCGAAATCACCACACCCGCGAGCGCCGCCTGGAAGCCGAACCCTGCGCGCACGTCCGACGCCGACGCCGACATCCTCGACTATCACGACGTGGTGATGTCATGATCCGGTCTTCTCACATCATCGCCCTCGTTATCGCATTTCCGCTGCACGCGCAAATGAGCGCAAGCAGTGCGCGCAGGAGTTACGAGCAGGATCTCAGCGTCGCCCCTCCTTCCGCGTCCGTGACCGGTACGCCGGCGCGCCTGTTTCTCAGCGGTGATAACGCCAATGCCGTCGCCAGCTTCTCGGCAGGCGCGGAGCTGTACCACGAAGGTGGATTGACCTTCAACGGCATTCTCGGCGGCAAGGTCCCACTCCAGAAAAGCGCCGATGACGCAACCTTCGCATCGCGTGATCGGCTCGCGGACGGGGCGGAATTCACTCTCACCGTGCACAGCGTATTCTGGGAACCTCCTCCCTCCATCACGTCACCCTTGAGCCTGAGGAAGTGGTGCGAGAACAACAAGCCCGAAGAGATACCGGAGTGCGGTGAAGTTCAATTGAGCCAGCTGTCGCGCGCGCACAATCAGCAGTACAAGAATGCCTCGGGCTTTGCGCAGCCCATGATGCTCGACATCGTCGGCAAGACTGCGCGTGCAACCCGTCAGTTTCTTGCCGGCAGTACCATGCTGCCCGATTCGTTGGACGCCACCGCCTGGTCGCTCGGCGCCGACCTCGCACGCTTCATGTCCACCGGGTTGTTTCCCGCCGGTCTCATCTCCGCGGGCGGTAGCTACGCCGTCAAGTACAAGGCCGGCAAGGAAGGCCAGGGATGCGTTCCCGTCGGCACCGGCGGCGCGCTGCAATGCAGAACCGCGGCAATAGGCGCTCCAAAAAAGAAAGAGGGCTTCAATGCCCACGCGGAGTTGCGCGCCTTCCTCGGCGATCATTTCGCCATCAATCCCAACTACTCCTACGTCAGGGCGGGAGGCACCCACAGTTATGCCGTTCCTCTCTACTTCATTCCCGCGCAAAAGGGTGGGCTGATTGGTGGCGTCGAGCCCGCGTGGGATACCGACGACCGGCGATTCGGGTTGCGCCTGTTCGTGGGCAGCGCCGCATTTGGATTGGGCGACGCCAGGTAGCGCTCGAGCGCAGTCTTCACCAGTCACGCTGGATAGTTTCGGAGTCGTGCGCAGTATTAGGGACGTTGACGGAACCACCACGCTCCAAAGAGCCCCATGCCACGCACCGCCCTCATCGCCGTCCACGGCGTCGGAAGCCCGCCAAAACACGACACCGCCCGCGCCATCGCGGACCTCCTTACGAAGTACGGCAGCGAGACCTCCGAATGCTCCTACCCGAGCTTCGAGGAACGCCTCATCAAGATCCCCACCAACCCCGTCATCATCCCCGACTCCGCACGCCCCGCCACACCACCACCACCCAAAGAAAAAAGAGCCCGACTCGGCACCGACGGCCGCGATCGCACCACCTTCGCGAACGAAGACCGCATCGCCATCGCCCACCTCGACATCGCCTTCACCCGCGACCAGCTCGCCGGCTACGAGCACGCCAGCGAGAAAGTCCCCTACAACACCATCGAGATCTGCGGCACCCGCGTCGACGGCCCCGATCCCACGTCCGTCCGCGACGTCCACGTCTACGAGATGTACTGGTCCGATCTCTCGCGCGTCGGCAGCGGCGTCCTCCGCATCGCCGGCGCCCTCTACCAGCTCGTGCTCCACATCGCCCACCTCGGCCGCAAGACGCTCGATCTCGCCAGCGCCGCCGCACAGCACACCGAATCGCGCGCCATGATCGAGAACTGGAAACGCTCGGCACGGTGGCACGCGTGGACCCTGCGGCTGTTCACCGTGGGCGTGCCCGTGTTCACGCTGCTCATGTTCGCCTGCTTCGGCATGTTCGTGCCCGCCGCCATCGCCCCCGAACGGCGCCTCACCATTGGCGCCCTCATCATCGAGCTCGTCATCCTCGTGGCACTCGGCCTCCGCGCCTATTTCAAGGACGCCAGTGCCAACGCAACGCGAAACCTCGTCACCGCGATCTTCGTCATCACCGCCGCCGCGGTCGCCGGTGTGCTGTACGAGAATCGCATCGGCGACATCAGCGTCGGCGTGTGGGTGCTCAACGTCACCACCACCCTCATCGTCCTCGTCGCGTATCTCGTCATCATCGGCCGCTACGATACCGTCGCGCCGGGTGCACGCACATGGGGCCTCATTGGCCTGGCCGTCGTTGCGATCGGTATGTTGTTCTGGGGGCCACGCTTCGCCGCCATCGCCCACGCAAATTACGGCGAAGGCCTGCGCTTCACCGCGCTCGCCGGATTTCAGTTCAGTTACCTCCTGCTCATGGGCGTCTGGATCCTTATCTGGGGCGCCGCATTCTGCACCATGCTCAGCAACTGGCGGCTGAGGCGCGAGCTCAGGAACGATCACTCGCGCGAGTCGGTCACCCGCGCCACCCGTGCGATCTGGACCGCCAAGGTCACGCTCGCCCTCGCCCTCTTTGGCCTCATCGTCACCGCGCTCGTTGGCTATCAGACTGCCAACCTCCTGGCGTGGAAGATTCACGGCACGCCGTACACCATCGCCGATTCGCTCGTGACCCCCGGACATGCCGCCACGCAGCTCAGCGGCTTCAATCTCTTTCCCACCGTTCCCCCCAACACGGGCTTCCCGCTCATCACGCGTGCGCTCGTGGGCACGAGAACGGAATGCCCCGCCGCAACGAACTACGATCCCGCGAGCTGCGCCAAAGGCTTCTTCGACGCCCTCATCGCCGAGAGCGGCACCGCCGGCCTCGACATCGCGTTGATCTTTGCCGGCATGTCGGTGCTCATGATCTCGTGGTTCGTCGTGCTCATCGCGCTCACCGCCACCCGCGTGCCGAAATCAAAATCGGAATACGCCCGCAACCTCGGTACCTGGCTCACCGACGGATTCCGCTACACCCACCTTGCCGGCTCGCTGCTCGTGTTCGGCCTTGTCGTCTCCATGACGCTCGGCATGTTCGTGGCTGGGTGGAAGTTGCTCCACAACAATGCGCCCCCGCCGTTTCTCCCCTCGTTCCTCACCAACACCAGCGGCGACGTCCTCGCATGGCTCGCCATCGCCGCCCTTGCGTCGGCAACGACCCTCGCCGCCGCGCGCGCCCGCATCGAGCTGCTCGCGTCGCGCGCCCGTCCCGCCCTTGGCATCCTGCTCGACGTCGACAACTACCTGCGTGAATCGCCGGCCGACGGCACGCCCAAGGCACGCATGGCCGAACGGTTCACGTCGCTGCTGCAGCACGTCGTGAGTCGCAAGGACGCCGACGGCGTGACGCCGTACTTCGACCGCATCGTCATCGTTGCGCACAGCCAGGGCACCATCATCACCACCGACATCCTGCGCTTCCTCAAGATCGCGCACGTCGCGTCACCCAATCTCGAGAACCGCGACATCCGCCTCCTCACCATGGGCAGCCCGCTGCGGCAGCTGTATGCCGTCCACTTTCCGCATCTGTATGAGTGGGTCGACTACACCGACTATGCGGAGCCCAACATGGCCGGCGACGACACCTGCTTCCGCGACAGCGACCTCGGACCGTCGCAGCTGATGGCCCCCTCCGGCACTGCGCCGCGCACGCTCGACCAGCTCAGCCCCTCGCCCGCGTGGCTTGGTCTCCGAAAGTGGGTGAACCTGTACACCTCCGGCGACTACGTGGGACGTCCACTCTGGCAGAACGACACCACCCCCGGTGTGTGGAATTTCCGTGAGCATTCCGACGCCGTCGTGGGCCTCGGCCGCCGCGAGCGCTGCCTTGGCGACGGCACGCATACGCGCTACTGGACCAGTGCGGAGGTTGCGCGCGAGATCGACGATCTCGTGTTTCGGTAGACGTCTTAAGGCGAACACCCAGGGACGACGTCGATGCTCGCCATCACCTGCGCGAGTCGCCTGGGGCGTGAGCCGTCCCAGTGGACTATTTCTGAATTAGTGGCAATGCTGTTCAGTCAACTGTCATCCCCCAGGAGCGAGCGAAGCGAACGAGTGTCGGGATATACTGTCCGCACCCCAAACTCCCAGGACGGGACAGCAGCTCCCGACAGTCGCTTCGCGCCTGCGGGATGACAGTCTAAAGTATTCGCGTATTCATGCGGGATGACGGCCTCCAATGCTCCTGTGGGAGTGCCATAGTACCCACCACGCACCTGCAACCCGAGAGCGTCATTCTCGGAGACGGCCAGGTGAGCAGACGTAATGGAACAGAGTCATCGCACACGGGCCCTCGCTCTCTCCCGAACATACCCGCCCAAGCGGTCTATCCCGGCCGAGCGAGAAAGGCTAATCTCTACCCCATGTCCAAAACATTCTTCGCCGCCGCCGCCCTGCTCATCGCCGGCAGCGCGCACGCACAGACGCGCATGCTCCGCTCCCCCAGCGTGAGCCACAGCCAGATCGCCTTCGCCTACGCCGGCAACATCTGGATCGTCGAGAGAACAGGCGGAAGCGCCAGACGCATCACCAGCTTCCAGGGCGAAGCCAGCAGCCCCAAGCTCAGCCCCGACGGCAAACAGATCGCCTTCTCGGCCCAGTACGCCGGTAACGTCGACGTCTATGTCGTCCCCGCCGAGGGCGGCGACCCCAAACGCCTCACCTATCATCCCGGGCCGGATGAAGTGCGAGGCTGGACCCCTGACGGCAGGGAAATCGTCTTCGCCAGCGTCCGGGCGACGGACGCGCCAGGCGCCGTGCCCCGCTTCTATAAGGTTGGCGTGGGAGGCGGCCCAGAAGCCCCCATGCCCATGCCGCGCGCTTATCAGGGCAAGATCGCTCCCGACGGCCGGCACGTTGCCTACCGCATGAACAACTCCTGGGACGAAGAGCGCCGCAACTACCGCGGCGGCCAGAATCGACCCATCTGGATCGAGGACCTGACGTCGCATGAGGTGATCACCACGCCGTGGACGGACTCCAAGGAAATGGACCCCGCCTGGACTACCAGCGAGACCGTCTGGTTCCTTTCAGACCGCGACGGAGTGAGCAACGTCTTCAGCTACGACATGAAGACGAAAGCCCTGAAGCAGCAGACCACCTTCAAGGACTACGACGTCAAGACCCTCGACGCCTCGGCCGATGCCGTGGTGTTCGAGCAGGCCGGCTACATCCACGAGCTCGACCCGAAAACAGGGAATCACCATCAGGTCGCCATCACCGCCAACGGCGACTTTCCCTGGATGATGCCCACCTGGAAGGATGTCACCGCCCGCATCGCCGGCATGGCCCTCTCCCCCACCGGCAAGCGCGCCGCCATCGAAGCTCGCGGCGAGATCTTCACCATCCCTGCCGAAAAGGGCGACGCCCGCAACCTCACCAACTCGTCAGGCGCAGCAGAACGTGACCCGAGTTGGTCGCCCGACGGCAAGTGGATTTCCTATTTCTCCGACGAAAGCGGCGAATACCAGCTCATCCTCGCCAGTCAGGATGGCCAGACAAAGCGCGCCATCAACCTGCCAGAACCAAGCCACTATTACACCCCGCAGTGGTCTCCTGACGCAAAGCGCATCATCTACAGTGATACCCATCTCAGGCTGTGGGTTCTTGATGTCGCCACCGGCAAGTCGACCCATGTCGACACCGACCCCTTCATGATTCCCACCCGGTCGCTCGACCCCCGCTTCAGCCCCGACGGCCGCTGGATCGCCTACGCCAAGCGCCTGCCCTCCATGTTCCGGGCAATTTTCGCCTACAACGTGGAGACCGGCCAGAAGATCCAGATCACCGACGGCCTCGCCGACGCGCAAGCTCCTGCGTGGGATGCGAGTGGCAAGTACCTCTGGTTCCTCGCCTCCACCAACTTCGGCCCCGCGTCCGGTTGGCTCGACATGACGTCCTATGATCATCCGGTGACGTCCGCGCTGTATCTCGCCGTGTTGAAGAAAGGCGAGCCAAGCCCGTTGCTTCCCGAGAGCGACGAAGAGCGTGAAGCGGCGGCGGCTGCTGCTCCGGCACGCGCCGATACGGCGCGGCCTGCCGCACCACCCGCCGCCGCCGCACCCGCGGGCGACTCCGTCCGCACCGCGCGCTCCGCCCGCCCCGTGGTCGCCATCGACGCCGACGGTATCGCCCAGAGAACGATTGCCGTGCCGGGCCTCGCCCAGCGCACCTATCGCGACCTCGAGGCCGGCCCCGCCGGCACCGTGTTCTGGCTCGAGACCGTTCCCGCCACCGGTACCAGCGATGTCCCCGCCGGCGGCGGCGCGAACCCGCCCGGCACCCTGCATCGCTACGTCATCAAGGACCGCCGCGCCGCGCCCTTTGCCACTGCCGTGGTGGGCTACATCGTCAGTGCCGACGGCCACAAGCTCCTCTACAGGACCGGCGGCGGCGCGAATGTCGGCGTATTCCTCGTCGACGCCGACAAGACCATTCCCGCGCCTGCAAGCGGACGTCTCGCCGTGCAGCTTCGCGCGCTCATCGACCCACGTGCCGAGTTCAAGCAGATCTTCGACGAAGGGTGGCGCATTCAGCGCGATTACATCTACGTCAAGAACCTCCACGGCACCGATTGGCCGAAGATGAAGACCATGTACGGCGCGCTGCTGCCGTACGTCAATCATCGCGCCGACCTGGGCTACTTGCTCGATCAGATGGGCGCCGAAATCGCCGTCGGCCACTCGTTCGTGCGTGGCGGCGACATTCCGGAAGTCGCCCCTGTAACGGCAGGGCTCCTGGGCGCCGACTTTACCGTCGACAACGGCCGCTATCGCCTCGCGAAGATCTATGACGCCGAGTCGTGGAATCCCGAGCTCCGTGCGCCCTTGGCGTCGCCTGGCGTTGATGCGCGGGTCGGTGATTACATCCTGGCCATCAACGGCGTGAACCTCACGTCGTCCGACAACATTTATCGTCTGCTGGATGGGACGTCGAATCGCCAGACGACACTCGAGTTGAGTGGTCGTCCTGAGCGCAGCGAAGGACCTGCTTCTTCTGGTGCAGTGAGAAGAATCACCGTCGTGCCCATTCCAAATGAAGCCGGCCTGCGCACGCGCGCGTGGGTCGAGAAGAATCGCCGTATCGTCGACTCGTTGAGCAAAGGAACGATGGCCTACGCGTGGATCCCCAGCACCGCGCAGCCCGGCTACGTCAGCTTCAACCGCTACTACTTTGCGCAGCAGGACAAGAAGGGCGCCATCATCGACGAGCGGTACAACAGCGGCGGCTCAGCGGCTGATTACATCATCGACATTCTGCAGCGGGATTTCGACGGCTACTTCAATAACCCGGTGGCGGAGCGGTATCCCATGACCTCACCGGCTGCGGGTATCTGGGGGCCGAAGGTGATGATCGTGAACGAGATGGCCGGCTCGGGCGGCGACTTGATGCCGTGGATGTTCAAGCATCGCAAGGTCGGCACGCTGGTTGGGAAGCGGACGTGGGGTGGGCTGGTCGGCACCTGGGATACGCCGCCGTTCGTGGATGGCGGGACGATGATTGCGCCGCGCGGCGGGTTCTTTACGCGGGACGACAAGTGGGATGTGGAGAATGTCGGGACGGCGCCGGACATTGATGTGGAGAATTGGCCGCGCGAGGTGATTGCGGGGCATGATCCGCAACTCGAGCGGGCGGTGGCCGAGGCGATGAAGGCGCAGGCGGCGTCGAAGGTTGTTCGGGCGACGCGGGAGCCGGCGAGTCCGGAGTGGGGGAAGCGGAAGCCGTAAGCGGACGGGGGACGGGGGACAGGGAAAAGGCAGACTGTCTTGCCGTCCGCGCGGGTGAATCCCGCCTTTGTCATCCCGCGCGAGCGAAGCCCGCCTTTGTCATCTCGCGTGAGCGAACCACCTGTTTTGTCATCCCGCGTGAGCGAAGCGAGCGTCGGGAGATACTCCACCAACCCTGGACCCAGTTCTGGCGCGGCGGTCAGCGACCGGTTGAACCCAGCCAACGCTGCTGCAGAAAACGCCGCGCCACGTGCCAGGCGACGTCGATCGCCGTTCAAGATCAGCGCAACTACACCTCGACAAGCTTGGCGCCGCTACGTAATCGCAGCGGCGCGCACAGCCGAAGAGATGCCAGGACCTCGCCTAGAACGTCAGGCCTACCGACACCGGCACATACATCAGGCTCCCCGAACCCGCCCCACTGCCCGACACGCGATGCAACCGCGCCTCGGCGAATGCCGAGAAGCCGGCAAGGCCGAGCTTCATCCCGACACCACCGTTGAAGCCCAGGTTCGTGCTACTCGAGTTGCAGCTGCTGCACTGCGCCGAGGTGTTGTACGCGCCAATACCGCCAATGAGGTACGGGCCGAGCAGCCCCGGCGTCGAAAACACCACATTCGCGGTGCCAGACAGGATCCGGGAGCTCGCGCCGCTGGCCGCCGACGAAAGGGAGCTCTGATAATTGAAGGAGTTGTATGAACCCTCGAACCGGAAGCCAACGGGCGCAAGCGGAATCGCAAGGTTCACGATGCCGGTCAAGTGATAGCCGGATTCCACGGCGTCGCCAAAGTTCCCAATTGGCGCAGACAGCCCAGCGGCCACCCCGAAGCCCACCTGCGATTCGGCCACCGCGAATGGGCCTGCCAGCAGTGCGACCACGGCGACGAAAGTTGTTCTACGCAACATGGATCATTTCTCCTCGAGATGACGTACGAAACCCGCGGGCAACGAGCGCAAGGTCGATGCCGCATGACGCCCAGCTAGGTTGCCTCTGTAAAGTCTACGGTCACTAACCGCCGGAATCGACACCGTTTGCGGTCGTTGGACCCATCCAACGACGATTCAGGTTTCGCTATCTAAGCGAACAACAGCGACGTCGAGTGATGCCGCAATTCCGGCACATCCTCGACCGCAGTCGACCATACCAGTTCGAGATCCATTGCTCAGTACTGATGTGTTATGCGATCGCGCATCCGCGCCCATGGTGACCACTCGATCTCTGGAATCGCGTCGACGATCGTCTTGTCGGCCGCGACGACAGCTTTGGTGGCCTCACCAATGACAACAATTTGGTAGAGAGAATCGCGTCACGCATCGCGGAGTCATCGTCGAACGCGTCGCGCCCACGAGCTACATATTCGGCGATGGCTTTTGGCGCCTCGACAATGTGTTGCATGCGATCCAGAGCCGCAGCCTGACCGCTAGACAATGATCGCCTCGCGCAAGGCAGTCGTTCGAACCGGCTCTCGCAGCGCGCCTTCGGTCACGACATCCACGCATCTCTCCAAAGCTATTCGAGTCCCGGACGCGGGCAAGACTTATTGATCCGAACGGCATCCTCGAATAAGAGATGTGTGAAATGACCAAACGGCGAGTGCGTTCCGTCCGGGACGTTGCTGACGCGTGTTCCAGGCCCCGTACTCTCGTGGATGAACGCCGCGCAGGCCGCGAGCGAGCTCGCCCCGTGTTGCTGGCAAGTCCATGAGTCCGGAGAAGGCGCGCGCCGCGCGCGCCAGCGAAGGTGCCCGCCCCAAAACGAAGACACCGACGACTTGATCGCTCACGTTTCGTGGTTTTCGGCACTGCAGTGCCATCTGCAAAGATGCGTTCGTTGCTTATTTTATAAAATGGCAATATACTAAAATAATAACATCCCCTACTTCGCTCACTGAAATAACATCGGGAAATGAAACGAGGATCCAGCGGGCACTACCTGACGACTTCGACCGCTGGCGGTGAGACGGTAAGAGCATTTCTCCCTCACCCCTTGCCGCCGACGCCCAACCTCGACATCAGCGCCGAACTCCGCAACCAGCTCGACGAAGCCCTCTTGAGCCTCGGCCGTCTGGATAGCGTGACCGCATTGCTGCCTGACACACAGCTCTTCCTCTATATGTACGTCCGAAAGGAAGCAGTCCTTTCCTCGCAGATCGAGGGGACGCAATCCTCCCTTTCGGATCTGCTCCTGTTCGAGGCAGAGGAGGCGCCTGGTGTCCCCATGGATGATGTCGTTGAAGTGTCCAGTTACGTGGCCGCCATGGAACACGGGCTCGCGAGACTCAGGACCGGCTTTCCTCTTTCCAATCGTTTGATCTGCGAGATCCACGGAGTGCTGCTCGCGCGCGGCCGCGGCGCGGACAAGGATCCCGGCCAGTTTCGCCGTTCGCAAAACTGGATTGGTGGCACTCGCCCCGGAAATGCGGTGTTCGTTCCCGCGCCTCCGCAGGAGATACCCGCGCTCATGGGTCAATTGGAGCTGTATCTGCATGATCAGCCCGTGAAGTCGCCCGTGCTCATCAAGGCAGCGCTCGCGCACGTGCAGTTCGAGACCATTCATCCATTTCTCGACGGCAATGGACGCGTGGGGCGCCTGCTGATCACACTGCTGCTGTGCTCACAGGGAGTCCTGAGCCAGCCCCTCTTGTATCTCAGTCTCTATCTCAAGAAGCACCGGACACGATACTACGAGCTGCTCGATCGCGTTCGTACGGACGGCACGTGGGAGCTCTGGTTGGCGTTCTTCGTCGAAGGCGTCATTGAGAGCGCGCGTGGCGCGGTCATAACGGCGCAACGGCTCTCGTCGCTGTCTGCGGACGACCGCCAGCTCGCGCGCGGGTTGGGGCGCGGCACCACCACGCTCGAGATTCTTCGCTGCCTCGAGGAGCGGCCGATCATCACGGTGACTCAACTTGCCGCACGGTCCGGCGTCAGTTTCGTGACGGCGACGAAAGCGCTTGCCCAGCTCGAGGGAGCGGGGATCGTCCGGGAGATGACGGGTCGCAAGCGAAACAGGGTGTTCAGCTATGAGAAGTATTTGAACATCTTGAATGAGGGCACGGCGCCGGCGAGTTGAGTCCACCGCTGTTTAGCCGGCGGAATTGCGTCACGCATTGTCATCGTCGAGGTATCGATGGTGCTTGCCGGGCAAGATCGCCCTTCCCCGCGAACCCGTGTCATCCCCGTGAGCGAAGCGAGCGCGGGGGATCTGATGTCACGTCACCGTGGCCCATCCGGCGAAGGAATGGCGCCTCGTCGAAGCGAACATCGCCGCACTCGACTATCGCAGAACCTGTGAGACCATCGGTCATCGTCCACCGAACGGCAGCTCAGCCGCGCGGCCGCGAAGGGCGCCACGGGTGGCATTCGCACCAGGGTGACGAAGGCGCGCCTCATCTTGAACGTGATCGACGCGTTCATCCGGACCGCCCTCAAGGACGACATCCCGTTCTTCCAGAAGTGGAATGGCGTGAGGTCCGTCCGGAAGACATCAGTATGCACCACCGCAGTCGCGACACCGCAGACGACCACCAGGGTCGCCGCTTGATCGGCTCGTAATCGCGCGGCTGTGGCACCGCTGCCGCGCGATACGACGACGCCCGAGCTGCCTTCACCGAAAGCCTCTGACCATGTCAACCACCTGGTCATTGTTGCGTGAGAAAATCAGGCGATCGTATCGCTAATACTCCACAAGCCAATTCAGTAACGGTGACGCAAAGAATTCCATTGTGTGCTACTTGCCACCCCGTTCCGTAGCTGTTTTCGAGGGACGCGACTCGGCGACACGGGACTGAGCTGGCCGCCAGGCCGTCGTGATCCAATTCATCGTTCGCACGTACTGGTTCCTCTGGCCAGCGCGTTTGCGTCGCCGGTGCCTTTTCGCCTGTCCTGTTTTTCGATAAGTACATGACGTCGCGACGCAGCACGGCGACCGTGCCGCCATCAGGGCATTCGTTACACGTGCGAAGCAATGCAAGCCGGGGTATTGGCTGGTCAGTCGAGGGTCATGAAGCGACGCTCGTCGCAGCGGACGGCACTCGCATAGCGGAGCCCGAGGTTGCCGCCTGGCTTTTAGCGGACATTCGAGATGTTGCCAGAATGGCGCTGCGTTGACGACTCGCGTGCTCGCGATCGAACGCCGCAACCGTGAGGGTGAGAACGACGCAAGTGATTCCGCGAGATCTCAGCCCACGGTCGGTTGCTATTGGGTTGTTACACAAGGTGTGATAGCATGGTCGTCCTTGAGCGAAGCGAAGGACCTGCTCTTTTACCGGCACAAACAGGTCCTTCGGTTCGCTCAGGACGACAACGTCCGCTATCTGCAATTCAGAAACAGTCCACTAGGAAGCGCCGCCGGACGTCGTCCCCACACCGGGTGCACGCACACCTTTAACGCCATTCTCACGATTGCCAGCGGCCGACTGATACTGGCCGTCCATGATGAGCGCACGTAACTCGGACCGTACTGGCTCGGTGACACCGAGCTCGAACCGGATCATCGCCCGGTCGATGGCCTTCTGGCTGACGAAGACTGCGTCGGAATACACCTGCACCCGCCGCTGCGCGAAGAAGCGGGCGACTCGATAGTACACCCATGGACCCACACCACTCGCCGCCAGCGCGATGATGACTGCATGCGCGGCAAACGTGAGGCCCACCATCGCGATCGTCACCCACATCTTCTCCTTGGGCAGCATCCCGGCGTCATCCGTCCAGCGGGCAAGGCAGGTGGCCAGGGTAATGACGGTCGGCACAGCGAGAAGGGTACCGATCACGCTCGCGCGCAGCACGCTCGCCGCCAGGCTGAGATCGCGGCGCGAGAACAGCATGCCCACGCCGAAGTCGCTGGCGATGAGCACCAGTGACACGATGGACGCGATCCAGAACAGCGACGGGTCGCTGGCCCCCGACAGGCTCGCCACCAGCTTGGCGAACGCGGACAACTGCTGCTGGTCGAGCAGCAGCACGCAGCATCCGAGCACGACGACGACAACGGTGCGGGGCCGAAACGCATCCGCCTCTTCGAGCAGCTCACTGGCGTTGACGTCCAGCGTATTCAACGCATTGGCCGCGAGCGCCAGCTTCTCCGAGAAATGCAGATGATCGCGCTGCCCGCTCGCAACACGATCCGCCAGGACTTCCACCTGCCGTACGGTCGCACGGTCCAGGCTGTCCGCATAAGGAATGGACTGGCTCATCGATCTCCTCCTCCACCAAGCAATGTGATGATATCCTTCAACGTGAACACGCGAACCGGCTCGGGAACGACCACGACACCTACCGGACTGCGGTCGGACCACGCCAGCACGACGTCCGCGATGTTCGTCGCCGGACATCGCGTCCCGGAATCGGTCGCGTCCATGTCGGTGTTGAGCACCAGCAACCGCATGACACGCGTGCTGGTCCGCGACCTGGGCCGTGCAAAGAAATCGCGCGCATCACGGAGCGCCTGACACACCGCCGAGCCTCGCGCGGAATCGAATGGAGTCGCGAGAATGCTGGTCACGTGACTCACGAAGTTCTGTCTCGCGCTCGCCGCTCCGTGGTCGAACCCCTGCTGCTCCACTTTGACCAGCGAGTCGGCACGGTTTTGCGCGCGCTGCGCATCGCGCGCGCCAAATGGGTTGTGCGCTGTATCCTCGACGCGGACTCGCAACGGTGTCCCCACCGGGCGCGCCGCAAGCGGGAGAGCCGCCATGCGCTGCTCGGGCCGCGCACCAACCACCGTCACGAGCATACCCCCCTCTCCACACGCGGGAACGGCGCGGACAAGTGAGTCCAGCTGCTGCCGGTCCACTGTGTTGTGGGCGCGGCCCCGCATGGACCACGAGATGTCATCGATGTAGACGACATCGACCGCACGAGCGCACGCTGAATCGGTCAGACCTGTCCGTTGCGTCGCGGCATGCAGTGCCGCAGGTATCAGGAGCAGGACACTCCCGCCAGCGAGCACCTGCCTGAGCCGCAACGGAAGCGGCGTGAATGGCCGCCTCTGAATTCCGGATGACATGGGGACACCTCTCGTCCATATGGCCGTGAGGCCACGATTCACTTGCATTCGTCCGGATCGGTATCCGGTCCACAGCACCAGCTCCCGCCAAAGCACGTCGACGTATCGATGGTCCGCATGCCTCTCATCACCGGACCCGTACTTGCCGCGGCCGGTCTGACCAGCTCCTTCGGACAATCGGCCTGCGGCGCCGGAAGCTTCCTCCCGCGTCCAATGGCCTGCGCCCAGTCCTCCACCGGCGGAACCAGCAGCTGATACAGCCACTTGAAATCGTTGTCATCCACTGGACCCGCCTTGAGGGGAGCATGGATTTCGGCGATCCTGGCGAGCGAGTGCGACGGATCATCCCAATTGCAGATGAAGGCGGTCTGCCCGTCCGACATGTGCATCACCCGCTGCTCTCCATCGCCCTCCGCACGCGTGATCTCGATTCTCACCCCGGCACCACTGTTTGGCCGCCACACGGAGAGCAGTGGAAGGCGCCGCGGCGGTACGGCCTCGGTGTTGAGCGTCGTAGGAACTTCGAACGTCAGGGGCGACTCATTCCTTGTTGACATCATGCCCCCCGTGAACGTGATCGTCGTGGCTGCGTGCGACCAGAAATCGGGAGCGGCGTCCTGACGGAGTTTCACTGTGCGTGGCTGCCCCTGCTGGTTGACGAGCCGGTGCAGCGGTACCAGCGCGTCAAACGAGATGTCCTTTTCACAGGCCCTACCAGGGGCAGCACTCTCGTCCACAACGTTGACGCGCATGTGGCGCAGGGTGGTCCTCGGTAGCTCCGTGCGATTGTGGTCCATCACGCCTATTTCGGCGGTATGCAGCTTTGCCTCGGAGCGGTCGGCGTGCCTGCCGCCTGCCAGGGGGCGCGAAGCATCGGGAATCAGTGCCCGCAGCACGGCGGTACCCCGATAGACAAAGAGAATCGGACCGCGAAACACAACTTCGATCATGGTGGTCTCCAGGACAGTCGTGAGGTGTCCTGATTAGACGGCCATGTCCGGTTCTTTTATGTCAGCGCGCTTCGTACCTGAACGCACTCCATGCCCGCACCGCACGAAGCGCCGGGCCGGCAGCACCGGAAAGCAACTCGAGCTGCGCGGAACGGAGCGCACGCGCGGCGGGCTCCCCCGCCGCCAGGTGGCGGTGGAGCGCAATGGTCAACGCTGCCGATTCATCGTCGATCACCGTCCACAGCGTGCTGATCGCGCCGCCGGCCCCCGCGTCGAGAAAAGCGCGGGCAAGGCCGTTCTCCGCGTCGTCTCGAGACAGACCGCGCTGCAGGGTTCCGCAGGAGGAGAGCACCACGAGCCGGAGCCGGTGAAGGTCGAGCGTACTGATCTCGTGCGCCGTCAGGACATCGTCCTCCGGACCATTACCGCCTCGCGCCAACACCAGGTGCGACTGGCCCGGTGACTGCTCCACGATTTGCGCATGACCGGCAAAGTGGAATGTCGTTGCGCGCTGCATGAGGCGTAACACGGCGGCCTTCGTGGCGTCCCGCTCCGCCACGATCGTCGCGCCCGGATACAGGGCGCCTACGACGCGCGCCTCCTCATTCGCCATGCGCAGGGGAGCAAGGCCCGGAAAGCGTCCCCGATCGAAGTCCGGGTTTGCGACGATTGACACGATGCGGGAATTCACCGCTCCTTCGCGAGCGTCGCCAACGGAGGAGCGGTAGGTGATGCTCGCCCGGTTGATCAGGTAACGTCCGCGCTCGTCCCGCAGCGCGCCAAAAGGAAGGCGGCCCAGCGGGCCGCTCGCCACGATAGTAACACCGGACGCGAATTGCAGCTCGGCCGCCGAGGGCGCGAGCAGGAGCTGGTATAATGCTCGCGACGTGCTGTCCCACGCCGCACTTTCGTCGCCGGTGCGAATGAGGATTTCGGCTTTTCGTACGAGCGAGCCAAGACGTTTGGCGCTGATCGCCACCCGGTAGGTGTGCAGGCCAGACGCATTTGTCGTCCAGAGCACGGTCTCTCGTGGCAACGCAACATACTCGAGCACGAGATGTTCCCGTGGCACCACGCGTGGCACTACGCGTGGCACTACGCGTGGCACCTCGCGTGGCCGTCCCTGCGCACGCTGTGCCATGAGGTAGGCGCCCGCGCTGTCGCCTTCCATTAATGCGAGCTCGATTCGCTCGCCGTACACATCTCGACGAGCCGCTGTAAGCGCGCGGCGGTTCGTGACGGCATTTGGCGCCACGGTCAGTGACTCGACCGTCGCCAGAGCCGAATCGAGATCGCTCTCCGCTCCGCGCACATCACCCAGCTGGAGCCGCACGTGCGCGCGCCGGGTGAGCACCGGCGCGCGGCCGGTGGAGATCCGCTGGCCGGCATAGTACGCGGCTACAGCATCCAGGAGTGGGAGGGCGACGGATGGGCTGTCTGCGGCAAGCGCCGCCCGCGCCGACTGGTTTTCCATGTGCAGTCGTGCCGCCAGGGCGCTCGACGTCGAATCCAGCGTCCGCAGGAGCGATGTCGCAGAATCCAGATGCACGCGCGCCAGGCGCATCTCGTGCTCGCCCGCCTCGGCGCTCGCCAGCCGGATCAATGCTTCGGAACGATCGCCAGGGCGGCCTGTATGTTCCGCGGATTGCACCGCTTCGTTCAGGACGGCGATGGCCGCCGCGCCAAGGCCAGTCGCTTCGAGTTGTCGCGCCAGCTCCAGTAACGGCCCCGCCCGGAGGCGCGCATCCATGCGCGCATCGAGCACCGCCAGCATCTCGCCGCGCGCGTCGAGGGCCATCTCGTCCTGCCCCATCAGGTAGAGCGCGTCCGCGAGCTGCCCACGCATTCCCACACTGTTCGCGCGCTCACCAATGGACGCGAACTGCCTGGCAGCGGCGCGAAAGGCATCCGCTGCCTGGGCAGTATGCCCCTGCCGGGCCGCCACGAGAGCCGACAACCAGCGTGACCGGGCCTCGAGCGCGACGTCATTTCGCAGACGCGCCTCGCGAGCGATCCGGGTCAGACTCGCCGTGCTTGCCCCGTAGTCGGCCAGGTAGTAGGACGTGCCGGCGAGTAGGAGCTCGTCCCAGCCCGCCAGTGATGCGGCATGCAATCGCCGCAGCCGTCGAGCAGCCTCCTCGAGCGTATCCCGCGTTGCACGGTCATAGCGCTGTTGGCGGAAACGCACGGCACCCCTGGCAAACAGCGCGACCGCTCCGGCAATCTCTCTGCTCGGTACCTCCACCATATGGGCGAGGTGTGTCACCGACGAATCCCCCCAGCCAGCCAGCAGCCCTCGGCCTGCTGCGGCCATATCCGTCGCTGCCTGATTCGCCGCGATGAGATCATGTCGCTGTATTGCCGCGGACCACCGCAGAAGCACGCTATCCAGGACGTTCTCCCGTACGTGCTGCGGGTCGCTCGCGCCATCACGTGCCGGCGTCTCGGGCTGCGGGTTCCTGGAGAGGATATCCAGGTGGCGCGTTCCTTCGGCGCGCCAGCCGCTATCATGCTCCGTCGCAATGAAGTGCTTCCACGCGACCGCAGCCTCTGTCACGAGATGGACGTTTTGCAGCGCGAGCGCCCGATTGAATGCGATGACGCTCGATCCGGAGTCATGCCATGACGCCCGCTCGACGTGGTCCAGCACAGTGAACGACAGGGCCAGGTTGCCCTGTCCATGCGACGATGCCATGAGCACAACGGCGAGGTCATTGCGCAGCCCCGCCGTTTCCTCATGCGCCAGCGCCGCCTCGAGATGTTCCTCGGCAGCACGCAGAGAGTTGACGTCGCCCTTGAAGGTCACAAGGTCAGCGATCCCGTGTGCCCACAGTGCGTCACTCGTGGAGGATTCCGGCGGCCGGTCTGGCCGAGCCGCCGTTGCCGCCGCCTCGAGCAGTGCGGAGGATGGCGCGTAGTCCGGGCACGTGAGCCCGAGGTCGATCTGGGAGGAGCTCCGTGCGGGGCAGGGACCCCACCGCTCCGATCCTGTGAGGCGCATCGTGAACGGCCGGCTTTCCGAGAGCCGGCTCGCAATGCTGGAGTGAAGTGGAAAGGCGCGGTTCGGCAGGCTCGATTGGCCGCCGCAGGCGGCGACGGTCATGCCAAGGACGATGAGTGTGCAGCGGATTACTGATGTTGTCAGCGGCCGCCCGCCTGGACTGCGGTGTTCAGGAGCGAGCTTAGGGAAGACACGTCCGACGCAGACGCAACAGGATGTGCGGCAACGACACGCAGCGCCGCAATGAGATCTTCGTGCTCGCCCCGTCCGGATGCATTCCGCTGGCTGGCCTCGATCAGGTTGTCCAGCGTGCTCATGGCAATGCCCGACGGACGAAAAAAGACAGTGGCCGCCGGCGTCGCGTTCGTCGCGGTCAGTCGCGCCGATTCGCACCACACACCAAGGTCGAACCAGACGCCTATCTCCGCACCTTCCGAGACGCGTAGCGCGTTCGCCAACGTGGTGCGGTCTGCCGCAGCCACGGGCATACCGCGCGCCTCAACCGCCATCACCCTGGCGCGCGCACTCGTGGTCGCCGCCGCGGTGCGAAGTGCAACCACTGCCAGTCGCATTGCTGAGGTATCTGCCGCCGAATGGGCAACTTCGAGCTTTGCGAGCTGGACGCCCATTCTGAACAGGCGCGTGGATGGCCGGTTCACCGCCCCATCGCCACGCGCCTCTGGCCAACCTGGATTGACCCAATCTGCACCGAATGCATCCGCCATGGACTGCGGACCTGTATGACCAACGGGCACCGCCCGCGCCAATCCCACCATACTCGACGCCCTGGGCTCTGACCGCGTGATCAGCACACCCGCAACTCCTGCGGCGGCAAGTGCCGGCACCACCACGAAAGCGGTTCGCCACCGTGACCATCGTTCCCACCGGCGCCGCGCCGCAGGCGTTGCCCGATACCCCTGCTGAAGCTCCTGAAGGATCGCGCTGGCTTCACCGAGTTCCGCAAGATCCTCGTCTGATTGCGCGAGCACTCTGAGCACACGATCCCGCTCGGACGGTGACAGCGTGCCGTCGATCAGGGCCGCAAGGTCTTCGGGCGAAGCGATCCTGTTGACGGGTGCCGTCTCGTTACTCATAAGGGCCACTCACGATGACAGAAGCCACTGCACGTACGATTCATAGTAATAGAGCGGCGATTGGATCGCTTTGTCGCGCAGGCCCATTGTCACCGGGTATCCAGGCCGTCGATCAATTCGGCCACACCCGCCTGATTGATGCCGCGCTGTTCGAGTGCTGCCCGCAACCGCGCCTTCATCTGGTCGATCCGCGGATAAAGGGCAGGCTGGTCGAGGCGCAGCACGCGCGAGATTTTCGCAATGGACCAGCACTTCCAGAAGCGCATCCGGACAATGACGGCATCCTCCGGTGGAAGGTCAGAGACAACACTCCTGAGCGCCTCCTCGACCATCTGCCACAACGCCTCGCGCTCGGCGGCCGCGGACCCGTGCTCGACCGTCGGCGCATCCTTCGAGCGGACCACCGCATCGAGGTCCACCTCTTCCCGGCGATCACGTCGTGGAAGACGCGCCGCCATCCGGGAAAGCGTTCGCTCATCGAGCTCCGGATGCGCAGAATGGGCAGCGGTGACAGCCTCCCTGATGGTTAGACCGTCGCGGTAGATCAATTTCTCCAGCTGCAGTGCGACCGGACCTGCCCGGGTCGCCGCGGCCGACGGCCGCCACCGCCCCCACTGCTTGTTCAGGAAGTCGCTCAGGAGCCGGACGAGCACGGTCGTCAGGTACGTCGTCAGGGAGCTCCGGTAACCGAACTTGCGCAGCACGGCGTAGTCGTTGTCGATCAACTGCTCCTTCGCCCAGGACTCGAACTCCTCGGCGTCCGTCTTGCCGAGCCGGTGCCGCCGCACCTGCAGGGCAATGATCCGTTCGATCTGGGGGAGATGCGCCAGAAAGGTCTGTTCGAGGTCCGCGCTGTTGCTGGTCGACGGAGACGACATGACCCTGGATGAAAAGGCGGAAAGGACGTTTGCAAACTTAGAGTTCGTGCCCGCTCGCGGCCAGAGGCGATCGCGCCGCTAAGATCTGCAAAAAAACGAGGGTTCGTCCGTCTAACCAGAAAGCCCCATTCCTCTGGATTCGGCGTTTGCTGCCGCCCCCGGCCGTCGTCCTACCGCCAACCGCTCAAAACCATTCATGACACGCAAGATCAGAGTGCTGCTGCTTGCCGCCAACCCGTTTGACGGCGCGCACTTGCGGCTCGATCACGAAGCACGCGCAATTCACGAGGCCATCCGGCTCGGCAACGAGCGCGAGGCGCTGGATTTCCGCACAGCCTGGGCCGTCCGCACCGGCGATCTCCAGACCGCATTGAACGAACACCAGCCGCACGTGGTGCATTTTGCCGGACATGCGTCCGCCAGGGACGGCATCTATCTCGAGGACGATGGTGGGAGCCCGAAACCGGTGAGCAAGGAAGCGCTGGCGGGATTGTTTCGTGTATTCAGCACGTCCATTCGTCTCGTCGTGCTCAACGCCTGTCACTCGCAATCCACCACCGACGCCTTTCACGAGATCATCGACTACACCGTGGGCATGCAGCGGCTGATCAGTGATGAGGCCGCAATCCTGTTTTCGTCGGCGCTCTATGGCGCTCTCGCGTCCGGGTCGAGCGTAAAGGATGCATTTGCGCTCGGCGTCAACCGGCTGTTGATCGAAGGCAGCTCGGAGTCGGAGACACCGGCCTTTTACGCAAAGTTCGGTGTGGATGTGCGTCAGCCTTTTGCGACGGTTGACAAGGTACACGCCTCCCCGGTTGCAGTACAGGACGTGAAGGTGAAGATGATCAACACGCGAACGCTGCGAGTCGGCAACGTATCTGTAAAAGACGGGTCCAGGGCCGATATTCCGCACAGCGCACGCCAGACCATTGATCTTGGGGACGTACGCGCGGATACAGTTGATTTCACGAACGTCAGACATGGCGACGTGAGATCCGGGGAATGACGACGCCCTGGCAACACACGCTCCTCATCGCTGGCCCTGCCTTCATGGTGGTGATCCTGCTGCTCGGCCTCTTTGCCGCGGTCTGGGCTGAGCGGCATCGCGACCGCTACTCGAACACCGAGACGCGGGCACTGGAATACGTCGCGGACAAGCTGGGGCGCATCAGAGAGGACGCGCAGACGTCCGACGGCGAGCCCGATGCAACCAAGGTGCGCGTTCGCCAGCTCGTGGACATCGACACGCTCACGGAAGGCCTCTCAAAGGAAACGATCATCTGGGACCGCCTGTCCCTGATCAGGACGATGCGGATGTCGCAGGTGAAGGTGAGCCTGGACGCCCTGCAGCACATGACACTTGCCAGGGAATCATCGGCTCAGTGGCTGTCGTTCCCGGCCTTCGCTGCCAATATGTCCATGATGCTCGGGCTCCTCGGCACGGTGACGGGTCTGCTCATCATGGTGCAGCAGATCGGCTCCGCCGTACCGGCCGACCTGAATCAGGTGACGATGGACTCCTGGACCGCTTCCGTGAATCAGATTCGTGGAGTGCTGGGCGGCATGAAGACTGGCTTCTTCGCGACCCTTGCCGGCCTCGTTGCATCGATCGCCGTTTCCTGGTTGAATTTTCGTCTGGGACATTCACAGGCGCGATTCCTCGATCGGCTCGACCGCTTTACCACGAGTGAGCTCCTGCCAGCGACCGTCCCTGCCACCGAGGACGAAAGCCTCCTCGAGAAGGTGAGCATCAAGCTCGAGGACAGTTTTGGCATGCTCGATTCCATTGCACGAAACAATCAGGAGTCGCTCGAGGAATTGAGCGCGATCGAGAAAGGCTTCATCGAGATCATCGATGCCGTCCGCCAATCGACGAAGACAGAAGCGTCGGAGCGCATTCAGACCGTCGTGGGCCGTCTGGCCGGTGTCATCGACCAGATGGGCGCCCTGAGCCACTCCGTCGTCAACCTCACGGAGTCGTTGCCGAACTTCCTCAGGCAGTCCGAGCAGAATGCCATCGCGGGACTCACTCGTGTTGACCGGCTGATCAAGGTCTACGAGCGCGAGCGCGCGGTCGGTGCGTGGCCCATACAAACACGCGTCGTCTGCGGCCTTTTGGCCGCCTTTAACATGGCGCTGGTCGTCTACATCATCGCACGCTGAAATGAGTGCGAACCGTCTCGACAGCTACGGCACCGTCAGGACGCCAATCGAATACTGGCCGAGCTTCGTCGATATCCTGATCGCGATTCTCATGGTGTTCGTGCTGCAGAATTTCATCCAGTCGGCCCTCAATGTCGATACGCTCGAAGCCGCGCGTATTGGTCGTGAGCAGAGCGCTTTGCGCACTGCACTTGGCAAGACGTTCCCGAGGGAGCTGGCCGCCAGGGCGATGTCGCTCGAGACATCACCGAATCTTCTCCAGATTCGTTTCAGCGACCGCATCCTGTTCCCGCCAGGCAGCCACCTGCTGCAGGACGATGGCAAATCCATTCTTCGTCGTCTGACGCATGTGCTCACGCGAGCGGACGTCGCACGGTACGAGCAGATCCAGGTGGAAGGCCACACGGACAATTCGACCTTCGCGCGGCCGGACTATCCGCGAGACAACTGGGAGCTCTCCACCAGCCGTGCACTCAGTGTCGTGTCCTTTCTGCTCCATGACGGAATCAACCCCGCAAAGTTGTCGGCCAACGGCCACGGGGAACACGATCCCATTGCGAGCAACAATTCCGCCGAGGGGCGCGGACTGAATCGCCGCATCGAGCTACGGATCGTCTTCTCGGCGCCCAAACAGACACGGAGTAGCGCGCGATGAGTGCATTGCGCCGTTCGGTATGGCGGTTTGAAGCAGGTTTGCTCCGCAGCCAGGAGCTCAGGGCGATGTTCGCGGACGCGTTCTCAGGGCTCATCGAGCACTACGCGGCTGCACGGCGAGACTGGGAGGAGTATCTCCACACGAGACATCCTGTAAATGTCACCTCGGCCGAGTTTGATCGTGCGCTCCTGAATGGACGGCTGGCAAATCGCGCCGGCCAATGGAGAGAGACGCTGGGGTGGCACGAGCGTGCGGCTGCGGCCAGCGCCTCGCTCATCCTCGCCGCGGCGGCAAGCCGGAGCATCAAGGCCGCCGAACGAAGACATTGCGATCTCCTGGCCGCACTCCGGGGCGGTGATCCTGCAATGCTCCCCACCAACAACTGCATCGCTCGCCTGAAGTCCACGGCCGTCATTCTCTTTTCCGCGGCTGAGTACCGGCAGGCTCGATTTGTTGCGGAGCAATGTCTGCGCGAAAACGAGCACCTTCTGGCCGAACGATCGGACGTATCGGCCATTGCACCGGCGCTGCAGGCGCGTATTGCACGCCTTGGGGTCCTGCGCGACCGTCGTCCCGATGCAACAAATCTGGAATCGAAGGGGCTGGAGATATTTCGTTTTCTGGCTGCCGTCGAGGCAGCAGTTGCGAGCTGCCGTCCGGTACTGGCAGAGCGCCTGCTCGACGACATCGAAGCCGCGACTGCACCACTCGTCGCGCTCACCACGGAAATGGAACGACAGGACACTACGCGTGAGGTCACGGTGAGCGCGGCAATCGCAGCACAAGTCGCGGCCGGTGTTGACTCGTGGGAAGAGGCAGCCGATCGGCTGATCGAGGTGGCGGTCACGACGCTCTCCGGGAAGCTCACGGCTCTGCAGCTCCACGAGAATGTGCTTGGCGACGCGGCGCCCTGGCCGCATATCCGCATTTACCGCGATTGAACTCGTTGTCCGGAGATATCACATGTCGGCTATATCGGTCACACAGATGGAGAAGCTCGTTTCGGAAGAGCGAAAAGGCGTGGGCGCCAGGCTGGGCCACTGCCTGGTCGTGTATGAGCTCGTCGATCATGGGCTTGAGTTCTATCGTGTCGTCAACGAAGGCGAGGGGTTTCGTCCAAGGACAAAGAAATTCCTCGCGCCAGACCCGGAGTACGCGTCATACGCGGTGAACATGGCACGAAGCCTTCGTTTCCAATTCACGGAGCGCTTCGAGCACATGTCGCTGGGTCATGAATTCGATCTCACCTTTACGCTGAGTTACCGCGCGGGTGATGCAAGGTTGCTTGTGGACGGATTGACGAATGATCCGCTCAGGAGAGTGCGTGAGGAGGTCACGCGACTGCTCGGAGGCAAGGCGATGGCGATCGAGTGGAATGTCATAGTCGACAGCAAGGTAAGGAACAATTTCGCCAGCCTACTTCCCCGCATCATGGGGGAGACGGAGCTCGTTCACATCCGGGAGTTCGCGCGCGACACGGGAGTCGAGGTGCTGGGGATCGATGCTGCTCTCCACCTGACAACCGAAGACGTCAACGTGGTGAAGCAGGGTGTTGTCGACGAGCGTGAGGCGGAATTCGAGAAGACGGCCACCGCGCGGGCGGTCCGCACCTCGGCGGCTGGAACGCAAATTCGAAATGCAGACCGCAAGAGCCAGCACGATCAGGAGTTGTACGACATCGAGCTCGAGAACGAGGTGATCGAGAAGCGATATCGCCTTCGAGTGGAGAAGCAGATCCACGAGAACAGGCTTGCGTCGCTCGAGCTGGCGGCACAGTTCCAGGTACAGGGCATGGCGGCGGCCGCCAAAGCGCTCTCGCAAGTCGCCGAAGAAATACGGAGTCCGGAACAACTCGTCCGGGCGAGTGAATTGGTTGCGCAGGCCCTCCAGGTGTCGTTTGGGGGTGCGCCCGCGCCCGATGCTCGCATCGGAATGCTGAATGGATCGTCCCGCACTCAGCGGCTGGTTGCGGGAAATGCGGGCGAGCTGGCAACGGAGTTGGGGATCGCACAGGAAAAGGCGGCATCGATTCCGGATGAGCTGGACCGAAAGCTGTTCGTCGCACTCGTGATGCACTGGTTTGCCGAGCTCCAGCTCGGCCGCGGCGCGGATAAGGAAATCGTCGATCGCTATCGGGCAGAGTTGGAATCCATCGGCATCCGGTTGCGCTCCGGATTGTCTCCCGAGCTCTTCGACTACGTCCAACGGATACTCGACGGAGATGCAATGATCCGCCGGTTCGCCTAGACATGGCCGATCTCGAGACGGCTAGGCCCGGGCCTGAGATTCCCCACTCGGGCACGCCAACCGTGCCGGTCGAAGTCGCGGCCGTCGAGACTGTTGATTCAAAGGAATCAGTACGGCCTGACACGACGGCTCCGGTAGCGGGCGGTGCCTTGGATGATCCCGATCATAAGGAAAGGACGGACGAAGGTCCCCAGCAAAACATTCAGATCGGGACCCTAAGCTCGGACGACATTCAGTTCATCAACGAGTGCAAGAATTTCTACGTCAGCGATCAGGCGACAGTCTCGAGGGCCTTTTCCCTGAAGAGCGTTCCGACAATTTCCCGTGTCGTCGAAGCACGGTGCGCTGCATCCTTTCTCGGTGATTCCGCAGAGGAAGCCATCCTGCTCGACGTGCTGCAGAATCGGCGGTTTCTCATCATCGTCGGCGAGCGAAACAGTGGGAAGACGGCGGCCGCACTTCGACTCGTCCATTGTCTGCGTACCGCGACCGGAGACGATCTGCTCGAGCCTCTGCATGTAGCATCGCTCGACAACCGCATGCGCATCGACATGCACGACATGCTTGAGCCTCGCAACAAAGGGCCCGAGCGCGTCATCATGTTCAAGGACGTCCTGTCCCGGAATAATCAGAACCTTCGCGACTTCCTCGTACGCTGCACCGAGGATTCCCTGGACAGATTGGTGGATCGACTCGCGGCGAGCAGGTTGCGGCTCGTCTTCACGAGCGAGGCGCACCTGATGGGCGCTGTCATGGTGCCCTTGGCAAGTATCGGATTGTGCCGCCAGCTGCGTCCGCTGAGCCAGGCCCATTTGCTCCAGTGTCTGGAGACGACCATTGGCGCCACGGGTGCGGCCAATGAACTGGATGCAGCAACACGTCTCGTGATCGTCGAGCGTGCGCGAACCGCTCCTCGAATCATCCGTTTCGTGACGCATCACTACAAGAATGTCACGACGATCGCGAACGTCCATCACGCGTTCGATCAGATCGACGACGTTGGAACATGGATTTTCGGGGACATGATCGATGACTACGACGCCTGGAGTTTCGCGCTCGTGCTCGGACTCGTGCAATGCCTTCCCGATTCCGGTGGCGTGCCGTGGCTCAGCTTCACCCGATTGAAGAGCGCACTCGACGAAAGGATCAGAATCCGCGTCCAGGGTGTCGATGCAAAACCCTCATACGGACGCCGAAGCGTCTCCGATACCTCGAACCTCGAGCGCGCCGATGCGGTGATTGCACGGGACGCAGCGAGCGGGCGTGACATGCTGCGGTTCAATGACGCGCGTCGCGCTGGACGGCTGTGGTGCGAGCTTCTCGATAAATCACGCTCTCTGCTGTTGTCCTTGTGGACGCCGCTCATCGAGGTGGTGCAAACGGGCGAACCCGACGTCAGTATGCTGGCGGCGCGAATCCTCGGCCGCATCGGCGAGCTGGATGCGGTGGGTTTGGCATTTCCACTCATCGGACGCTGGGCTCGTTCCGAGAAACTTTCCCTCCGTGCCGCAGTCGGTTACATGTATCACGGTATTCTGGCGAGTGACGACAGCCGGTACATCGAGCTCTGCCTGGAGAAGCTGGCGCACATTGCCGAGTCGTCGCATCGTGAGGGTGGGCGAACCGCAATCGCGACATATCGGCAGATCGGTGGGCACGATCTGGTCTTTGCGATGGAACGCCTCCGCGCCATCGCGGACGACAGGCTGGCGCCGCAGATCGCGAATATGCAGAAGATCGACAAGTTCCTGAGCCGACTGAGCGCCGAGAAGGACCGCTCGTTGAGTGATCCCGAGACCATCACGCTCGAGCTGTGCCGCATCCAGCTGTTTGGCCTCGCGAGGGAGATCTTCGAGAAACAATTCCAGACAATGATGGAACTTCAGTTTGCCCTGATCTCGCTGTGCATCGAAGTCGGGCCGCTCGAAGCGTTCACGGAATTGCGAAAATGGTTTCGCGGCTCCGAGGGCCTGCGGGCGCTCGTTGCACTCATGTTCCTGCAGAAAGACGGACTTGCCGCAAGTCTGGGCGGAAGCAATCACGTCGAGTTGGGGGTCTCCGAATTCAACCGTTCATCTGCAGCGTCCGCACCGAACCTCATCCTGCTCTCGATATCGAGAATTGCCGGCGCCGAGAAACAGATCGCCAGCCTTCTCGAAGATGTGTTCATGGGATTCTACTATTTCTTTCCGCACGAGAGCGCTCGGTACTTCCGGCGGGCGTTCTTCGAACACATCCGGTCCTGGATCATCGTTGCCAGCGAAGATCCGTCCATTCGCTCCGACGCGGAACGGCTGCTCGCGGCACTCCTCCGGTCAAATAATCGGGATCTGCGAACGCAGTGCGTGCAAATGCTCCAGGAAGGCGTGTTCAGGGACGGCCAGTCCGGACTGCGAGACATCGCAGAGCGCGCACTTGTTGCAGGCTTGAAACGATCAATCGGCTACTGACCATTCAGCACTGACCAACAATCATCTCAGAACGGAACGATGACAATCCCGGACACGACGCGAAGCCGACAGCCATGGAGCGATTCAAGGACACTGCCATTGACCGTGCGACGTTAGAAATTCGCAAAGGGATTCCCTTCGTATCCACGGCTGGTATGACCGCGTCGAAGCACAGGTCCATTCTATGGACATTGATCAAGTTGATTTTTGGTATCATCGCGATACTATCGGCTGCCAATTCGTCGTGCTGTGCATCATGCAGGTCCCTGCGCTGACCGTCCTGACGCTGATCGCCCGCACGAGGCTGATGTCGGCACCGGAATCAATCCAAAATCTCGCGGCACCGCGACGTCTCGTCGGTCTGGTGACCATGATCGGCTGGCCCCTGGCAATTGCGCTTCCAATTGCGATCGCAAAATGAGCGCATATCTGGCTACTGCAAAGACCGGTGCGCTTTAGAGCGCCCGCGCATGATGTTGCGCGGAGGCCGCGAGCTCTTCGACGAAGCGCTGGATCATGTGCTCGTTCGTCAGGGACGCCATTGGTGTGATGTACGGATTCATCACCGTTGCACGCAACACTACCAGCCCCTCGCGTGTGAACTCCCGCTCCCTGGTGCGCGGGATGTTCGCGCGTGTGAAAAACGGCCGCAGCTGCGAGAACGAATACTCGGGCGGCTCCATGGTGGTTCGCGAGAGAAAAAATGGTTGCGCGTAGCTGTACTGAAGGTCGCCGAGCTCCGACTGGATGCTGAACCGCTCATATACAGCCCGCGTCAGTTGATTCAGATCGTGAAGCCTGTTCGCTGATTTCTTCTTGACGACGAATGTCACGAGGTTCGTATCGGGACGCTGGCTGCTGAGCGGAATGAAGCTGTAGTCGATGCCGGAGCCCACATCGTCCATCGCGGCGTTCCACCGTGCGAGCCATTCGAACAATGCGCAGGCAGCGAGCACGGATCCGCGCACGATCGCACCATGTTCGTGCATCGTCAGCGGCACGGTTTTCGATGACAACCACAATCCGGACGCGGATGCGCCCGGCCTTGATCCTTCAAGCATGTATGGTCCGAACGATTCGATGACGGTTCTCGGTGGAGCGTCATCATGATCCCGCCGCGCATGTTTGGGCGGCACATGAATGGCCGCATCGAATTTGTTCGACGTGATGTAGGGAGCTCTCTGCTGAATGAAGGTGCGCACACGATCATTCTTGAACGCCACACAGCCAGACGGATACGGAGCAAATCCCATCTTGTGTGGGTCCACGGTAATTGAGTCGGCGCGCGAAAATGCCAGGAAGGCGCTGAAGACGTCGCGTGATGGCCACTGAATGGTCTTCATCTGTTTGTCCGGCATCATCACACGCGATTGGCAATAGCTCGAGAGGTACGTCAGATGATCGTTGAGATTGAGGTGGAAATCATCTGATAGCGGCGGTCTGAACGCAGTCTTCAATTCCTTGGAAAGGCGTCCGAGGCCCTCGGCATATTCATCGAATCGCTCTCCTGCCAACATGCCGGACAGTTTGTCCAGACGAGTATCCAGTGCGTGGAACGCACCTCCCGAAATGGTGAAACCGGACTGAGCGTTGCTCGCGGCCGGATCGTTCGGCCGCGGTCCGATGGCCGCGCGGAGATGATCTGCGAAGCGCACGTGCCACTCCCGCAGTCCTTTGGGTGCGGCCGCGACAGGTGCGATGTTCAGAATGCGAGAGACTTTTTGGGCGACAGCTTCAGCCTTGGCCCACGGTTCGAGGCATAGCAGGCTGCGCATGAAGCCGCCCCACGCAGCATCCACGTGCAACCAGAACGACGCGTTGTGTTCTCGCTCCCAGTCCGCGCGCAACGACACGATCTTGTCGATGGGATCAACGGCGCCCTCCTCTGTCGTTCCGGCGCTCGCGATCACTGCGAGGACTACACGATTCTCTCGGCGCATGCGCTCGAGCGTCGCCACGAGATGTCTGGTATCGAGACGGAAATGTTCGTCTACATCGATATGAATGATGTTGTTGCGCCCAATGCCGAGTACGTCGGCAGCTTTGCTGACGCTGTAGTGCGCTGTGCCCGCTACGAGAATGACGGGAGGAAAGGTGCTGAAAGCCTCCCCGACGCCACCGGCAAGAGAGTACCGGGTCTGATCAAGCAGGTCCCACGCCAACCGCGAGTCATCGGCGCTGCGTCGTCCATTCGCTGCTCGCGAACGTGAGATCGCGTCGATATAGCGTCCGAGAAGAAAGATCGAATCATTGGGTCGGATATCCAGCGTGTCCCGTTCCGTCAGCGTTTCAAGTTGTCGCAACTCTCCCTTCGCCGTCTTGACGGACAAGTCCAGGTGCCGATCGGCGGCAACCTGCCGGATGGCGAGCGGCAGATAGCGCACCTGCCGTGCGATCCAGAGCGCCTCGATGTTGGCAATGCTTCCGCCGGATGTCAGGTGAGCCCAGGCGTACTCCGTACCGGCTGCGTTTCTGTAATATTCTTCGAGGTCCTCTCCCGGCGGCGGGAGATCCGGCGGCGTGCGATACCCAAGCATCGTGATCACCGCATTGCACGCCTCGACTTCCAGATGCGTCGTGACGGGCGCTGCCTCCGGGGTGACATTGTTGGGATTGAACAACATGCCAGCGATGTAACCCAGCGTCGACGGAATGAGCTGATCCGAGAGCTCGTGCGCGAGGTATCTCGGGCTGTAAAATGGAAAATTCCTTCTCAGCTGCGCCATGAGCTCGTGTACCCGCTGGTTCAGGGCATCGTGTTGCTCGAGCTGCTCCCTCTGGAGGGCTTTGGAGATCAGGATGGCGTCGCCGGGAAAATAGTTCTTCCGCCAATGCACGTAGTCGCGCAATATGAGAAGAAGCAATTGTTCGACAATATCAGCGTTCTCCGCCTTCGGGCCGAGAAACCAGGCCAGATGCTTGTTGTTCTCGGATTCCGTCATGTCGATCGTCGAGTGGGGGATGGTGGCGCCACGGAGAGTCACAGGCGACGACACGGGCCGGACAATTCGTGCTTTGTCTCTCTATCGTCGCCGCAGCAGGCAGAACCAGCTGACGTGCACGTGCGGCTCGTCACGATAACCGGTATGGGGCGGCTCGAACCATGTACGCGGCTCGAGGCTCACCATCTCGAATCCCGCCAGTGAGAACAACTGTTCGGCATCAGCCTGCGAGTAGTAGCAAAAGTAGTATTCCGTATGAGCGGCATCAGGGGACGACGGCAGATACCATCCCTCGGTACTTGTGTTGCCGGATCGCATGCGTGGTCCCAGACGCGATCCATCATCGGGATGGAAGACGGAGGCATAGAGAAACCCACCGGCCCCAATGAGCCGCGCGACCTCCTCGAGAACGGGCCGCGGCTTGGGTAAATGCCCCAGCACGTCGATGCAGATCGCGGCATCCACCGCGCCGGCGGGCATGCCGATGTGCTCGAGCGGCCCAGCTGGAAGGAACTCGTACCGTCCGTCGAAGTGAAGCGTACGCAGAAACATCGCACACTGCGCCAGGGCAGTCTCGGACAGGTCTGCGCCAATGGTATGGAACCCGCTCCGGACGAGTGCCGCGAGGTTCTTGCCGTCGCCGCATCCGGCGTCCAGCACCGTCCGAACCCCGGCCGCGTGCCAGGCCTCCAGATCCAACCACCGAATTGTCGGTTCATCCGGCCATAGGCGTTCCGGTCCGGCCGCCTGGTACCGAGGGTCCCATGGCGCCCCAGGAGAGACATCGTCGTTGATTGACATGACGTTGCTGTGAAGACCATTCAGGCCAGCACGATTTCCATGAGCGGTTTGTCTGACTGATCGAGCGTCGCAACGTTCTGGAAGCGAATAGAAAAACGCTTTCCACAGGTATATCGCGTCTGAAACGACTTCAGGTGCTGCATCATCCGCACGATGTCATACGCGGGCGCGGCAATGTGGAGCGGACCCCCTTTCTGCTGCCAATGTGTATTACGCAGAGTGGTGTAGTCTCCTGTGCTGCGAAAGGTTTGGGGTGCCGATTGCGCCGTGCGCAAATCCTCGAGCCGAAGTCCCTGTCCTGGTTGGATGTCGACAGGCGCTGCGTCATAGCGAGCAAAGAGCTCGGAGATATCATCCCGGTCGTATGTGAGCGACTCTTCGCCAAGGTCATCGAGCCACACACTGATCGTGATCGTTATGGGTGCTCCCTCGACCCCATGTAACACCCCGTTCACGAAGAATACGCTCGCAGGACCGGATCGGGCAGGTTGCGGCACAGACCTGTCCAACTTCGGATCGGCAACCGTGGACGGCGCGTCCAGCAAAACCTCGGCAAGACCGAGCAGGAAGGTCAATGGAAAGCTGGCATAGTCGATCTTGAACGTGTCCGTGACGTCGGTGAGATACTTCGGATCGCCCGAGACGTCCTTTGGGTATGTCTCGTTCCAGTGTTCCACGATCTCGCCGAGGTGACTCAAGGCGATCGCGTGCGCGAGATACGCCGGCATCAGGAGGAACTGCTCTGGAAGCTCCGCCGACTCATCGTGGGTTGGCACGAACCGGAGAAAGCTGATCGCGCGCCGCCACGGCTCGTCACTGTATGACGTCGCCCGAGGACGCATGTCTTTTCCGGGCGGCATCATGTGTTTTTCGAGCTCGTAGACAAGCAGGAGTGAGCCAGAGACCGCATGACTGACCCAGCGTGTGAGCTCGATATAGAACACTGACTCGAGCCAGTTGCGCTTGTGTGCCGGGTACAGCCCCGTAATTGCGTTCTTGTAGAATGGGTATCGCGTATGGTGCAACACATCGAGCAGAATCGGACTGCTGCGATCCTTTCGCGCCGCCCAATCACGAAAATACCGCAGAAAGAATTGGCGGGACCAATCGTCGAAATGCTGCACCGGCTCCGTCAGATCGTGCATTGCGGTCACCAGACCCCAGAACAGCGTGGCGTGGTCGCCCGCGACCGATAAAGTCCCGGTCTTTCCCGCCTCCCCGGGTGCTATCCACGCATTCAGATACGCGAGAAGGGATTGCTGGGGTGGACCAGCCTGCCGTTCCCCCTCGAGCCGTCCCCTTAGGAAGGACTGCATCTTGAGGGCGACATGATCGGCCTCGCGCGCCCCGCTGCTCGCACGCGGCTCCAGGATCCAGACTCCCAACAGCCATACCTGAACAGTATGCGCCAATTGGTGCAGATACTCCCTGCGTTTCCCGCTGGCAAGCCCTGCTTCGAGCTCGCCGATCCCTTCCAGGTATTCCCCTACCGGAGCAAGTGTTCGTATCGCTCGCAGCAGTGCATCCACCGCGCTCGATCGCCCATCGCGCAAGTCGTCGATGAGTCGGGCGATCTGTCGAAAGTGATAGCTGATGGTATCACCCGCTGCCATATCTCGGCGGGGGTCATCCATTGCATGGATGTCCGGCGCAATCGCGCGACTCCGCACGAAATCATCCCAGCTTGGCGGTGTTGCAAGGACCGCCGGCGGGATCGGAACGGGAAGTCGCAGCTCTCGCTGCGCCGCAATGGCCGCAAGCTCCAGCGCTTCCGATTCATTGATGTTGTTGTCCCGCTCGATTCCCAGACGCCTCTCCACGAGCTTGAGATCGCGCCAGATGAGTGGGATGAGGTAGTCCCACCCCAACAACACCTCATCCTTTCTCCGAACATCCACAAGATTGGCAATGCCATTGTCGCGGATCTGCTGTGCCCACGCCGCCGCGGCGCCATGCCCATCCTGCGCGCGATCATCCCGGATCTTCTGCACCAGCCCGCGAATCATTTCCTCGCGCTCCTTTCGCACGCTGGTGAGTTCCAGAGCGCGGGCAGCTCCTTTGACGAACTGCGGATGGATGACGCGACGCAGGCGTGACCGGCGGCGTGCGCGCTGCGCATAGACACCGCCAATACATTGGAGAAAATGATGAACCTCATTGTCTCCCTCACCAGCACCAGGCGCCGCCGACCCCGCGAGTGCGCGCGCGATCCCTTCTCCGATGTCCTTGTCCGCTCGCCGCGCTTCGGCGCTGCCCACCACATCCTGAAACGACTCTCGTGCGCGCTTCCAGACCGCATTGGCATCTGGCTGTGCAGGTTCCAAGCCGTAGCTCGACCGATTGACCGCCATCAGCACGCCCCCCAACGGCACGCGATCCTGAGCACTGCTCCCGGAAGGAGGGACCGGGATGAACTTGCCGACCACCGGGATGTACAGACACGAGCCAAGACCGAGCAGATGATCGTACGTGGCGTACTCGCTGCTGTAGTTGCGAAGATTGCCCAGGTACCGGAGGTGCTGAACAGGATCCGTTGCCGGGCCCTGGCTGGTCGCTGCCAGTGCATCGCGGAAACACTCTCCGGCCGCTCCTAGCACTCCACCGTCCAGGGTAGCCGGGGTACCGGTGGACGCGCCGTCCCCGCGCGCTCGCAGTTCTTCATACTTGCTTCGCAAGCGGTCGCGATCGAGGAACTGCCGCCGAACATACTCCAGGAGTTGTTGCTCGATACTGCCTTGGACAAGGCCGTCGTAAACCAGACACCCGTCCCACACGTCATAGCTGAGAAAATAGATCAGCTCTACATTGCCGGAGACTTTGCGGTTCAGGTAGTCCCGAAACGCCTGCACCGCATAGCCCATCGACTGTTCCAGGGGGTCGGCACCCATGTCCATGTGCCCGCCGCGCTGAGGCTTGCGTCGCACGGGAATGATGATGTCTCCCGCACCAAGAACAACGCGTGTCACGCCCAACGCAGCCTGCGCCGACGCAACGCGGCCAAGCAGCATCGAGAAGCTTGTCTTTCCTTCACCATCCGGCACCACGCCGGCAAGCTCCGGCAGAAAAACTTCGGCAAGCGGCCCGTGCTCACGTTGCCATGCCGGAGAATGCGCGTCTGATGCTGCGACGATATCGATTATCCGATCGCCACCGGCATCGTTCACGATGCGCTGTGCAAGCTCGGAAATTGCCCGACCGCCATAGCACACGTCCAGCATCAGCACACGGTACCGAACGTCGTCCGCTGCCAGCATCGCCCTTACCACCTGCTCGAGTGCGATCTGTTCATCGTGATGGTCGAACGCCGACGTCTCGCCCGTAACAAGAAATCCGCGATCATCCTGCGGATTCAGGTGTCCTGCCCAATACACAAAGAGAAGATCGCATTTTCTGATGTCTCTGATGGCATTCAGCCGCGCCGTGATCACCGCAGTCGTGGCGGATGCTCCGGTGATCGTCGCGCACATGCGCATGGGATCGTCGGTGGCGTTGGCGTAGCCGAGATCAGCAAACGCATCCGATATGTGCTGCGCGTCGCTCTCGGCTGCCCTGAGGCGCAACTCCGGCGATATGCCGTTGTTGACGCCGACAAACAGCAGATGATGGGAAAATGCAGATAGCATTTACGTACGGTCCGGAGAAGTCGGTGAGGAGAGGCTGTTATGGTGCAACGAGCGCTTCGTGGATGCGCCGCGCGACCTCGGCGTCCTCGAGGTATCCGGCAATGCCGTGGCGATTGTCCGTCCAGTTGTCCACGTCAGTCTTGTTCTCGATTGGCGGGGTCATCGGAAAGTTTTCGACGTCGAGCGGGTAAAGGGCCACGACATCACGTGGATCCATGGCATTGAACCATGATCCAATGCACGCCGCCCGTGTCACGGGAGCGAGCGACGCCCGGATCTTCGTCACACCAAGCGGCGAGCCGAGCGTCACGAACAGCGGTACGTGCCAGCGTTGCGCGGTGCCCTCGCGCCTGAGCAGACTGTAGGCGACCACCGTTCCCAGCGAATGGCTGACCACTACGCAGTCCGCATCTGGCGGCATCGCTTTCTGCACCCCGAGCTCCACGATGTCGCGGACACCGAACGTCTTCAGGAATCGAAAGACATCGCTGGTGACGGCAGCGAGCGTTGCCGCACTTCCGCCCGGAACGCGACGATCGATGACCCGAAGGAGGCCTTGAACCCACCGCCAGTTCAGCGGACCACGCTCAATCACCTGGGAAACAGCGCCATCGCCCGCGGCTGCCGCCTCGGCGAACACTTCATCCTCGGAAATGCCGCGCGACGCCACTGCCTCTTCGAGGGCTGCGGTAATGAACTTCCGCTCGTCCATGTCCGCAGCGCCGTTCCCTCGCCCTTTGACGATGATCTCCGCGATCTGCCCGGGATCCACCCCGCTGTCGAGATCAAACAGTGCCTGCCCGTAATACGGAAAGTGAACTCGGTTCTCGGGAATGGGCAGCGTCAATCCACTTTTCTGCAAGCCCTTCTCCAGCGCGCATAGCCACTCAGCTTTCAGCGCAGCGGGATCCTTGCCTTGCTGCGACCGGCCATGGACGAGCACGAGGTCTCTCATCAGAAGATCTCCCTGTTTTCAATGGCCTCTGTGATCCTGGCCACGCCCTCGGCGTCAAAGAGCGTCCAGAAGGATTCTGCCACGTGACGGGCAATAT
>JAQBPY010000152.1 GCA_028287285.1 Gemmatimonadota bacterium
ACCAGCGCGTGCAGCTCGGTGTTCGAATACGGAAATCGAAGCAGCCCATCGCGGCTCACGGCCGGTGTGCCGAGTGGAGTGATGGTGCGCGGTGCCTCTCGGCCGTAATCCCCGGGCTCCATGCGCTATTCGCCCGGGTCGCCGGTGCTCGGCGCCGGAACACCGATGGGCACTCCACCAATGGCAATCATCCGCTCGATGGCGAGACGGGCACGATCGGCAATGGCGGCAGGAACCGTGATGCGATGCTCGAGGTGCTCGAGTGCGTTTTTCACCTTTGGGAGCGTCGTGACTTTCATGTACGCACACGACGCGCGCTCGTTCGCGGCAAAGAACCGCTTATCCGGATTTTCGCGGCGCAGGCGATGCAGGATGCCCACTTCGGTTGCCACGATGAATTCGTCCGCGCTCGATTGCGCCGGACGACGAATCATTCCTTCCGTGGACAGGATCTGCGCGCCCTCGGGCTCGATGTCGCCTGCCGACATGGCCTCGAGCACACTCGTGGTGCAGCCACATTCCGGATGCACCAGGAACTCCGCGTTCGGGTGCTGCGACCGCTTGCGCCGGATGTCTTCGGGATCGATGCCCGCGTGCACGTGGCATTCACCCATCCAAATGTGGATGTTGTCGCGGCCACTCAACCGCTTTACATGCGCACCCAGGAACATGTCGGGGCAAAAGAGAATCTCCGTGTCGCGCGAAATGGCATTGACCACTTCCAGCGCGTTCCCCGACGTGCAGCAATAGTCGCTTTCGGCCTTCACTTCGGCAGTGGTGTTCACGTACGAGACCACCACTGCACCCGGATGTTCCGCCTTCCACGCGCGCAGCTGCTCCGCGTCGATCATCGAGGCCAGCGAACATCCCGCCGCCATGTCGGGCAGGAGAACCGTTTTCTGCGGCGACAGCACCGCGGCCGTCTCGGCCATGAAATGCACGCCGCAAAAGACGATGACGTCTGCGTTCGTCCTGGCGGCTTCACGGGAAAGCCCGAGTGAATCGCCCACAAAATCGGCGACGTCCTGCACCTCGGCGCGCTCGTAGTTGTGCGCGAGTATCACCGCATTGCGCGCGCGCGCGAGATGCGTGATCTGGTACTGGAGCTCGGCGATCTGCTCATCGCGCGAGCGGGACTGCGTTGCGGACTTGCCCATTCCGTAACATAATCGGCATCAGGAAAGTACGCCCCGCTTTCCGGACAGCTCCGGCCCATGCCATCCACCCAGCACGACGACCCATGTTGAAAGAATTCAAGACGTTCGCAATGCGCGGCAATGTCGTTGATCTCGCTGTCGGCCTCGTGATCGGTGCCGCGTTCGGCAAGATCGTGACGTCGTTCGTCGAAGACATCCTCATGCCGCCCGTCGGCCTCGCGCTCGGCAAGGTGGATATGCGAAGTCTGTTCATCGACCTGTCCGGTACACGCCACGCCAGCATTGCCGAAGCGAAGGCGGCAGGTGCCGCCACGATCAACTATGGAATCTTCCTCAACACGGTTGTCGATTTTGCGATTGTTGCATTCGCCGTGTTCCTGCTCGTACGGCAGGTGAACAGGCTCAGGGGACCCGCGCCCGCTGCCGCACCGTCCACGAAGGACTGCCCGTACTGCCTGACGAAAATTCCGCTGGCGGCCACGAAATGCGCCGCGTGTACCACCCCGCTCCCTGCGCTCGCGTCAGCTACCTGAACACGTCGCGCACCGTCTCCAGCAGCACATCTGGGTCAATGGGCTTGGCGAGGAAGCGCCGAGCGCCAAGCTCCAGCACTTCGGCGGGAATGTTCTCATCGGGCATGCCGCTGATCACGATCACCGGAACGTAAGACGTCTTCGATGACGATTTGAGCTTCCTGAGCACGTTCAGCCCCGTGCCGCCCGGCATCTTGATATCCAGGATGAGCAGGTCAGGCGGCTGCTTCATCACGAACATCATCGTCTGGATCGAGTCGTACGCCGGCAATGTGATGTGGCCGTGATCGTTGAGTACGCCGCAGATCATGGCGGACAGCACCTTGTCGTCGTCGGCTACGATGATGTTCATACGGAAAGATGCGCCATGCTGAGCTCGCCCGGTGTGGGATGCATCACAACTCGATGTGCCTGCCGCGCCAAGTACTCTTGGAGCGCGGGAAATCGCTGCGGTAGTGTCCTCCGCGCGATTCCTTGCGACGCATGGCTCCCTCCACGATACGCTGCGCCGTCTGCACCAGATTCAGCTCTTCCGTGGCCCCTTCCGGCAGTCGCTCCTCGATTTCGGCCAGCTCCATCGTCGCCGTCCGGAGACCCTTTGCCGTGCGGGCAATTCCTGCATGCTGCCACATGACCTCACGTACACGGTCTGCCGCCACTTGTGCCGCTCCGCGGTCGGAGAACGGCGGCACCGACCAGGCCCTTGCCACCGGTAATCGCTTGAGCGGGGCAACACTGGTCAGGTCACGGGCGACGCGTTCGGCGAACACGAGCCCCTCCAGCAACGAGTTCGACGCCAACCGGTTTGCCCCATGCACGCCCGTGCGCGCCACCTCGCCCACCGCATATAGCCGAGGCATGCTCGACCGTCCGTTCAGGTCGGTGACGACCCCGCCCATCATGTAGTGCGCAGCAGGCGTGACCGGAATGAGGTTCTTTCGTGGATCGATGCCGCGCGCGATGCAGAGCGCGAGGATGCCCGGAAACCGTTTCGCGAATCCGCGCCCCAGCTTCCGCGCGTCGAGGTAGACCTGGTGTTTCTTCTGCTCGCGGAAAATGGCGCGTGCCACCACGTCGCGCGGCGCCAGCTCCGCCGACGCATGCACCTTCGTCATGAATCGCTCGCCGCGCTCGTTCACGAGGATGGCGCCCTCGCCGCGCACCGCTTCGCTGATCAGCGCGAGCGGATTCTCCGGGGTATCGAGCGCCGTGGGGTGGAATTGCACGAACTCCATGTCCGCGAGCGTGACCCCGGCACGATGTGCGATGGCATATCCATCGCCGGTCGCGACGACCGGGTTCGTGGTGTAGCGGTAGGCCTGGCCGCAGCCGCCCGTCGCGAGCACCGTTGCGTCCGCGATGATCTCCACCGCTTTTCCGGCGACGCTCGCCCGCACGCCAATGCACGAGCCGCGCTGCACGATGAGGTCGAGCACGCGCGCGCGCTCCAGCACGGTGATGCGCTTGCTCTTTCGCACGCGCGCAATGAGCGTGCGCGCCACCTCGGCACCCGTCTGGTCTCCGTGCGCGTGCACGATGCGGTTGGTCGAGTGCGCCGCTTCACGCCCCAGCTCGAGCTCTCCCTTCGGGTCGAGATCGAATTTCGCCCCCGCCGTCTGCAGCTCTCGCACGCGGGCAGGGCCCTCCTCGACCAGTACCTGCACGGCGGCCGCATCACACAATGCCGCACCTGCCGCGAGCGTGTCCTGGCGGTGCAGCGTTGGTGAATCACCGGCGCCCAGCGCCGCGGCAATTCCGCCCTGCGCATAGGCGGTTGCGCTGTCGAACAGCGAGCGCTTGGTGAGGAGAAGGACGTCGCCGCTCTGCGACGCGCGCCACGCGGTATGCAGGCCGGCAACACCACTGCCGACGACGAGATACCGCGTGCGAATGCGAGTGGGCATGGTGGGAATATATGGCATCCGCTCGTCGCCGCTTCTTGCCCCTCTCCGGCCCGCACACGACTTTTCCCGTCCATGCGCAAGCTGCTCATCTTCGTGGGCGTGCTGTTGGCCGTCCACATCGCCCTGTTGCTCGTCCATCCATCCGGCGCCGCCGAACCGCCCACGGGCGACGCGGTCGACGTCGGCATCGTGTTCGACATGGGCGGCCGCGGCGACAAATCCTTCAATGACGGCGCCTACCTTGGCGCCGAGCGTGCCGAAAAGGAGCTCGGCGCGCGTGTCCGGTTCATCGAGCCCGGCGAAGGATCGGACCGGGAAGCCGGCCTTCGCCTCCTCGCCGCCGAGGGCATGGACATCGTGCTCGGCGTGGGCTTCATCTTCACCGACGATCTCACGCAGCTCGCGAAGGAGTATCCGAACACCGATTTCGCCGGCGTCGATTTTTCGGTCGGTCAGGACAAGAATGGCAGGATCATCCAACCGCCGGCGAATCTCGCCGCACTCAAGTTCCGCGAGGAACAAGGCTCGTTTCTCGTAGGCGCGCTGGCGGCGCTCGTCGGCAACTCGAAGAAAGTGGGCTTCGTGGGCGGAATGAATTTTCCCCTCATTCACAAGTTCGAAGTGGGCTACATCGCCGGTGTAAAGGCCGTATGCCCAGACTGCGAGGTATTGTCCCAGTACGCCGGCGTCACTCCGGAGGCATTCCGGAATCCGGGCAAGGGCAAGGAGCTCGCGCTCAGCCAGTACCAGCAGGGCGTCAACGTCATCTTTCACGCGTCAGGGTCCACGGGGCTCGGCGTCTTCGAGGCGGCGCGGCAGACGGGCAAGCTGGCCATCGGCGTGGACGCGGATCAGTTCAACGAAGCACCGGGATACGTTCTGACCAGCATGGTGAAGGGCGTGGACAACGCGGTGTACGACGCGATCAAGCGCGTGAAGGAAAAGCGTTTCAAGGGTGGCATCTACCAGTACGGCCTCGCCGAGGACGGCGTGGGCTACGTATATGACAGGAACAACGAGAAGCTCATTCCTCCGGCCGTCCGCGCACGTCTCGAAGCGCTGAAGCGGGAGATCATCGCGGGACGGATCGTGGTGCCGAGCACCAAATGACGAACGCCATCCAGCTCGAGGGCATCGAGAAGCGATTTGGCCCGGTGCAGGCCAATCGCGGTGCCGGCCTTCAGGTCGCACACGGTGAGATTCACGCGCTCGTTGGCGAGAATGGCGCGGGCAAGTCCACGCTCATGCGTATTCTCGCCGGGCTCCATGCGCCAGATGCCGGCAGCATGTTGGTCAATGGCCGCGACGTCACCGGATGGGCCACGTCCGAGGCCATCGCCGCCGGTGTCGGCATGGTGCACCAGCATTTCATGCTCGTGCCCACGCTTACCGTCGCCGAGAACGTCGTGCTTGGCTCGGAGATCACCAAGGGGCTGGTACTCGATCGTGGGGCGGCGGAACGAGCCGTTCGCGAGCTCGGCAAGCGCACGGGCTTGGTGGTGCCTCCGGATCGTCTCGTGTCGGAGCTGTCCGTGGGTGAAGCCCAGCGCGTGGAAATTCTGAAGACGTTGTATCGCGGTGCGAAAATCCTGATCCTCGACGAGCCAACGGCTGTTCTTTCTCCGCCGGAAGTCCGTGAGCTCTGGGCGGTGCTTCGCTCGCTTCGTGCAGAGGGCGGCACCGTGGTCCTCATCACGCACAAGCTCGACGAAGTCATCGACGTCTCCGATGCCATCACCGTCATGCGGCAGGGCGCAACAGTCACACGCATGGCGAGCGCGGGAGCAACACCGCAAAGCATTGCGCGCGCAATGGTGGGCCGCGACGTGGCTCTTGCGCTCGATGCCGAGTACGCCGGCAGCACGATTTCGGGCGCGTCCGCCACAGCGCCATTGCTCGACGTCCGCAACCTCACGGTGAGCGGCACACGTCGCGGCAACATCGTGGACAACGTGAGCTTCAGCATCGCCCCAGGCGAGATTCTCGGCATTGCCGGTGTGGAAGGCAATGGGCAGACGGAGCTCATCGAAGCGCTGTCGGGGCTGCGCGAAGCGCGCGGATTGATCTCGCTCGCGGGCCGCGATCTCATCGGCGACACGGTTCGCGAGCGCGGAGACGCTGGCCTCTCGCACATTCCCGAAGATCGCCACGAGCGCGGCCTCGTTCTCGATTACAGCATTGCCGAGAATCTGATTCTCGGGCAGCAGCACAAGTTCACGAGCGGACCAACCATCGACGGCGCACGCGTGCTCGCGCACGCCCGCGATCTCATTGCCAGGTACGACATCCGTCCGCCGGATCCGGCACGTGCTGCCCGCGCGCTGTCCGGCGGAAACCAGCAGAAGATCGTCGTCGCGCGCGAGATGGCGCGCGACTTCAAGGTGCTGCTCGCGTCGCAGCCCACGCGCGGCGTGGACGTCGGCGCCATCGAATTCATTCATGCGCGGCTGCGCGAAGCGCGCGACCAGGGCAAGGCTGTACTGCTCGTCTCGGCAGATCTCGCCGAGGTGCTGGCGCTCGCGGATCGTGTGGCCGTGATGTACGGCGGGCGGTTCGTCGCGGTGCTGCCGCGTGCCGAAGCCTCGCCCGATGTGCTCGGCCCATACATGACCGGCGCGGAGCACGCCGCATGAGCCGCCGAGCCGCCATTGAAGAAGCGGTGTTGCCGCCGCTCGTCGCGCTGCTCCTCGCGGCCGTTGTCGGTGATCTGCTCATCCTGTCGTTCGGCCAGTCGCCGGGTGCGGTCTTCCAGCTTCTGCTCGAAGGCACGTGGGGAAACGCATACGGATTCGGACAGGTGCTGTACAAGGCCACCACGCTCGTCTTTACCGGGCTCGCGGTGGGACTTGGACTTCGCGCCGGCTTGTTCAACATCGGCGCGGAGAGCCAGCTCGCGGCAGGCGGATTCTGCGCGGCGCTGATCGGCATTTTGCTGCCGGCGGGCATTCCGGCCCTGCTCTGCCTGCCCATCTACGTTCTTGCTGCGGCACTCGGCGGTGGAATCGTGGGCGCGGTGCCGGGCGTGCTCAAGGCAAGGTTCGGCGCCCATGAGGTGATCGTCACGATCATGCTCAACTTCATCGTGCTCGCGCTGCTGAACTATCTCACGAGCGCAAAAATTCACGTCCCCGATACGCTGCACACGCCGGAGCTCAAGAGCGGCGCACTGCCGCGGCTCGGTGACGCGTTTGCGCCATTTCATGGCTCCGCCGCCAATTCCACGATCCTTCTTGCGATCGTGACCGCGGTCGCACTCGGGTGGTATCTCTTCAGGACACGGCGCGGATTCGAGCTTCGAGCCGTGGGGCTTCAGCCTCATGCCGCCGAATATGCGGGCGTCAACGTGGCCGGCGTGACATGGCGTGCGCTCGCAGTATCCGGCGCCATTGCCGGGCTGGGCGGGTTGAACTATGTGCTTGGCTACAAGCACTATTATGAGGAAGGATTCGCCACCGGCGCCGGTTTCCTGGGCATTGCCGTCGCGCTGGTGGGCCGCAGCCATCCAGTGGGAATCGTGCTTGCCGCACTCCTCTTTGCAACGCTGTCGCAGGGCGGCCTCGCGGTGAATGCACTCGTGCCCAAGCAGATGGTGGACGTGCTGCAGGCCGTCGTCATCCTCGCGGTGTCCACGTCGGTTCCCGAAGTCCGCCGGCTGCTGCGCGGCGCACGCCGGAGCAACGACTCATGAGCGCACTCAACTTTCTGTCGCAGACACTGCGCATCGCGGTTCCGTATCTCCTCGCCGCGGCGGGTGGGGTGTTGTCGGAGCGGGCAGGGTTGATTGGACTGACGCTCGAGGGCTACATGCTGGGCGGCGCGTTCTGCGCGGCAGCCGGCAGTTATGCCGCGGGTGCGGCAGGGATGGGTGCAGTCGCACCCTGGCTCGGCGTGCTTGCGGCGGTGCTCGGTGGCGCCGCGCTCTCCATGCTGTATGCGGCGAGCGCCATTCGGTTCAAGGCCGACCAGATCGTCGTCGGCATTGCCGTCAACCTGCTCGCCGTAGGCCTGACGCGATTTTTCCTCAGGCTCTTCTTCGACAGCTCGTCCAATTCGCCGCGCGTGCCCGGATTCGACGTGAAAGGAAGCGGCACCGGTTTCGTGTCGCTCGCGCACAATCCACTCGTATGGATCGGCGTGATCATGACGCCGCTCGTTGCATGGCTCCTGTACAGAACACCCTTTGGTTTGCGGATTCGCGCGGTTGGTGAGCATCCTGCCGCTGCGGCCTCGGTTGGCGTGCCGGTTGTAAAAGTGCGCTACATGGCGGTTGCGCTGAGTGGCATGATCGCAGGACTTGGCGGCGCGTATCTCTCGCTCGACCAGCACCAGTTCACCGACGGCATGACCGCCGGCCGCGGGTTCATCGCGCTGGCCGCGATTATCTTTGGCCGATGGAATCCACTCCTCGCCGGCCTCGCCTGCCTGCTGTTCGCCTCTGCCGAGACGCTGCAGATCCAGTTGCAGGGCACGCAGATGATTCCGTCGCAATTCGTGGAGATGATCCCGTACGTCCTCACGATCATCGCGCTCGCGGGCCTCGTTGGCCGCGCGTCCGCGCCCGCCGCCCTCGGCAAGACCACGACGGAATGACGCTCGGGACGTTCGCACCATGATGTCCAGCAGCAGAAAACTGTGGATTCTCATGATCACGGCCTTCATCGACATGGTGGGGCTGTTGATGGTGATTCCGCTGTTGCCCTTCTACGCGAAATCACTTGGCCAGGGCGGGCTGGTGGTCGGGTTGCTCGTGAGCTCGTTCGCCGTGGCGCAGTTGATCACCGCACCCATGTGGGGCCGGATGTCCGATGCCTATGGCCGGCGCCCCGCCCTGCTCGTCGGACTTGGCGCGTCGGCCATTGCCTATGTCATTTTCGGCTATGCGCTGAGACTTCCGCATCCGTTGTTCTTCCTGTTTCTCTGCCGGCTCGTCCAGGGGGCCGGAGGCGGCACGGTAAGCGTCATCCAGGCGTACGTGGCTGATGCGACGGCGCCGGAAGACCGCGCCAAGGCCCTTGGCTGGCTCTCTGCGGCCACGAATGCCGGTGTGGCCATTGGACCAGTACTCGGCTCACTCACGCACGCGTGGGGGCCGCAGGGCCCGGGCTTGTTCGCGGCGGCACTTTGCGTTGGCAACATCATTTTTGCGTGGCGCTATCTCGACGAGTCACGCGACATGGGCGAAGCCGCCAAGTCAAAGGCGGAGGTCGGCAAGCGCGCCCGCTCGCGTGATGCCATCGCGCATGTCGTCACGCACTCGGGCGCACCGGCGTCACGGCTCATCTGGATCTACGCCATCGCGATGGGCGCCTTTCAGGGCGTGACATCCATGCTCGCGCTGTATCTCTCCACGCGCTTTGGTGTCACGGAGCGCACGATCGGCTTTTTCTTCACCTACACCGGCGTCATCAGCGTGCTCACACGCGCCCTGATCCTCGGCAAGATGGTGGACAGGTATGGTGAGGTGCGGCTGTCACGCTTCGGCTCGACGCTGCTCGCGTGCGGCATTGCGGCCATGGCCTTCACCAGGCCCATTGCCGACCCCGCACACTTCGCCGCGTCCATTGGCGGGTTTCTGCCGGCCAGTGCGGTGGTGTTTCTTCCCTACCTGCCGCTCGCGCTCGCGGTTGCGCTGCTGCCGCTCGGCACCGCGTTCACCTTTCCGTGCGTGACCGCGATGTTGTCCAAGGTCATTCCGAACAACGAGCGCGGACTCTACATGGGAGTGCAGCAGACGTTTGGCGGTTCTGCGCGCGTCATCTTTCCCATCGTCTTTGGCGTGCTGTTCGACGTCGCGCTTCCGCTGCCCTTCCTGCTCTCGGCGTCACTTGTGGTGTTGACGATCTATCTGGGCCGAGGGATGGAAGTGTATGTCAAGCCGAAAGCGGTTGCGATGAGCTGAGAAAAGCCCCTGATCAGTCTTTGGTATTCTCCTGATGGCCCGGCTCGGACGCGAGTACCGCGCGCGCAATCTCCACCATTGGCACAGAGCGATCCTGCGACGTCCGCTGCAGGATGCGATACGCTTCCTGCTCCGACGACCCGGTGCGGCGCATCAGAATCCCCTTCGCGCGCTCGATCGTCTTGCGATTTTCGAGCGCGCCGCGCGCCGCCGCCGCGTCCTTCTTCGCGACCGCAAACTCGCGCGCGCGCGAAACCGCGAGACGAAGCGTGGAGTCGAGCACGCGTGGCGGCGTGGGCTTGGGCAGGAACGCGATGGCAGACGTCGCCGCCACTTCGCGCTCCGACAGCACGAGCGACTCGTCGCCGCTGAAGAGCACAACGGCCACACCGGGCACCTGCGCCGCAATCTGCTCGGCGGCCTCGATCCCCGAGCCGTCCGGCATGTGCACGTCGAGCAGCACCACGTCCGGCACCACGTCCTTGGCCCGCTCGATCGCCTCGCGTCCACCGTTCACTTCCGCGACGACGACGTGTCCCATGGTGTTGAGGAGCTCGACGAGCAGCGCGCGGGCGTTGTCGTCGTCTTCAGCGATCAGAACTCGGATGGATCCCGATTCAGGCATTGCGTTCCGTGGAGGCGTTGTGTGCGTATGAGATCAATTTGAAAGGCGTCACGCTGATCCCGCAATCTCTGCAAGCAAATCAGCTGCACCAACCGGCTTCCTCAGCGTGAAGTCACACCCCGGATCCTGCTCGTTTCGCGGCTCCCACCCGGTCACGACACCAATGCGCAACATCGGCCTACGCTCCCTCGCGAACGCCACCAGGTCCCACCCACTTCCGTCCGGCAGTCCTATGTCGGTAACGAGCACATCCAACGGCCTTGCATCATCGCGGATGTAGTCGCGCGCTTCTTCGACATTGCGCACAGCATCCACGTGATGTCCGTCACTCTCCAGCAGAGCCTGCATGAACTCCCGACTGTCCGTATGATCCTCGACGAGCAATATCCGCCGCGCCTTGCGCGAGCGCATCTTCGGATCGGTCGCTCGTGTAAGCTCGCCTGACGGTACAGGAAATATCAACCGGACCGTCGTGCCGTTACCGGGCGACGACTCGATTTCCGCACGCCCCCGGTGCCGTCGCGCGATGCCGTACACTTCGGCAAGGCCGAGTCCAGTACCGTTCACGCCCTTTGTGGTGAAGAAGGGCTCGAACGCACGCTCGCGCACTTCGGCCGACATGCCGATACCCGTGTCGCTCACCGCGACGCTGATGTCCGGACCATCCACGGTTGTCCTGATGCGCAGCGTTCCACCGCCAGCCATCGCGTCCAGGGCGTTCTGCACCAGGTTGAGCAGTGCCTCGCGCAACTCCCCCGCGATGCCGCGCACCATTGCCCTCTGGGCCAGCGACTCCTCGAGCTTGATGATGCCACCTTTTGCCCGCTCCTGCCAGAGCGGCCGAGTCATGGCAACGACCTCTTCCACCATCACGGAAAGGTCGACGTCTTCTTCACGCGCGCCGAGCAGGGGCTCCTGCCGAATGAACCTGCCGACGCGCGCTGCGGTGGCCGCGCCCGTTTCCGCCGCCCGCGCAATTCGCACCGCATAGTCGCGCACCGCCGTCGGATTTTCCGCGTTCATCTCCAGCAGGTACGCTGCGGCCATGATGGGATTGAGCGCATTGTTGACGTCGTGCATCACGCCTGCGGCCAGCTGTCCAATGGCAGCGAGCCGCCGGTCACGCGATGCGGCCTCCTGCAGGGCGAGCAGCTCGCGCGTGCGTTCCTGGACCATGCGCTCGAGGCGCTCCGCTTCCGTCTGCACGCGCTGCTGTAGCCGAGTCCGCTCGGTGACGTCACGCTCGACGGTGACGGCGCCCCGGACTCGGCGATGCGGATCATACAGCGGGTTCGAATTCACCTCGATCACCGCCGGTGCGCCCTCCGGTCCCCGCCTGACTTCAAGTGTTTCACCGCGCACCCGCTCGCCGCGGAGCGCCCGTGCCGTTGGATGCTCGTGGACGAAAAGCGTGGTGCCCGTCAGCGTCCGCGGACGGTCGAGCTGCCAGAGCTCCCGCAGCGTCTCGGGCTTTGCCGGCGCATGCTCCTGCTGCGCCTGCGCATTGGTGCGCACCGTTCCACCATCTGCGTCCACGACTCGCACGGAATCCGGCAAGACGTCGAAGATCGATTCGAGCTGTGCCACGCTGCGCGCGAGGTCTTCACGTAGCTCTTCACGCTCGGTGACGTCGCTTCCCGCGAACAGCACACCGCGCTCCCCGCGCACGTCGTTCAGCGGAATGAACGTCGCTTCGACGAGGCGCTTGTTGCCGCGATGCTGAAAGGGCACGCGAACGGAGACGACCGGCACCCCGCCCGCTGCGATGTCGACCTGCTCGGTCAGATCGGCGAGGGCATTCGGAAATGCATCGTAGATGGAGCGCCCCGTCGCCTGCGCAACGTCGAGCCCCGTGAGGTCGCGATATCGCGCATTCGTCGCCACGAGTGACAATCCCCCATCGAACACGGCCACCGCCAGCGGAACCGCCTCGAGCAGCGCATCGAGCCGAGAGAGTCCCGCGCCATTGGTGTCCTGCGCGGTTTCGAGGGCGGACGAGAGCATATTGGTAAGGTACAGCGCTAGTCGGAGGGTCGGATAGTCGGTCAGTCGGTCGGTCGGTCCGTTGTCTGACAGACCGACAGACTGACAGACTCACAGACTCACAGACTCACAGACTCACAGACCACTTATCAACCTCGCACCGGGCTCATACGTGAAGTAACTGTAACCCCACTCCACCAGCACGCTGAGCCTGTTCCGAAAGCCCGCGAGATACATGATGTGCAGAAACAGCCAGAACCACCACGCGAGTCCCCCGGTCAGCTGCAGCCGGCCGAAATCGGCGATGGCGCGGTGGCGGCCAATGGTCGCGAGGTCGCCCTTGTTGCGATAAACAAATGGCTGGCGTGCGCGGCGCTCCAACGTCCGGCGAATGTTTTTCGCAGCGTGGGTTCCCATCTGCATCGCGGCGGGCGCCACACCCGGAACGGCTTTCCCGTCAATCACCACTGACGCCATGTCGCCGATCGCAAATATTTCCGGGTGCAGGGGAATGCTCAGGTCCGGCGCAACCTGCACGCGGCCGGCACGGTCCACCGGCGCCCCAAGAGAAGCGCCAAGTGAGGACGCGGCATTTCCCGCGGCCCAGATGATCGTGTTGGACCGAATCACGTCCGACCCATTTACCACCACGCTGCCTGGCTCGAGCTGCGTAACGAGTGATTCCGTACGCACCTCCACGCCGAGCACGGCAAGATCATTGCGTGCGTGGCCGGACAGCGAGTCCGGATAGCTGGGCAGCACGCGCGGCCCTCCCTCGAGCAGCACCACGCGCGCCTTCTCGCCCGCGATCCGGCGAAAATCCGTGGGCATGCAGTGCCTGGCGATTGTCGGAATCATTCCCGCGAGCTCCACTCCCGTAGGCCCACCACCCACCAGCACGAACGTCAGCCACGCTCGGCGCTCATCGGGGTCACGCGCGAGCTCGGCGCGCTCGAACGCGCTGAGAATCCTGTGACGGATGCGGAGGGCGTCGTCGACGCTCTTGAGACCCGGCGCAATTTTCTCCCATGCCGGATGTCCGAAGTAGGCGTGTCGTGCGCCGGCGGCCACAATGAGAAAATCGTATGGATATTCGTGTGCGCCGTCATCGGCGATGACCACGCGACGCTCGGGATCGACACGATCTACAGTCGCCATGAGGACAGTCGTGTTGCGCTGCTTGCGTAACAGCCAGCGAATTGGCGCGGTAATATCGGTGGGCGCGAGGGTCGCCGTCGCCACCTGATAGAGCAATGGCTGAAACAGGTGATGGTTGGTGCGGTCGAGCACGAGGAGGTCGATGTTGTCGCGCTTCAGGGCACGAGCAGCGTACAGGCCACCAAAGCCGCCCCCGATGATCACCACACGTGGACGCTGTTTCATGAATCACTCACATGGAGAACGACAGTGAGAGTGCCGGCCGGTCATCGCGCACGCGCAGCGACGCGCGAGGAACGAGGTCAAAGTGGTCCCACTGCTCGCTGCCGTCAGGGCAAGGCCGAGACAGGGGCTTTTCCGTCCGCCGCCATCAGGTTGAGAAAGATCCGCGCCGCACCCGGCACTCCGGAGGGCAATTGGCGAAACAGCGCCAGCGTGACGTACACGTACGCGCCCTTTCCCACCGGTGCCACCAGTACGGAATTCTCGTTTACCGGCTCGCCTGGATCATGCATCCCGAGCAGACGTTGATAGTGCGGATCAACAGTCGTCGGCATGTAGGTCGAGCGCTCCTGCACCCACCCGCTGAAATCATCCAGGCCAATCTTGTTCGGGCCGGCAAGCAGACTCGCCCCTGGAGCCAGCACGACGACGGGCGCTGTTTCGTCGGTCACACGCTCCGCCGCCGCACCGGTCTTGAGCGCAACCGGATAGGGCAGAATTCCGGGAGTCTGGATCTCCTGCTGCCCATACTGCACCACCACCGTTCCGCCGTTGCGCGCGAATGCCTGGAGCTTCGACGACTGCGCTGCGAGCGACGGATACGCCGCAAACGCACGCGGTCCAACAACCACGGAGCCGAACTTCGAGAGATCGATGTCCGCCAGTTCCTCCGGCGTCACCATCGTGACCTTCATCCCCAACTCACCGAGCATTGTTGCCACGTTGTCACCCACACCGCGGATGTATGCAACCGTCGTCTTGCGCGGCAGCGCCGCCTGCACTGCCTCGATCTGCACGGACGCCGCACGATAGAAGCGCAGCGGGTTGATGTGGTCGTAATGGATTGGCACATACCCCGACCCGAACGTTTCGTCGCCGCTCGCGGCGGTTGCACTAATCACATGGCGGCCCGCGGGGAGCATTCCCTTCACACGAAACACGAGCACCGCGTCGGCAAACGGCTCGATCGCCACGCGCCGAACGGCAGAATCGACCTTCAGCTCCGCCGGGCCGCTGAAGGTGACCGTCACCCCGCGCGCTGCCGCACCTGCATTGTGGAGCCGCACATTGTACGTACGTTCGAGGGGAACCGCAGCCCGCGCATACTCCACCTCTCCATCGAACATCACGCTGATCGCAGGCACCGAGGCCACGGGCCGCCGCTGCTCGCCTTTCGCGGGATCTGCAAACCTGTAAACCACCGGACCGGGATTCACGCGAACCGCCGCTCCGGCGATGCGAAGCGCCGCGAATACGTGTGTGTTAGCCACGCGATCCTCGCCAATGGCAATATTCCGTGCGGCCGGCGATCCTTCTGCGGGGACACGAAATACATCACCATCTTTTCCCACCGCGAGCCACCACGGCACGTCAGCCACCTGCGGAATGATGCTCGTGGTGAAGCTGCCTGCACTGTCCGGCGGAATGGGCCGGTTCACTCCGGCGCGACGACTCACGCCGGCTCCCATTCCCGCGGAGCCGCCTTCCAGCACGACGTCAGTTCGCCCCTGGTTGTAGACGGTAATCGTCACCGGCAGCGTGTCATGCACCGCCACCAGCTCGCGCGGCGCTGTGGCCTCAACGAGTACACCAGCTGCAGCAAGCAACGCCGCCGTTGCACGCGATGTCGCCGTCTCGAGCGTGATTGCCAGGTCGCCCTGCGCGCCCGTACACCCGCTTGCCATGCCATTGAACGAACAGGGCAGGCTGTCCCGCACCGACGTGAGCATCTCGACGAGCTTGGCGAGCGGCGAAACCATGGCGGCCGGAGACGTCAGCTGCTCGACCGCACGCACGGCGGCAATCGCGGATGGCAGCGAGTCGAGCCTCGCGCGCGTGCCGCCTGCCACCGCCGTCATCCTGAACCGCGACCAGTCCGAGGCAATGCCCTGCAACGGCGACGCTTCCTTCGTCGCCACATCGCTCACCCGCGACACCTCGAGCTTGAGATAGTCCATCGACGTCCCATGCCGCTGTAGGCTGCCAAAGCCCTGCGACAAATGCTGCGATCGGCTCTCCGACGCGATTTCCGCATACGTGCGCCCGCGCAGAGGACTCAACTCGCCAACGTTGAAGCCTACCGTTGCATCCTGTCCGCGGCCACGCTGCGCCCGATAGAACTTGTCCGGCGACCAGGGGCCCAGCCCAAGCGTGGCACCGGCCGGAAACCTCACCGTATCTGCGGCCGCATCGAATGCCTCGCGCGCCAGAATTGCCGACACCTGATGATGTCCGTGCCCATCTGCGGGCGTCCCGGAGAACACCGCGACAATGATCTGCGGCCTGAACGACCGCACCACGGTCACTACGTCGCGCAGCAACAACTCCCTGGGCCAGTGCCGGTAGGTCTCGTCGGCGGTCTTTGAAAAACCAAAGTCATACGCTCGCGTAAAGAACTGGCGCCCACCATCCACACGGCGGGCGGCAAGCAGCTCCTCGGTGCGAATCATGCCGAGCAGCACGCCGAGCTCGTTGCCGATGAGGTTTTGTCCGCCGTCGCCGCGGGTGAGCGAGAGATACCCCGCCTCGACCTGGCGTCCACGCGCAAGCCATGTGATGAGCGATGTGTCTTCATCATCCGGATGCGCGCCAATCACGAGCACGCGCGCGGTGACGTCGAGCCCCGCCACGGACTCTCCCAATGTGACGGCGCCGCGCTCCTGACCAACCAGGACGCGCGGCGCGGCAACAACCAACAGGGAAAGCAGCAGCGCCCCCTGCAACGACGTCCGTACATTCGTCATTCTATACCTTGCTCATTTTTCGCTTTGCATTGGATGGAGCCACCGTCAGCACGTCAGTCACGATGCGCTTCTGCTCCACCTCGTGGGCCTTGGCATAACCCTCGGCGGGGCTCGCACGTTCCTGACGTCCGATGTAGCGGATGGTCAGCATGTTGCCTGTTGCCACGCGCAGCTGCGGCGCGACAAAGCTCCACGCACCCATGTTCTTCGGTTCTTCCTGCGCCCATACCACGTCTTCGAGATTCGGGTACTTGTCGACGGTCGCCGCCACGGCCGCACCAGGCCACGGATACAGCTCATCCACGCGTACGAGGGCCACGTCCTTGTTGTCGCCCTTCGCTGCCAGGAGATCGTAATACATTTTTGCGGTACACAGCACGAGACGGCGAATTCCTTCCCGACGTCCCTCCACCGTTGCATCGTCGATCACGGCCCGGAAGCCGCCCTCCCGCAGCTCCTCGAGCTTTGAGGCCGCGGCAGGAAGGCGCAGCAGACTCTTGGGCTGCATCAGGATGAGCGGCGTGCGCTCGCTGCGCATTGCCTGCCGGCGAAGGATGTGAAAGTACTGGGCCGGCGTGCTGGGATACGCGACACACATGTTCTGCTCCGCGCAGAGCTGCAGGAAACGCTCGAGGCGCGCGCTCGAATGCTCGGGCCCACCACCTTCGTATCCGTGTGGCAGCAGCAGCACCAATCCGCTGCGTGATCCCCACTTGGCACGATCCGCGGAAATGAACTGGTCGATGATGGGCTGCGCGACATTCACGAAATCGCCATACTGCGCTTCCCACAACACGAGATCGCGCTCGGTGGCACAACTGAATCCGTACTCGAAACCCATTACGGCGGTCTCGGACAGCGCGCTGTTATAGATCTCGAAGGGCACGGTCACCCCCGGAAGGTCGGCGAGTGGCGTGTATGTCGCACCGCTTTCCACGTCGTGCAGCACTGCATTGCGATGCGCAAAGGTACCGCGCTCGACATCCTGCCCGCTGATGCGGACCCCAACGCCCTGCTGCAACAGTGATCCGAACGCCAGCGCTTCCGAATGTCCCCAGTCAATCGCTCCGGCATGCAGCGCATCGCGACGGCGCTCGAGCGTCTTCATCAACCGCGGATGTCCCTTGAAGGACTCGGGCCGCGTTAACAGCCGCGTGTTCAGGTTCTCGAGCTGCTCCACGGCGACTGCGGTCATGGGCTCCGACACGTCTTCGACGACGGCCATGGCCTTTGTACCCCGAACCGCTTTTTCCTCGGGGTTCGGCTCGGCTTTCATCGCCTTGTGCACCGCGGAGAGCGTGTTGGAGAAGTCGGCATCCATGGCCTTCACTTCTTCATCCGTGAGCACCCGCTCGCGCACCAGACGCGCGCCCCATACTTCGCGCGGCGTGGGGTGCGCGCGCACCCGCTCGTACAGCTTGGGCTGCGTGAATGCCGGCTCGTCCGTCTCGTTGTGCCCATGACGACGATAGCCCACGAGGTCGATCAACACGTCCTTCGCAAACCGATCGCGATACGCGACCGCGAGGCGCACGGCGATGAGGCACGCCTCCGCGTCATCCGCGTTGACGTGCAACACCGGCACCTCGAAGCCCTTGGCCGGATCGCTCGCATAGCGTGTGGAGCGGGCGTCGATAGGGTCCGTCGTAAAGCCGACCTGATTATTCACGATGAGATGCAGCGTTCCACCAACCGTGTATCCGCGCAGCCGGGAGATATTAAATGTCTCCGGCACCACGCCTTCGCCCGGAAATGCCGCGTCGCCGTGAATGCAGATGGGCAGCACACCACGTTCGTCGCGCTTGCGCAGGTCATCCGGCATTCGCTGCCACGCGCGCGCCATCCCGGACATGATGGGGTTCACCACCTCGAGATGGCTGGGATTGGGCACCAGGTCCAGCGAAAGTGTCGCGTCGCCGATCTGGCGCTCGTGCGTGAACCCCAGGTGATACTTCACGTCGCCGGTGCTGCTGTACGCGCTCGCATCGCCCTGACGGCCCTCGAACTCACCGAACATCTCGGCGTACGACATCCCCATCACGTGCACGAGCACGTTGATGCGGCCGCGATGCGCCATCGCCAGCACCACCTGCCGGGCTCCGTGGCTGGCGCTCCGGGCAATCGCCTCGTCGAGCATGGGGACCATCACATCCGTCCCCTCCACCGAGAACCGCTTGTAGCCCTGGTATGCGCGACCGAGAAAACGCTCCAGCCCGTCCACCTCCGTGAGCCGTTTCAGGACGGCCACCTTTTCCGCCTTGTCCAGCGACTTCGTCAGCATTCCCGCTTCCATGGCTTGGCGCCACCAGGCGCGTTCGCCCTCGCTGCCAAGATGCGTGAACTCCACCGCGATGGCGTTGCAGTACACGCCGCGAAGCTGCTCCACGACGTCCGCCGCCGTACCGCCCTCGAAGCCCAGCGCCGAGGCCGGCACATCGGCCAGCTCGCCCTCCGAGACGCCGTGAAACTCGGCCGTCAGCTCCGGTGCGCCAGGCGGTGGGGTGCCGAGGGGATCGAGCTGGACGGCGAGGTGTCCGTATTCGCGAATCGCCTCCACGAGTGACGCGGCCGCGGCCGCTTTTCTCAGGAGGCGATCATCCGGGCGGGCCGTACCGGCAATACCGGCCAGCGACTCCGCAGTGCGAAAGAACTGTCGCCAGGACTCATCAACCGCCGACGGATCGCGCCGGTAGGTCTCGTACGTCTCGGCGATATAGCCGTCGTTGAAGACGGAGGTCGTGGGAGGGAAGGTGCTCATGCCTTCAATTTAGCCGGGCATCCCCCTCCCCGAACAGCGCTCAACCGGCAAGAATGTCATGCGCCGCCGCATCCAGGATCTCGCGGCGGAAACCGGCATCGTCCACCGCCCGGGCCAGGACCACTGCACGAAAGCAGTCACGACTGATGCAGCATTCGCTCGATGATGTTCAGCAGCGTATCCGTCTTGAACGGCTTGGACAGGAAGTGGGTATGGGAGTTCGTCGCAAAGATGTGGTCGGGATCCGCATCTTCGGGCGGATAGCCTGACATCGAAATGACCGGCAGCTGCGCCTTCTCGGCACGGAGCAGGGACACCAGCTCCACACCGCCGAGCTCCGGCATGCGCATGTCGGTGAGCAGCAGATCGATCTCACCCGAGTGCTCGCGCCACACGAGCAGCGCATCGGCGCCGTGGCGCGCCTCGAGCACCGTGTAACCCGCACGCTCCAGCATGCGCCGGACCGATCGTCTCACCGCAACCTCGTCATCAACGAGCAAGATAGTCCCCGTCCCATCCACCGACCCACCTTCGGTGATGGGCAGATGCTCCCCTGTGTCCACGTCGCGGAGCCGCGGCAGGAACACCTCGAACGTACTCCCTTCGTTGGGTTTGCTGCGCACCCTCAGATGTCCGCCGGACTGCGACGTGATGCCGTACACCGTCGCAAGACCAAGACCCGTCCCGTGTCCATCGGCTTTCGTCGTGAAGAATGGCTCGAAGATGCGGCGCAGCGTTGCCGGCTGCATGCCCATCCCCGAATCCACCACACGGATCACGACGTAATCACCGGCACGCGCGTCCCGTAACGGCGCCTCGGCTTCTCCCTGGGGAACCGCGATATCTTCTGCACTCAGGGAGATTGCGTCCGTCTCGATCGTGAGGGTACCGCCGCCGGGCATCGCATCGCGCGCATTCACGGCGAGGTTGAGGACCACCTGCTCCAGTTGGCCCAGGTCCGCGCGAACCGCCATGCGGCTGGGGTGAAGCGACACGGCGAACGCGATCTCCTCACCGATGAGCCGGCGCAACATGGGCTCCACGCCGCTCACCACGTCCCCGATGTTGAGCACGCGCGGCTGCAGCACGTTCGCACGGCTGAAGGAGAGCAGCTGTCGTGTCAACGCAGCCGCCCGGTCGCTCGCCGCGAGCACCTCTTCGATGTCCGCGCGCCGAGGGTCACCGATCTCGAGTGACTCGCGGATGAAATCAGCGTAGCTGCGGATCACGGTGAGGATATTGTTGAAGTCGTGCGCGACACCGCCCGCCAGCTGGCCCACTGCCTCCATCTTCTGTGCATGCAGCAACTGCGCCTCGAGCGAGCGTCGCTCGGTGAGGTCGCGCATCACCACGGTGGAGAGGGCACCGGTGCCAAGCACCACACGCGAAATCGACGCCTCCGCAGGAAACTCCGTTCCGTCGGAGCGAACGCCCGAGAGCTCGCCGGCACGTCCCACGTCACGATGCGAGCCGCTGAAGGCACGCATGGTGGGCGCGCCGCCTTCTGAGCGAAAATGTGTGGAAAGGAACGTCGACAGCGGTGCACCCATGACGGTGCGCGCCTGTACCCCGAATACCCGCTCCGCGGCGGAATTGAAGACGACGATCTGTCCTGTCTCGTTCGCCGAGATGATGGCGTCCATCGCCGAGCCGATGATGCCGGAGAGCCGCGCCTCACTCGACGCGAGCTCCTGGTGTGCGCGCGTCGCGGCAAATGCCGGCCACACGCGCTCGGTGACGCGCTTCGCAAGCTGCGACTCGCGCTCCGTCCACTGGCGCGGCGTGGCCGACGAGATGTTGAGCAACGCAACGAAGCGCCCACCGCGCAGCAGCGGAATGGACATGTACCCGCGAACGCCGTACCGGGAGCAGTAGTCGCGCTGGCCCTGCGCCACGGACGCATCCGTCTCGCAGTCCTGCACCTGGATTGTCTCGCCTCGCAACGCCGGCGCGAGATTCGCGCCCGACAAGTCGAGTCGTGCAGCCGGCATTCGCTCGGCCGACGCAGGTGCATTCTTCACCCAGATGAAGCCACTTCTCCCGATACCCGTCTGCGCGTCGACGTCGATCTCGAGAAGGCTGCACCGGTCTGCACCGAAATACTCCCCAACCAGGCGGAGTGCGGCCTGCAACAGATCGTGCGGATCGTCGTACAGCTGAAGACTCGTGCTCAGGTCGAGCAGAAATTTCTGCTCCTCGACGTCCATCTTTCGTTCATGGATGTCGCTGAGGCTTCCCACCACTCGATGAGCGTCGTGCCATCTACGTCGAACACGGGAACCGCGCGCTCGAGAAACCAGCGATGCGTGCCATCCGGCCGGCGGATGCGCACTTCGGTTTCATACGTCTTCGACTCTTCGAGCGACCAGCGTCTGACCGCAGCGGAGCGTTCGACGTCGTCCGGGTGAACGATGCGCTCGCGCGTGATACGCGACGGCGTCGAGACGTCGATCCCGGTGAGCTTCGCAAGTGACGGCGATGCCACCTGCACCACGCCCTTTGCATTGCTGCGCCACACGGCCTGCGAGCTGACCTCGATGAGCGCACGAAAGCGCACCTCGCTCGCGCGCAGCTCCTCGATGTTTTCCTCGAGCTCTTCGGTGAGCGCCTGCGCCTCCTCGGTCTGCTGCTCGAGCTCCACGGCCTGTTCCTGCAGCGTGCGGTTGGAGAACTCGAGCTCCGCCGTTTTCTCGATCAGGCTCGCGTTCGCGTCGTCCAGATACTGGCGGGCCAGTGCGGCGACCCGATCGCGCGACGCCATCCGGGTGAGCTCGACGGCACGCGAGACCAGACTGCCGGCCGCCACGAGACTTTCCCTCTCTTCTTCGCCGAACGGATGCTGCGACGCAAAGCCGACGATCAACGCACCCGCGTGGGGACTCGGCCAGTTCAGCGGCAACATCGCGACGGAGGCAATTCCGTCCTCGATGAGCACGAACTCGCTCGCATCCACCATGAAATGCGCTTGGCCCGTTCTACAAACGTCGGCCAGAGCGCCCGGCGAATCGGTATTCACCCGGCCCCATGCCGCCACGAAGGACTGCGGAACGGCGGAGCCCGCCACAAGCACGAGTTCCGTTCCGTCTGCGCTGCACGTGGCAATCGCGGCAGATGATGCCGCATGCGACATCGCCAGGTACCGCGATGCGGCATAGCTGACTCCCGCGATGTCCGGAGCGCGAAAAAGCGCCTCAACCATTCGTTCATGCATGGGCTTCGGCGCTACGTCCTCTTCGTGGTCGTTGATGCTGGGCCTTACATCATCCCACCCCGTATTTGGGTGCGCAAGGCCGTGGGATATCCTGAGAGAATTCTTATCATCACACTAGCGCAGCGGCAGCTCGAGCGCGAACGTCGATCCCTGTGAAGGCGTGCTCACCACCTCTATCCTCCCTCCCAGCATCGTCGCAAGGCGGCGGGAAATGTAGAGTCCCAACCCTGTCCCACCATGCCGGCGGGTAAGCCCACTGTCCACCTGTGTAAACGGGCGAAACAATCGCGTGAGCTCTTCAGGTGAAATCCCTATGCCGGTATCCTCGATGTCGATGCGGACGGTAGACGACGTCGCTGTCATGCGCACCGTGACGGTTCCGGAGTCCGTGAACTTCACCGCGTTGCCCAGCAGGTTCACCAGGATCTGCCGCGACTTGTCGATGTCGCTGGTGATCCGAGCGTCCTGTGACGGCAGCGCAGTGACGATGCGCAGTTTCTTCTGGTCAGCCAGGGGTTGCACGACGGCCACTGCGGCGCGGATGAGATCTCCCACGAGAAAATCTGTGGGGCGCACCACTTCGTGACCCTGCTCCAGGTTCGTGAACGAGAGAATCTCCTCGATCATCGCCGACAGGTGCGATGTCACCGAGCGCATGCGCTCCAGGATCTCCAGTTGCGGATCACTCACAGGCCCGATGACCTGGTCACTGAGCAGCTCGTTGTAGCCAGCCAGGGCGGTCAGCGGCGTTCGAAGCTCGTGACTCATCGTTGCGAGGAAGCGGCCCTTGGCGCGGTCCGCGCTCTGCGCGCGATAGAGCAGCAGGGACTTATGCACCGCGAGGGCAGCGTGGTCGGCCAGGACACGCAGCCGCTCCAGTTCGTTCGCGCGAAACGGGCGCCCGCCCACTTCCCGCGCAACGGAAATGACGCCGAGCATCTCGCCATGCGCGCGCAGCGGCGCCGCCATGACGGGACCGAGCGCAAGGTCGGGAACGACGCGCATCAATGGCCGCCCTGAATCCACGAAGTTCTGCTCCTCGACAATCGCCTGCTCCGACATCGCCTGCGACAGCAGCGAGCCTTCGAGCTCGAAGCAGCGTCCACGGGCCGGCGACAGCACACCAGCGGCGGCAACGACCTCACCTTCATGTCCCGCCACACGCAATACGGCCGCCCCACTGGCGTCACATTGGCGCATGGCAATGTCGCAGAGCGTGCTGAGCACCTCGGCCATGTCGGTGACTTCCGCGAGGCGGCGCGCGATGTCCTGAACGGCCAGCTGCTCGTCGTCGGCGTGTGCCTCGAGCAACAGGCCGTCTTCCCACCGCCGCGCCAGGCATCGCACGCGCCGCCCTGCGACATCGTCGTGCGCACGCTTGAGCGGCAGCATGATGCTGCACGTTTCTCCATCCGCGAACAACGAGCGAAGGTCTGCCGTCACGGACTCCACATTGCCGTCCAGTATCGACACCACGGATGTACCGGCACGAACCGGCGCTCCGAGCCAACGCTCCCAGCGCGCATTCGCATATTCGACCACGAGATCGCGACCGAGCAGCAGTACGCCGTCGTCGATGGCATCGAGGAGCTGCATGATGCGAGGTTCCGTCTCACCCACGAGCGTTCAACCCAGCGACTCCAGGGAGTCGTGCAGGAGCTCCGCCGAGGCGGGGCGCGAATCCCGCTCTTTCGCCATTGCGCGCATCACGATCGAGCTGAGCGAAATGGGGATCTCGTCGAACAGCTCATGCGGCGTGGGCGGAGTCTCCTCGAGCACCTTGGCGATGAGGGCAATTGGAGAAGTCGCCTCGAACGGCAGGCGCCCCGTAAGGCATTCATAGAGCACGACGCCTGCCGAATAGATGTCCGCGCGCGCGTCGAGCTCGTCGCCGAGCAGCTGCTCGGGCGACATGTAGTCCGGCGTGCCAATGACCATGCCGGCCGCGGTCAACCCCTGCTGCGGCGCGCGCGACGCCAGCCGCGCAATACCAAAGTCCATCACCTTCAAGGTACCATTCCGCTCGACCACCATGTTCTGGGGCTTGATGTCGCGGTGTATCACGCCGGCGTCATGCGCAACTTCGAGCGCACGACAGAGCTGCTTTGCGATTGGTAGCATGACCTGTACCGGCAATCGGCCGCGCTGCCTGACCAGATCCTTGAGCGACGTGCCTTCCACGAACTCCATCGTGATGAAGTACAGCCCGCGCGCTTCACCCAGGTCATGCGTGCGAACGACGTTGCGGTGCGAAATCTTGCGCGCGAGCCGGATTTCGCTCTTGAACCGTTCGAGTGCGGTGGTGTCCTGGGCAAGCATCTCGGGCTTGAGCGTCTTGATGGCCACTACTTCCTGAAGCTCGCGATCCACGGCACGATATACCATGCCCATGCCGCCGGCGCCGAGCAGTGCCTTGATGTCGTAGCGTACACCGAGTGACTGGCCTGGCGCGAGTATCCCGCCAACCGGTGCCCTTGCGTCCTGCATCATCTGGGTCGCATCGGAGTCACCTCCAACCACCGTCGCCGTATTCATCGCGCGGCCGCCGCCAAGAAAATCCACGAGTGCCTGCTTTTCACGAAGATCAGTCAGCAATCGCCGAACCGCCTCTGCAAGCGTTCCGATCTCGTCATCGCCGTGCGCCGGGATCTCCGCCGCATAGTCACCGTCTGCCGCACGGCGTGTTGCACCGACGAGCGCCTGCACCGGCCGCACGATCTGACGCGTGATCGCACCCGACAGGAGAAATGCCACAATGAGTCCAAGCGCACCAGTAAGCAGCAACCCCTTGCGCAGGCTGTAGTATGGCGCGAGCTCCGCGTCGAGCGAGCGCAACGACAGGAACCCGCCAACTGGTGCACCGGCCGCACTGAGCAACGGGGTCATCTGGCCGATGTACGCCTTTCCACCCAGAGAGAGATCAGTGCGGTCACTGGTGGTGCCCATGGCAGACGCCTTCTTCCTCTTCGAGGAATCCGGTACGCCCGCCGCTCTCGGCTTTGTCGTCGTGGTATCGCTCATGCGCTCGCGAACCTCCTGCTGCAACGCATCGCGATCGGCGGCGGCAACGGTGGCCCCCGCCACGTGCGGGGCACCCTTCTTGTCGATGACATAGAACGCCACCTCACTGCCCGTTGCTTCGCCAATGGCCTTGGCGAGTGAATCACCCACCTGCAGCGCGCCCATGATCACCCCCGCCACACTCTGCGAGTTGGTGGAGTTCAGGTTCTTGAGAATCGGCAGTGCGACCAACTGGACGATTACGGAATCGCCCGTCACGCCAAATCCGCTCATCGCATTTCCGCCCAGTGCGCCCACCACCAGCGGTGACCGCGAGACGTCGCCACCCTTGGCGCCGCGATCATCACTCCTGGCCAGCACCACCGCGTTCGTGTCGATGATCTGCGCCCACCGTGCGCCGCTCGCCGCGACCGCTTCGCCCGATTGATCATAGGCGTTGTTACCTGTGGTGTCCGCAAAGACGGTGGTCACGATCATTGGGTTCGCAGCCCACACGCCAATGCCCTTTGCCAGCTCCTTCTGCCGCGCCTGCAACTGCTCGGCGATGCGGGCATTCGTCTCACTCAAGCCCCGGTCGATCGCGTGTTCGGCAGAAGCGCGCGCCGAGGCCGACGTCACCACGAGCGTGGCAACGAGGAGGGCAGTGACGATGGCGGCCGTGCTGAGGAAGATCTTGAGGGAAAGGCCGAACCGGGGCATTACCATTGGTGTTGGTTGTCATCCCGCACGAGCGACAGCGAAAGGCCGAACACGGACATGACAAGTTGTCATCCCGCACGAGTGACAACGAGTGTCGGGATATCCTTGCACTACTCCGCACAGCGCATGCGGATGACAGAACCCTTTCTAGTACCGGTCGCCGTTCGCGTTCGTGTACTCCTGTCCCAGCTTGTTCTTGTGCTGCACGAACCGGTAGCCGCTCGCATCCAGCTCGATGCGCCCCGTGGCAGCGCCGCCCGCCGTCACGACGACGGCCTTTTCGAGAGCCACTGCCCGGTCGTGCCAAACATGCATCGTGTACGTACCGGCGGGTACGTTGGCTACGCTGAACCGCCCGTCATCGCCGGCCTGGGCATAGTACGGCGACTTCATCACGACAACGTAGCCCGTCATGCGCGGGTGGATGTTACAATAGATGGGGAAAACCCCCGCCTCCCTGAACGTCTGCTCTCCAGTCTTGCCGCGACCGTAGACTCCCGTGTCGAACGCACCATTCACGGCCTTGGAAAAAACGTTGTGACTGAACGAGTCTTCGTTGGGAAATTCCACCTTGCTCCCTTCCGCCACCGCGCGAACGCGTGGCGAAAACTGCCGGCCCGAGAGCCGGATGGTGGTCTTTGAGGGACTGTTGCGGCGCGCAGCACCTGTCGGCTCGAGCCAGACGATGACGTCGGCAAGATCTTCGGACGACTCACCCGGGCGCTCGATGAGGCTGACCTGGCCTGACACGGCGCCCTGCGCCGCCAGCGCCGGTGCACAGACGCAGATCAATAGCGCCGCATGGCGCGCAGCCGATAGAACCCCCATGCTTCCCTCTCCCGCAAATAGCCGCATGACTGACTCCATGATGGAGACGCCAGTGAACAGTGTGCCGTGGCGGGCCGCAACGTCAAGCATCGCGCTCCTCGCGCTGATCCTGCTGGCCGGCGTGGTACTGCCCATGGAGCTATACGCGCAACGGCCCGCCTCCGGTTCCTCGGCCGATTCGGCACGAGCGGCCGCGGACTCCCTGGCCGCACGCCTGCGACGCGCCGAGGAGGCCATTGCGCTCCTGCACCAGCAGCTGGGCGAGCAGGCGTCGACGGCCGTGACCACGCGAAGCCGCATGCAGCTGGAATTGACCGGGCGGATAGCAGTTCACTCGTTCTACAATGATGGACGGGTGAATAATGTGGACGACCCTCAAATTGCACGGCCAGACTCAGCATCCAGCATACCGAGCTCAGCATTTGGAATGGCCATCCGCCAGACGACGCTTGGCGCCGTCATCACGGCGCGAGATGTTCTGGGTGGACGTTTTGTCGGTGACATCGACGTCGATTTCTTTGGCGGCCAGCAACCCAGCAGCGGCGGCCGCAATTTTCCCCTCATGCGGGTGCGTACCGCGCGCGGTACGGTGAAATGGCCCAACGGCGAGATCATGGTCGGGCAGGAGTCTCCATTGATTGTCGGCGTCAACCCCATTACACCAGCGGCCATTGGCACGCCCGATTTTGCGACGGCCGGCAATCTCTGGCTCTGGCTTCCCCAGGCGCGCGGAACGATCGAGACCAGTGGGCGCGTGCGGTTCGCGCTCCAGGGTGCCGTAATCGGGAACATTACCGGCGACGGCGTCGGCACCTTTGACACGGACGCAGACGCGGCCGAAAAAACCGGACGTCCCGCAGGCGAGGGACGACTGCGTGTGCGATGGGGTGAGGACGAGCGTGCGGGTGAAGTGGGGTGCGGCGGTCACGTGGGCTGGGTGGCTGTTCCTGCCGCGACTCGTCAAACGAATGCGGTGGCATGCGACGCACACATTTCGCTGATGTCCGGGGTGGAAATCCGCGGTGAGGCGTATTCCGGCCGGGGACTGCGCGGACTTGGCGGTGGCGGCATCTCGCAGAACATCGGGCGCTCGGCGGCGCCGCTCTCCGACAAGGGTGGGTGGGGCCAGCTCAATGTCGACGTCCACCCCGTCGTGCGAGTGGGCGCCGGATTTGGCGAGGACCAGCCTGATGAGCCCGACGTGCCCGCCGGTGGCCGGCTGAACAACCAGGCGCTGGCCGCGTACACCATCATCAAGCCAGGCGGCCCCGTGTTCCTCGGCGTCGAGCTTCGCCGGTTGACGACACGTTACGCCACGGGCTCCGTGCGCAACAACCACATCAGCATTTCAACGGGCTTCGAGTTCTAGCGCGTACCCACTCAAAGAAGGACGAATCAAGTCCATTGGGCGGATTCGCCGTGATGAACGGCAGATTTGTTGAATGATCGTCTTTCGCTCCGCTCAGGATGACACATCCCGCTCGTCTGCAGAAGTGGGAATCGTGAGACGGAAGGTGCTGCCCACACCGAGCTCGGATTCAATCTCCAGCGTGCCGTGCAGCATCTCGGCCAACCGCCGCGAAATCGGCAGCCCCAAGCCCGTCCCCTCCGTGAGCTGCGTCTTGCCGAGCTGCACGAATTCGTCGAAGATCTTTTCGCGGTCGGTGGGCGCGATACCCTCGCCCTGATCGATCACCTCGATCATGACGCCGCCATCCGGCTGCGGGATCGAACGTACCTTGATGGGTTTTCCACGCCCGAACTTGATGGCATTCGAGAGCAGGTTGAGCAGGATCTGCCGCAGGCGGCGCGGATCGCTCACTACCTTCGCTTCGTTGCTCTGGTGCTCGATGGACAGCGTGGAGCCATACTGATCGGCGAGCGGGCGCACCGTGACGAACAAGTCCTCGAGTAACCCCGGAAAGACGACGGGCTGCAAGCGAAGGTCGATCTTGCCGGCTTCGATCTTCGAGAGGTCGAGCACGTCGTTCACGAGCTCGAGCAGGTGCTTCGCTGCCTTGTGCGTTCTCGTGATTCCTTCCACCTGCTTTTCGTTGAGCGGGCCGTAGATGTTCTCGAGCAGCAGCGTGCTGTAGCCTAGCACTGCATTGATCGGCGTGCGCAGCTCGTGGCTCATGGACGCATAGAACCGGCTGCGCGCCGCCATGGCCCGCTCGAGCTCCTGTTGCCGCTCGGCAAGTTCTTCGTTGAGCGCCTTGAGCTCGATCATTGCCCCCGCAAGGGACCGCGCCTGTGCATGCAGGTCACGCTCGATTCGCATGCGCTCCGAGATGTCGCGCAGGATGATCGTGTACGTACGCTTGCCACGCACCTCCAGGTAGCTTGCTGCTGCCTCCACGGGAAATTCCTCTCCATCCGCGCGAACGCCGGTGAATGCGAGCACGTGCTCCGCTTCGTGATGACCGGGCTCGTTGTCCATCGCGCTCATCGTCTGCGCGCTGGACGCAACATGGTCGAACGTTTCCTGGCGGGCGGCGTTCGGGAAGAAGCGGCGGACGTCGCTCTTCATGGCAACCGAGGCCGGCGTGTCGAACATGCGTTCGGCCGCATTGTTGAAGAGCTGGATCTTGCCGTCGGTGTCGAAGGCGATGATCGCATCCATCGCCGAGCCGACGATCTCGGAAAAGCGCGATTCCGATTCGTAGATCTCGCGCATGTGCCGCAGCTCGAGCTCGCGGCGCTGCGAGTCGGCAAGCAGATGCTGCTGCGCAACGATCTGGCGCTGCTTCTGGTACAGGTCGACGAAGACGTTGACCTTGGAGCGAAGGATGTCGGGCTGGAAGGGCTTGGAGATGTAATCCACCGCGCCCACCGCGTAGCCCTCGAACACGTACTCCTCGTCCTTGCTGATGGCCGAGAGAAAAATGATGGGGATGTATTTCGTGCGCTCGCGTGCCTTGATGAGCCGCGCCGTCTCGAATCCACTGATGCCCGGCATCTGCACGTCGAGGAGGATCATCGCCACATTGTGCGTGAGCAGCTTGCGCAGCGCCTCGTCGCCGGAGCCGGCGCGCACGAGTGTCTGGCCAAGGGGCTCGAGAATGGCCTCCAGGGCGAGCAGGTTTTCGGGCCGGTCGTCCACGAGCAGGATCTCGACCGGCTGCTGCGGCATCGGGAACGCATCCGTGGCGGGAGACGCGCTGATGGCGCTGACCATGTTCGCGGAATCCGGTGACGTCACGCCGGGAGCTCCCATCAGATGTGCCGCTCCTGTGGCGCCGTCGGCAGCACGGCGAGATAGCGAATCAGCTCCGGCAGCGGCATCACGCGCGCGCGGGGCACAGAGCGCACGGCCGACGCCGGCATCGTTGGACTTTCGGCGGTGACGGGATCCTGGATGAGCGCGAGGCCCCCGCGGTCGAAGATGCGCCGCAGCCCGTTGCTGCCATCGGAGTTTGCTCCGGTGAGGACGACACCCACCGCGCGATGGGCGTAGCTGTCGGCGGCAGAAAGAAATGCCACGTCGATGGAGGGGCGGCTGAAACGGACCGGAGCTTCCGTGCTCAGCGAAAAGTGTCCTCGCTCCACGAGGGTGTGATAGTCGGGCGGGGCAAGATACACCCGGCCTTGCTCAACAGGCATCTTGTCCTCGATCTCGCATACCTCCAGTTCCGACCGCTCCTGCAACAACGTACGAAGCAACTCGTCCGAATCCTTGTGTCTGTGCTGCACCAGCGTCACTGCCATGCCGAACGACTTGGGCAACCCGTTCACGAGCGCGCGCAGTGCCGCGAGCCCGCCCCACGAAGTACCGACTACCACGAGATCGTAGCCCACGTCGTTCGTTTCCGACACTAGTGCACCTTTCTGTAGAGCTTTTCAACCGAGCTGATCCTTTCGTAATGCGTCTCGAACTCGGAAAACTTCAACGATTCCTTGCTGCCGAGGGCGAGCGTTCCAAACATGACCAATGAGTCGTAGAAGAGCTTGTGCACGCGGTTCTGCAGCGTCTTGTCGAAGTAGATGAGGACATTCCGGCAGAAGATGACGTGGAACTCGCTGAACGACCGGTCGGTGACGAGGTTGTGCTGCGAGAAGACGACGTTTTTTGTCAGCGATGGCGAAAAGAGCGCGCCGTCATACTTTGCCGTGTAATACTCTGAAAACGACCGGATGCCGCCCGCGCGGATGTAGTTGTCCGTGTACTCCTGCATCCGGTCGAGTGGAAAGATTCCCTGTTTCGCGCGCTGGAGGACCACGTCGTTGATGTCCGTGGCATACAGGCGTGTGCGATCGTACAGGCCCTCTTCCTCGAGCATGATGGCCATGGAGAATACTTCTTCTCCCGTGGAACACCCTGCGTGCCAGATGCGGATGAACGGATAGGTTCTCAGCACTGGAATGATTTTTTCGCGGAACTCCAGGTAGAAGGTCGGGTCCCGGAACATCGTGGTGACGTTCACGGAAAGGTCGAGCAGCAATCTCTCCATGGCGTCGGCATCATGCAGGATCCGCGACTGCAATTCGGAAATCGTCTTCAGTCCTTCAGCCTCGACACGCTTCCAGAGCCGGCGCCGGATGGACCCGTAGGCGTACGACCGAAAATCGAAGCCGAAGTGACGAAACACGCCTTCCAGGAGCAACTCGATCTCGAGCCGCTCCAGGTCGGCGTTGTACGTGAACGGCGGCCCAGGCAGGGGGCCCGGGTTCAACGGTAAAGCCATACTCGCATCAGGCTCAGCAGCTGTTCGGAATCCACGGGCTTGGTGATGTAGTCCGATGCGCCTGCGGCAATGCACTTCTCGCGGTCGCCCTTCATGGCTTTCGCGGTGAGCGCGATGATCGGAAGTGCCTTGAGCGCAGGGACGTCGCGTATCGCCCGCGTGGTTTCATAGCCATCCATCTCCGGCATCATCACGTCCATCAACACGAGGTCAAAGTCCGTCCGCTCACGCAGCATCGTGATGGCGTCCTGCCCATTCTCCGCGAACGACACATGCATACCGTGGTCCTCCAGCATGCTCGTCAGGGAGAAAATGTTGCGGACATCGTCGTCCACCACGAGGATGCGCTTGCCCGTGAACACGGCATCCACGTTGTGCAGCCGCTCCAGCATGCGGCGCTTCTGCTCGGGCAGCTTGGCTTCCACGCGATGCAGGAACAGTGCGGTTTCGTCGAGCAACCGCTCCGGCGATTTGACGTCTTTCACGATGATCGTTTCGGCGAACTTCCTGAGTGCCGTGTCCTCCGCCGGTGTGAGGTCCTTGCCGGTATAAATGATGATCGGCAGGTCCCACATGGCGGGGTTGCCCTTGACGGTCTCGAGCAGCTGGAAGCCGTTCATGTCCCTGAGACCGAGGTCGAGCACCATGCAGTCGAAGTGACTGCCCGAGAGCTCGCGAAGCGCTTCTTCCGCGGAACCAACCGCTGTGATGGCGACGTCTTCGTGGTGGATGAGCTCGATCATGCTCTGGCGCTGGGTCTCGTCGTCCTCGACCACCAGCAACCGCTTCACCGACGTATCGATGAAATTCGAGATCCTGGCAAACGACGCGTCGAGCGCTTCCTTCGTGACCGGCTTCTCCAGGTACGCCAACGCACCCGACTTGAGCCCTTGCTGGCGCTCATGAATTCCCGTGATGATGTGGACGGGAATGTGCCGCGTCTGCGTGTTGTGCTTGAGCCGGTCGAGCACGGCCCAACCATCGAGTCCGGGCATGTCGATGTCGAGCGTGATGGCATCGGGGTCGAATGCATGCGCGAGCTGGAGACCCGCCTCTCCGTCGAGCGCGCAAAGTCCCTTGAAGCCCTTTTCGCGCGCCATCTCCAGCAGCACCTTCGAGAAGGTTGCGTCGTTCTCCACGATGAGCAACACGCGGTCACCCGTGTCGATGTTGTCGCGGTCGTCTTCGAATCCAACGGGGCGTGGAAGCTCGTCGCGCGATGGCGTGAGATCCGGGAGCGGTTCCTGAACAGCCGTGTTGGTGCCCCCTCCGG
>JAQBPY010000348.1 GCA_028287285.1 Gemmatimonadota bacterium
GAGACGTGATCCGCCTGGTCCTGTCCGTCACCATGTCCGCATCGAGCGATTCGAGAACGGAGCTGACGTTGGATTCGGCCGGGTGTCCCTCCGCGCGCGCCTTCGACGTCCGCTTCGTGATGAGCCCCGCGATGTTCGCCTCGGTGCGCTGGAGATGCCACAGGATCTCCGCCACCGACCAGCGATCGTCCGTTGCGCGCTCGATCCATCGCTCTCGCGGCAGCGCCGACGCCGCACGCAGCACATCGGCGCGCTCATGATCGAGGAACAGCAGGAGCTCGGCAATACGTGGCTGCATGAACTACCGTCGTTGAAGTGCCTGCAGGATGTCCGGCGTATCGACGTCGGCCGGGGTGGGACCCACAACTTCGATCAGCGCGAGCCGCTCGTCGAGTGTGTCCAGCACACTCCGGGCGCCCACGTCGCCGCGGACTGACAGCAGTGCCTCGAAACATTCGCGGCCAAAGAGCACGGGATGCCCGCGGCCATCGCTGTAGACTGGTGCAACGGCTGCGACGTCACCCTTCCGCCAGCGCTCACATATCTCGTGCACGACGGTGCTCGGAATGCGGGGTTGATCAGCCAACGCGATCACCACCGCGTCCGCGTCCCGAGGCAACGCGGCGAGACCAGCGCGAATGGAGCTCGCCATCCCTTCATCGCGGCCAAGGTTGATCACGAAGTTCACATCGAGCCGCGAGAGTGCCTGCGTGAGCATGTCGGCGCCTGGCGGAATCACGACGTACACCGCGTCGAGCGACGTCAGCGACTCCGCGCTCCAGCGGATCACCGCCTTGCCGTCGAGCTTCGCGGCAAGCTTGTCCGCACCGAAACGCCGGCTGCGCCCCGCCGCGAGAAGAAGTCCCGCGATCACCCGTGGGCATCCGCGTCGTCGAGCGCCGTGCGCCACATACGGCGAATCTCGTGCGCTCCGACCGCGTTCGGCTCTACCTGCGAGCGGCGCCAGTACCAGCGCTCCGCCTCGGGTACACTGGCACCATGTCCGAGAAAGTGCGCATGCACGTCCGCGAGTACGGTATTCGGTGTGCTTGCCGCGAGCGCGCGAATGTCTGCATTGAAGCTGTTCAGGACGGACAGCGGAAGTGCGCCAACATTCTCGAGCACGCCCGGTATACGTCCCGTGCCGTCGGACGGATCATAGATCGTGGACAGCAGGATGGCCGACTCCGGCCGCGCTCGACGAATGGCGTCGACGAGGAACTCGTACGCCTCGCCCACGTCACGCGCGATCCGCTCGAGCAGCGTTGCACGCGGCTTGTTCGAGAAGGCGCTCAGCAGGTCGTTGCCGCCAACGCTCAGCGCCACCAGTGTCGCATCGTTGCTTTCACCCAGTATCGCGAGCTGCTCGCCAAACACATCGCCAATGGTCGCCATGGCGTCGCCGAGATTCTGGAAGCTGATCCCGGGGTATCGCGTGAGCAGGTCTTCCCCCTGATCGTCGGGCCAGCGTGCGTCGTCGTTCTGGTACAGCAGCGACGCAGCGCCAATGGGCTCGACGTTGCCCGCCGTCGGATCGCGCTCGAGCGCTACCGCAACGTCGGTTGCCCCCGCGTCGAGCGCAGGGTAAAGATCGATCGAGAGAGAATCGCCGAGTGCGACGAAGTGCGTGAAATAGGGAAGCATTCTTGCGGGTGTCCTTAGACAGTCTCCAGCACCAACCCACGCGTCGCGAGGATTCGCCCCACCGTTTCGCCAATCTTGTTGTTCGGCGTGCTCGCGCCCGCCGTCACGCCAATACGCGCTGGTCCGCTCTTCGGCATCCACCCCGCACGTGACTCCTCGTGGTGATGCACGCCTGCGACGCGATAGCGCACGACTCCCGTTTCGGGATCGATGCCGTTTGCGTCCTCGATGTGATACGTCGGCACCTGCTCCGCGCAGAGCGCCGCGAGCGAGATGGTGTTGCTGGAGTTGAACCCCCCAATGACGATCATCGCATCGAGCCGCTCTTCGAGCAGCGCGATGACCGCATCCTGCCGCTCCTGCGTTGCACTGCAGATGGTGTCGAAGGTCCGAAAGCCGGACGCCCGCGCTTCATGGCCGCGTGCACGCGCCATCGCCTGTCCCACTTCTTCGCCGATCGCCAGCGACTCCTTCGCCAGCATCGTGGTCTGGTTCGCGACACCGATGCGCTGCAGGTGAAGATCGGGATCGAAGCCCGGTGATGACGCGGCGCCGAATGCGGCAAGGAACTCGTTGCGGGCGCCGCGTCCCTCGATGTAGTCGCAGACCATGCGCGCTTCGTCCATGTGGCGCACCACCAGGTAGTGGCCGTCCGGATACTTCATCACCTGCGACGCCGTGGCGCGCGTCTCTTCGTGATAGTGCTTGCCGTGAATGAGTGCGGTGAATCCATCGCGCGCATATGCCTCCACACGCTTCCAGACGTTGAGCACCGAGCCGCAGGTCGTGTCCACGAGCACGCAACCGATGGCGCGCAGCGCTTCGAAGGCGGCAATCGTGACGCCGAATGCGGGCAGGATGACGACGTCTTCCGCACGCACGCCGCTGAAGTCGAAGGTCCCGTCCGCGGCCGGCTCGAGAATCTCGATACCCATGCTGCGGAGCTTGCCATTGACGTGCGGATTGTGGATGATCTCGCCCACGAGCAGCAGGCGCCGGTCTGGAAACTTCCTGCGCGTCTGGTAGGCATACTCGACCGCGCGCTCCACACCATAACAGAAGCCGAATTCCCTGGCCAGGCGGATGGTAACGTCGTCGACAACCAGTGTATACTCCTGATCGCGGAGCATGTCGACCAAGCGGCCGTTGTAGTCCGACGACAAGTCCTCCTGGACGTCGGCCTTGAGGCCAAAACCCTTTCGGAAATACGTAGCGGCCTGATCGGGAGCGGTCATCCTTGAAATCTAGCTGGCGCCAGCCTGCGGCGCCGCCCTACTTTGGCGCTATGGCACAGCCGCCCGACGCTGACTTCATCGCCCTGCAGGCCGCGCTCGCGGGCGAATATTCGCTGGACCGCGAGCTGGGCCGCGGCGGCATGGGCATCGTCTACCTCGCCCGCGAGGTCCGGCTCGCTCGGCCCGTGGCCATCAAGGTCCTGCCCCGCGAGCTTGGGGAACGGCCCGACCTGCGCGAATCCTTTCTCCGCGAGTCGCAAACCGTTGCGCGACTCAATCATCCCAACATCGTTCCGGTGCACGCCGCGGGCGAGCGCGGTGGATTCGTCTATATCGTCATGGCGTACGTGGAGGGATACACGCTCGGTGAGCGCATTCGATCCAGGGGCCCGCTGCTCCCCGGACAGGCTGCGCGCATTCTCCGCGAGGTCGCCTGGGCGCTCGCCTACGCACACGGAGCCCGCATCGTCCACCGCGATGTATCCGCCGAAAACATCCTGCTCGAGCGCGGCAGCGAGCGCGCCATCGTCACGGACTTCGGCATCGCGAGCGCAATGCAGACGTCGGCGTTGAATGCGCACGGTCAGGTCATGGGCAACGCGCACTACGTCAGCCCTGAACAGGCCTCCGGCGAGCCCGTTGATGCGCGCAGCGATCTCTATTCACTCGGGGTGGTAGGCTTCTATGCTCTCACGGGACGTCTGCCCTTTGACGGGGAGACGAGTGCCGACGTCGTCGCACAGCACCTCACGAGTGCGCCGCCTTCCATCACGAGTATTGCGGCATCCGTTCCGCCGCGGCTCGCGGCCGCCGTGGAGCGGTGCCTCCACAAGAATCCCGCGCGCCGCTACAACAGCGCCGAAAGTTTTGCCGAGGCGATCGATCTCGCGTTCGAGCACGCAAAGGAAATCCCTGCGCCGCTGCGGTCGTGGATCAGCCAGGGCGAGCGGGAATTACCGGCGCGCCTCGCCATGCTCGGCATTGGTGCAACCACCGGAATCACCTTTGCCATCGCGTTTCGCGGCTCGTGGCTTGGCCTTGTTCCGTTCGGGGTGCTCGGTGGGCTGAGCTTCGTGCCCACGGCGGCGCGGCTGCGCCGCATCCTCGGTGATGGCTACCACGTGGACGATCTACATACGGCGCTGCGTGAGCATCAACTCGCTCGAGGCGAAGAGATCGAGTACGAGCGACGTCAGGGCTCCGCACGGGTTCGCCGGTTATTGCGCATCGCACTGGGCGCATCTCTTGGCGGTACATTTATCGGGACTTACCTCACGATCCAGTACTACCGGTTCGCTGAAACAGCCGCATTGCCGCATCCGAACAGCTTGACCGGCCCACTGATCGATGCGTTGAACGCATTGCAGCTCAACGCCGGTGTTCTCCTGCTCACTTCGTTGACCGCGTTGGCCATGTCCGGCGTCCCGCTCGCCGGCGAGTTCATTCGACACAAGCTCTCCAGTCGCATGGCGGCCGCCAGCATTTCGTTCTGGAAGAGCAAATGGGGTGGCCGTATCGCGGCGGTCGTCGGGCTCGGTCTCAAGCCTGCAGATCGGCCCATGCTCGGCATGCCGGTGCTCACGGAAATCGCACTCGGCCGCGCCACTGACCACCTCTTCCACGCACTGCCAAAGACCGCGCGGCGTGAGCTGTCCGCTCTTCCCGAGACCGTACGCCGCCTGGAAGGCGACGCGTCGAAGCTGCGCGACGCCATCAACGCACTCGACGATCAGATTGCCGCATTCGAGCGCGGTGGAGATGCACTTCGCGGCGCGGCGCGCGATGCCCTTGCCGATGAGCTTGTTGCCGCGCGATCGTTGGCGGCGGAGCGTCTGGCTCAGACCGTTGCCGCGCTGGAGAGCATTCGTCTCGATCTGCTCCGCCTCCAGATGGGCAGCGCCCCCATCGAATCCGTAACGGCCACCCTCGACGCCGCACGCGTCATCGGCGATCGCATCGGTGACTCGATTGCTGCGCAAATCGAAGTGGATCGTCTGCTTCAGGACAGTCGCATTCGCACCGGCACGCTGCCGTCATTCGAGGCAGACGGCACCAATGACGATGCGGACACACCCGCAAGCGGAGTACCGGCAGCGCATGTCTGAGCATTTCGACCTCGTCGTGATCGGATCGGGGCCTGCAGGGGAGAAGGGTGCCGCGCAGGCGGCCTATTTCGGCAAGCGTGTCTGCCTCATCGAGCGCGCACCCAAGCCGGGCGGCGCGGCGGTGAACACCGGTACCATTCCCAGCAAGACGCTGCGCGAAACGGCCCTCTATTTTTCCGGATTGCGCCAGCGTGGCCTGTATGGCGTTGACCTCACCGTCAAGGCCGACATCACCATCGGCGACTTCATGCACCGCGAGCGCGCGGTCATTGAATCGTCATGGAGCATCATCGCCGAAAACATCGAGCGGCACGGCATCGTCTCCGTGCAGGGCGCGGCGCGCTTCATCGACAGTCACACGGTGGAGATCACGCGCTACGGCATGGAGCCGCGGCGCATTGCGGGCGACGTCCTCCTCATCGCCACCGGGTCGTGTCCAATGATTCCCGTCGGCTATGATGTGGACGGCGAGATCATCGTCGATAGTGACTCGTTGCTCACGCTCCAGAGAATTCCCGCATCCATGGTGGTCGTTGGCGGCGGCGTGATTGGCTGCGAGTACGCGTGCATCTTCGCGGCGCTGGGCGTTCGCGTCACGATCATCAATTCACGCGCGCGCCTGCTCGCACATCTCGACAACGACGTGAGTGACACGCTGCGCCAATCCATGACGGCGCGGCTTGGCATCACGGTGCTGGGCAATGTCGAAGTGCGCGATGTTGCGGTTGAGGACGGGCGCGCGCACGTGACGCTCTCCGACGACATGGTGCTCGATACCGACGTGGTCCTCGTCAGTACCGGACGCGTCGGCAACTCGGCGTCGCTTGGCCTGGCGGACATTGGTGTGAAGGTCAACGATCGCGGTTTCGTGCAGACCAACTCCCATTACGCCAGTGCTGTTCCACACATTTACGCGGCCGGAGACGTCATCGGCTTTCCGGCCCTCGCGTCGGCGTCGATGGAACAGGCGCGTGTTGCCATCTGCCACGCGTTCGACCTCAAGTACAAGAGCGCTGTCTCCGACGTGCTGCCGTACGGCGTATGGACGATTCCCGAAATCGCGACCGTTGGCGAGAGCGAGGACTCGTTGCACTCACGTGGGTTGCCGTATGAAATTGGCCGCGCCAGCTTCCGGCTCAACCCTCGCGGCCAGATCCTTGGCGAGACGGATGGCTTCGTGAAGATCGTCTTTCATCCCGACGACCAGCGCGTGCTGGGCGTGACCGTTGTGGGCGAGAGCGCGTGCGAGCTCATTCACGTTGGCATGACCGTCATCGCCTTCAATGGAACGCTCGACTATTTCATCCAGGCGGCCTTCAACTTTCCTTCACTGGCCGACGCATACAAGTACGCGGCCTACGATGGACTCCAGCGCCTCCAGAAACGACATGCACGCATGCCGGGCCTGCCGTCCGTACAGCGGGAAGTCGTGCGCGACTGATCAGTCCCCCTGGTGAGGAATGGGGACGAACGCGTAGGCCACGAAGACCTTCGTTGTCGGTCCGCGGCCGTCGCTCCTGCGGACGACATTGAATTGGATGGTCAGCATAGCTGTCATCCCGCAGGAGTGAGCAACGCGAACGAGTGTCGGGAGATGGCCGACCCGCGATGGTGGCCCGGGTGAGTATCTCCCGACACTCGCTTTCGCTCCTGCGGGATGACATCGAATGTCACCCTGAGCCAGGCAAAGGGCGTGCTCGTCCGTTCATCAAGAATCCTCACGATCAATCGGCACGCCGCCACTGGTTGCCACCCATTGTACCTCATCGTATGCTAGGGCAAATGGCACCCCCGCTCGAGCTCTCCACCCTCAGCACCCTCGACGTGCGCGAACGTCATCCGTTCGCATTCGTCGCCGAACGGCTGTGGCTCGACTTCGTCAACGGCGACGCCACGACGCGCGGCAGCGACGCGCTTCTCGACTTCGAGCGCTTCGTGCGATGGCTCGAGGCGGCGCAGCTCCTCGACGCCGAACGTGGCGCAGGCATGCGCCGGCGCGCGCAGCAGCAACCCGCCGGCGCGCACGCCGTCCTTGGCGACGCCCGACGTGTACGCGCCGTCCTGCGCTCGCTCGCCGAACGCGGAGTGAGCTCGCATGACATCCGCACCGAGGCACTTGCCGAAATCAATCGTGTGCTGGGCCGCAGCGCGGGAACACGGCGCGTGGAGCAACAGGGCGACGGCACCTTTGCGCGATCGTTCGTGCCCGTTGGCGACGCGTTCGCAGGCTTGCTCATTCCCATCGTCGAAAGCGCAGCCGACGCGCTCATCCTCAGCGAGCTGGGCCGAGTGCGCCGGTGCGCCGACCCGCGATGCGGCCGCGTATTTCAGGACGAGACCAAGAATGGCCGGCGGCGCTGGTGCGACATGTCCACCTGCGGCAACCGCGCCAAAGCTGCCCGCCACCGGATGAAGCTGCACCGGTGATCCAGGTGGTTCGCACGCATCTGGAGATGCGTGATCGTGCGTCACTTCGGCCAGCCCAACCGCCCGCCGAGCCGGCGGGATTCGATCGAACGCCCATGACCGCGGGCCGCTATCGTGCGCTTTACACGGCCGTGGGCGGACCGTGGCACTGGCGCGACCGCCTCGCCTGGACAGATGAGCAGCTGGACGCATACATCGCCTTGCGAGGCATATTCATCTGGGTATTGAAGGTGAGTGGACGGGAGGCCGGCTACTTCGAGCTCCAGCAGCACTCCCGCGAGCACGTGGAGATCGTCTACTTCGGGCTCGAGCCATCATTCATGGGCCGGGGGCTGGGCGGCTGGATGCTCACGCGCGCCGCGCAAGAGGCATTTGCGCTGGGCGCATCACGCATCACGCTCCACACCTGTACCCTCGACTCGGCACCGGCACTCCCCAACTATCTCGCGCGAGGCTTTTCGGTCGTGCGCGAGGAGTGCTACTTCGTCAACGACGACGGGTCTCCACTGTGACTCCGCAGCAGCTGTTCCACCTCGGCATTCGCCGATAGCTGCCGCGTCGTCTCCGCGCGATGCTCCTCCACGCTTCGCAGCTCCGTCAACCGCGCCTCCATGATGCCCGCGCCGTCGCCCGGCATTGCATCTGCCGCGACACTCGACTCGTATTCGATGTCGATGATCTGAAGCGTACGCTCATATTCGGCCACGAGCCGGTGATCCACGTCGAGCTGCGCTTCGAGTGATGCGAGCGCCTTGTCGATGAGCTCTATGCGCGGGGCGTACGCATCGACCTTCACTGCCTCCATTCGAGTCTTCAGGTCGAACAACCGCTTACGCAGCGATTGTCGCGTATCGACTTCGGCGGCTACCTCTTCACGCCGGCGGAGCACCGTGCGCTTCTCGTCGAGCAGCGACTGCCTTGCCGAAAGCGTGACCTGCTCGTCCAACCTGAGTACATGCTTTGGCTTCAGCACGTGTGCCATTCCCATTGCCGCCCCGAATCCCGATGCGGCGGCAAGACCCAATGCAACGGCGAATGGAATCGGTGCCACGGCACCCAGGCCGAGTACACCCACGCCTATGATACCGCCAATCAGGTTCGCCTTGAACTTCGACCGCGAGCCCGGCGTGCCCAGAATGAACCGTTCCCCGGACGTGCGGTTCACGATGAACAGGAGCTCTTCACGCTCCTCGCCGCGCATGCTGTACACGACCACGCATGCGTCGCCTGTGCCGATGCGGATCCATTCATCATCGCGGGCAGTACCGAACGTGAATCGAAGCGTCTCCCGCGACGATACCGCAAGCGTCAACTCGTACTGCCGTGCATATGACGCCCGCTGTTGCTCCGTTGCCGCGCGGACCTGCACCTGGCGCGACGTGCACGCTCTCGCGACTCCTCCGGAAAGCTCGTATTTGAACGTGCAGCCGGCGCACACAACGGCGAGCACGCCCGCAGTGGGGTACTCGCCGACGACACACTGGCAGTCAGGACAGCTGAACATGCATCAAGAATGCACTAACGCGGCCGCCCACTGCCACGTCCACCGCTGGGTTTTCCGCGACGCGGACCACCACGGGTGGATGGCCCACGTGGCTTGTCATTGCCACCACTGCGCTTGTCGTCACGCTCATGCTTGCCGGCGCGATTCGCGCTCGGCCGCTCGCGCAGGAACTTCTTTGCGCCCTTGGGCGCCATGCGGTCGCGACGGTGATCGCGTGCGGCTTCGCGCTGCTCGTCGCGCTTGCGATTGAAGCGCGCCACTTCCTCATCTGTCCACGGCGCGTCCAGCAATGTCTGCAGCTGTTCCAGTGTCGCCGCGCGAACCTGGCCGCGCTGGCCGCGATAGACGACAAAACGCACGGGACGGTCGAGAACGGGAACTTCCGCCTCCGTCAACGTGCGGGCAATCTTTTCCGGGAGCTGGAGACGCGCGACGGCAGCCTGCGGGCCCACGTTCTCTTCGACATCGTAGTCGATCTCCACATCACGATCGCGAATCGTGACCTTCGTGGGCAGCGAATCATACTTCGCCCGTTCCGCGCGCGAACTATAGCGCTCGAGCTCCTCGGCCAGGTCGAGATTCGCCTGCTTGAACTCCGTGAGCGAGTTGATGCCGCCCATGCGCCTGAGATACAGCGACGCGAGATCCTGCTGGTTCAGCCGTGGAAGCTTCCCGCCCGACCTGCGCCATGCCGTCCGCACCGCGTCAATGATGCCAAGGTTGTCCTTGACCGCAAAGTGCCGCGCTTCGCCTCGGGCCAGCGCATTCGCGAGCACGGCACGCGCCTCATCCTCGCGCCCTACCGGAAATTCCTCGACCGTCTCGACTTCGCGTTCCAGCTCGAAGCCGAAATAATCCAGCTTGCGCCTGAGTACGAGCGGCGCCTTGCGGCGCTCGCCGTCGTAAATGAGCTCCGCTTCGCCACCCGTGGCAAAGCGGCGGATGACATCGAGCGGCAGTTGCGTTCCTTCGATGCCCGCGCGCGGTGTGCCCGAGCGGTCCGCGAAATACCGCAGCTGCCCCGCAATAGGGCCCCAGCTGCCGCACACGCTCGACTTGCTCACGCGTGCCTCTTCGCCCCACGCCGTCATCTCGTCGATCACGAGATCGAATGGCATGTATTCGGCGAGCAACTCCGCGAACTGCCGGCGGGTGCCTTCGTGCGCCATCGGCATCTCGGCGGGAACCGCCATGCTCAGCGCGCGATAGACGCTCGCCATTCCGAGCGCCGCGTCCTCTATGGACTTCACCAGCACGCCGCGCTGCTCCGCCCATTCCGCCATCGTGTCAGGCTGGAATAGATGGCGCGGCAGCCCGTATACTTCACCCACATACCCCGCCACGCGGTACGCGTCCGCGTACAGATTGTATGACGTGAGGTTGTCACTGCCCGATACAATCAGTCCGCTCAGGTCACGCTCTTCGCGCGTCATGCGATGCAGCGACTCCACGCCGCTCATCACCGAGAGATACGGTACCATGGCATCGTCGGCGTTGACGAGCAGCTCCGCCCATTCACGGTCAACGGGCATTGCCTCCACGGCCTTTCCATAGCGCGTGAGCCGCCCCTTTTCGATGATGCCGCGCCCCTCGAGGAACTGTATCGCTCGGCGGTACGACACCTTGTCGAGCGGCACCGGCAGCTCCAGGTCATCCGCCGCCACGCCAAGATCCGCGCACGTGATGGCAACGCGCTCGGAATCGCCGGCAAGCTGAAACTCCGGTGCCGTTGGCGCGAGTGACGCGAAGTCGATGTCGCGGTCGCTCAGGATGAATACACGTCCGCCCTGCACACGGCCGTGAACGCGGCCAGCCATCTGCAGAATCTCGTTCGCACCAAGATGCAGCTTGGTCAGCACGTTTTTTCCGCGCTCGACAATGGACGTGAATCGCGTATCGTCGATGATGACCGTATCGAGCCCCTGTACATTGAGCGCACTCTGCCCCGCAGCCGTCATCGCGAGAAAATACGGCTTTCGCTCTTCTCCCTCGAGAAACGGACGCAGCACGCGAATGGGCTCTCCTCCGTGATAGTGCGCCGTGTTGATGCGCGGTGCACGCATGCGAACATTGTCCGCCGCCTGCTCCACGCCCTTGCGCGTGGGCACGAATAACGCCACGCCGCGTTTTTCCTTGAACACGCGCTGCAGGAACTTGTCGTCGAGGAAGGTGCCCACGTCCTTTCGCATCACTTCCACGGTCGCCGCCTTTTGCGGATCGAACGCGTACACCTCGAGCACGTCCGTGCTGTCGAGATAGCGGCGGTAGAAGGTGGGATCCACCGTGGCCGACAACCAGATGAAGCGGCAGCCCACGCGCTTTCCGAGCGCCAAGCACAGCTCCAGCTCTGCCGACGTCTGATGAATCTCGTCGACGATGAGCGTGTCACTGGGCAGGATGTCGCCGTCCTGAAACCACCGCCGCGCAATACCGGTGGTGACGATGATGATGTTCCAGCTCGGCGTCTCGGGAGTCGCTTCGCGCTCGCGATTCACCACGCCCACGTGCAGCTCCGTGGTGCCGAGCAGCTCTTCGGCAATGGGACGGATCGCGAGCGTCTTTCCCGAGCCGGTGCCTGCGACGATGCCGAACCCCTGCCGCGACCGCGCCAGCTCGCGGACGCGCGCCCCAAAGTGCTTCTCGAGATACGTCTCGATGTGCAGGCCCACGGCGAGCTCGATGGTCTCGCACGCGGCACGTGTGGGAGCAATGACGATGACGCGCCCGGAGGCCGGCTTGGCCTCCACGAACGCGTCATGATCTGGTGGTAGGTACTGGTCTCTTACGTCGCGCATGACCCCAAGCCTAGCGACGTTCGCGCCACGGGGCGACGAGTCCTACGGATTGGTCTTGTCGGCGCCGAATTTCTTGAGGAAGGGAAGCTCCTTCCTGTCGCCCTTTCCCTTCTCCTTGTAATCGTCACCAAAGATCACTTTCCCATTCGTCGGCTTGTTCTTGACGGCCGTTGGGCAGTCGGTAGGTGCCGGCTGCTGCTTGGGCGGTACCTTGTCCAGCCAGATGCGGCACATGCCCGGCGGCGGACGATACGCCTTGGGCACGGAATCCGCCTGAGCCTGCTGCGCATGAGCGGGCCCAGCCATGGCGACCGTATATACCAGCGAAAACACTGCAAGCCGAGAAATCATGGCCTTCCTACCCTCAGTCCCCAAAACTGATCCCCGACTCCCGCGCCGTCTGTACCAGGTCGTGTGTCACATCCACCCGCTTCACTTCACGCAACGCCTCCTCGATGGGAATCGTCACGATGTGCGGTGTCTGGAGGGCCACCATGTGCCCCCATTTTCCTTCGTCGATGGCACGCACCGCGGCACCGCCAAAACGCGTTGCGAGCAGGCGATCGTACCCGGTTGGCATGCCGCCCCGCTGCAGGTGGCCAAGCACCAGCGACCGCGTCTCCTTGCCCGTGATCACCTGAATCTCGCGGGCAATGATTTCGGCCATGCCGCCCAGGCGCTTGGCCTGCCCCGGCAACGATTCGCCCATGAGATGCGACACACCGCCAATGGGAAAGGCGCCTTCTGCCACCACCACAATTGAGAAGTGACGGCCCGCTGCATCACGGGCCATGATCTTCTCGCACACCTTCGTGATGTCGTATGGAATTTCCGGAATGAGGATGACGTCGGCTGTCCCCGCCACCCCCGAGTGCAGCGCGATGAAGCCCGCATCGCGCCCCATCACTTCCATCACGATCACCCGATCGTGCGACTCGGCCGTGGTGTGCAGCTTGTCAATTGCTTCAATGGCCGTGTTCACCGCCGTATCGAACCCGAACGTCGTGATGGTTCCGCTCACGTCGTTGTCGATGGTCTTCGGTACACCGATGATCTTCATGCCCTTGTTGCAGAGACGCAGCGCGATGTCGAGCGAGCCATCGCCGCCAATGGAAATCACTGCATCGATACCCATGCGGCGCGCGTTCTCGATCAGCTCATCGGAGCGGTCTTCCGGGAGAAAGCTTCCGTCGGGCTGGCGGCGCGGATACGAGAACGGATTGCCGCGATTCGTGGAACGCAGGATGGTTCCGCCAAGGTGCGCGATGCCGCGCACTGATTCCTTGGTCAGCGTCACCACTTCGTCCTCGCCCATCAGGCCCGCATACCCGCGCTTGACGCCGAGTACTTCCCAGCCGCGATTTATGGCGGAGAGGACCGCAGCACGGATGACCGCGTTGAGACCGGGGGCGTCTCCACCCCCGGTCGAGATAGCAATGCGCATCGATTTCGGGCGAGAAAGCAGGTGATAAGGTCACTGGCCGCGCTCGCATGAAATATAGCGCGTCACTGGGCGGTCAGCTCGCCGCCGCCTTCTTGAGGGCCGCTGCCACGAGCTCCTCCAGCTTGCCCGTCGACGCACACGTCACGGTCGAACTCATCCCCAGTGGTGACGCATCGCCGCTGACACGCATCTCGAGCACGGAGCGCTTGTCCTCGAGCTCCTCCACATGCGTCAGCCACGTCAACTTCACCGCATAGCGATCCGCATTCTCCCCATACGCCGACGACCCGCACTCGAGCAGCATGGACAGCCGCTTGCCCGCGATAGGCTTTCGCTGGTTCACCCGGATTGCGCCGAGCACGGATCGCGACGTATCCGCGACGGTGAGCGGCACACCAAACTCCGCGTAGATCTTCACCAGGCTGTTCCAGATCTTCGATGGCGAGGCATAGAGTGTATCAGGAGCACGAGTCGACCTTACCGTCACCGCCGTCCCATACAGGCCCGTTTTCGGATCGAATGGCCCCTGTTCCTGCCCGGAGGCGGGAACAGTGGCGCCAAACGAGCATATCAAGCCGAGCGCGCTCAGCCACCGGATGTTTGGATGCTGCATGAATAATTCCTCGGCAAAGGTATCGGGAGGACGCATACTCCAAGTATGGCGGTAAAGCAGCAAATCCGCTAAACTTCACACGTCAACCAATAACAGGACCTCATCATGCGTCGTCTCGCCGTTCTCTCTCTTGTTGCCCTTGCCGCCGCGACGTCCGTTGCATCGGCACAGGCCCCAGCCGCACCAATGGCACCCGAAGTTGGCAGCATGGCTCCGGACTTTACCGCCGCCTGGGGCGATGCCTCCGGCGCCAAGGCCGCGCCACTCAAGCTCAGCTCACTCCGCGGCAAGGTCGTGGTGCTCGCCTTCTATCCAAAGGATCGCACCAGCGGCTGCACCGCCGAAATGAGCAAGTTCCGCGATGAATACGCCAAGCTGTTCGGACCGGACGTCGTCGTGCTTCCCATCTCGGGCGACAGTGTCAGCAGCCACGTGTCCTGGGCGTCCGACATGAAATTCCCGTTCGCACTCGTGTCCGACCCCGCGATGTCCACGGCCGACCTTTACGGCTCGCGCCGCCCGGGCAGCCCAATGGCCAATCGCAACGTCTTCGTCATCGGCAAGGACGGCAAGATCGTGTGGCGCGGCGTGCCGTTCAACGCGCTCGCACAGGAGGGCTATGACAACCTGGCTGCCGCAATCGTGAAGGCCCGCGGATAAGTCGCAGGGCTTTTAGGCACGGGGCGGCGAGCGAACGCTCGCCGCCTTTTTGCATTCCCTACTTCACCGGCACGTTTGCCATACCCGCCAGAGTGCGCAGCAACGTGTCCTGCTTCGCCACGACGACGCGGAGTGAGTCGAGCTGGTCGTGCATCGCAGCGGCATCTTGCCGAGCTCCATTGAGCTCGTCACCGAGCTGGCGCATCTGCTCCACCATGTTGGCATCAGCCATTGGACTGCGACATCCGGCAACGGCCACGAGCACTACGGCGAGCATGATGGAACGTGAATTTCGGCGGCGCATGTGTGGACGGCGTGGAAGGGTTCTCCCTGAAAATGTGTGATCGTCGCGCAGGCGGCCAGCAGTGGATTGATACGAGGTGCGCTCCATTGGTGACGCGCGTGGCCGGAGGACGCGGCATGTTGTGCCATGACCAATCAGAATCGGAGCGGTTTCAGCCTCGTGGAGCTCGTGCTCGTCATGGCCATCATTGGCCTCACCACGCTCATGGGCATCACACAGCTGCAGCGGTACCTTGACCGCATCGCCACACGTGACGCCATTCGCGCGGCTGGCGCAGTGGTCGCCCGCGCGCGCGACGAGGCGGTGGCCCTGCATGCCACGGTCAGCGTCAGGATCGACACGAGCACCGCGTCGCTCGATCTCATCTCGCGCGGCGCCCGGTTCGCCCACACACCGCTGGGCGACACGCACCGCGTCACGCTCTCCACCACGCGCGATTCCATCACCTTCGACGTCCGCGGACTCGGCTACGGAGCAGCGAATCTCACGCTGGTTGCGCGGCGCGGGTCGGCAAGAGATACGCTGGTAGTGTCCAGGCTTGGGCGGGTACGATACTGACCGCAAAGCGAAGGACCTGCTTTCAAGGCTGCCGGCAGTCGCTAGTCCGCGGCCACCGTGCCGAAATCAAAACCCGGCACCGACACTCTGGGAATCGGCTTGCCGATCATCCGCTCGATCGTGCGCACCATCCCGATCTCGTCCGGTGCCATGAAGGTATATGCATCACCTTCCTTCGCCGCGCGCCCCGTGCGCCCGATGCGATGCACGTAATCCTCCGCCTGCTGCGGCACGTCGTAGTTCACCACGTGGGTGATGTTCGAGATGTCGAGCCCCCGCTGCGCGATGTCCGTCGCCACGAGCACCGTCGTCTTGCCTTCCTTGAAATCCTGCAGCGCGCGGGTGCGCTGCGCCTGGCTCTTGTCGGCGTGCATCGCGGTGGCCGTGAGGCCCGCTTTCTCGAGGTCGCGCACGATGCGGTCAGCACCGTGTTTCGTGCGTGAGAAGATCAGCACCGAGTCATGCGGCTTGCCCGTGAGCAACTGCACGAGCAGTGCGTTCTTCTTTTCGCGCGGTACGGGATAGACGGCGTGCGTCACCGTGCTGGCGGCCGCGGAGCGCACACCAACCTGCACCACGATGGGCTTGCGCAGATACTTGCGCGCCAGCGCCTCCACTTCGGGGGGCATCGTCGCGCTGAAGAGCAGCGTCTGGCGGTACGCGGGGATCTGGTCCACGATCTTGTTGATCTGCGGCGCAAAGCCCATGTCGAGCATGCGGTCCGCTTCGTCGAGCACGAGCACCTCGAGATCGTCGAACACCACGTTCTGCCGCTCGAGGTGATCGATCAACCGTCCCGGCGTTGCGACGACGACGTCGACACCGGCACGCAGCTTTCGCTCCTGCGGCTCGAGCGGAACGCCGCCGTACACCGCCACTGCGGTGATCTCTCCATGCGCCGCGTATTTCTGGAAGCTCTCCTCGACCTGCACGCACAGCTCGCGCGTGGGCGTGAGGATGAGCGCGCGGGTGCGCCGCGGGCCATCGATGAAGCGGTCGATGATCGGCAACGTGAACGCGGCGGTCTTTCCCGTGCCCGTCTGCGCGAGGCCCATGATGTCGCGGCCCTTCATCGCAATGGGAATTGCCTCCCGCTGAATCGGCGTGGGGGTGGTGTAGCCCGCGTCGCGAAGTGCATCAAGAATGGAAGCGTGCAACCCGAGATCAGCGAACGAGGGCGTCTGCTCCGCGGCCGGCTCGGCGGCGGCAGGTATCTTTGTCTTTTTCATCAGTGTTGAAATGTAGCCCTGTCGGGTCGCTGGCGCTTGGCTGTCGCAAAGACTTCGGCGCGGTGCTGCAGGAGTGCGTCTGTTGCCTTACTCGAGGAAGTCGAGCGTGTGCCGCGAAATCATCTCCGGCCACTCCTCATTCATGGCATGCGCCCCATTCTCGATCACCATCGAGGAGATCCCCGCGCCCGCCTCCTGAAGCGCCGCCACATAGGGAATTGCGTCACGCACCAGCCCATCCCGTTCGCCGAGCAGCGCGAGCAGTGGAACATCCGCGGCACGCAGCCCGTCGGCGAGGTCCGCAGGCCTGCTCCGCTGCCACTGGAACACGTGGATCAACCGCCGCATCGCACGCGTGAACGAGGGAAACTGCGACGGTGCCCAGTACTCGTCTTCGTCGCGCTCCGCGATCGTGGAAGGATCGTGGTACTGCAGACGATGCGTGCGCGCCACGATCCAACGCCGCACCAGCCGCGGCAGGATGCGATCGGCAAGCGACGAGCGCGCAACGGGAAACAGCCGCTCCAGTCGCACGCGTCCGAAACACGCCGCATTAACGAGCACCGCGCGGCGCACGAATGCAGGCGCGGTCACGATGAGCTCCACGGTGATCGTCCCCGCCATCGATTGCGCGACGACGTCCACGGGTGCCAGTCCTTCCGCCGCAATCAGGTCGCGCACGACCTGCACGAGCGCAGGCAGACGATACACGCTGTCGTCGTCTGGTTTGTCCGACAGCCCGTGGCCCGGCAGGTCGACGGCAATGACGCGCCTGCCTGCCGCAGCGAGCGGCACAAACCAGTCGCGCCACATGTAGAGTGACGCACCCCAGCCGTGCAACAGCAACAGCGGCCTGCCGGTGGCACTGCCCGACTCCGCGACACGCAGGTGCATCCCGCCCGGAAGCGTGACCATCCGCGTGTGCACATGCGACGATCCGGCGGGAAACATTTCCGCCGGATCGAGTCGGCCTGGGAGCCTCGTTTCGGTCAGACGATCTCGATGGCGCGTCCGATGAGACGCGCGATCAGGCCGATGCGGAACGTGATGTCCGTCCAGCGCTCATCACCCTCCAGCTGCGTCTCGAGCGGATACATGGGCCAGACGTGCGCGTTGGTGCTCTTCACCACAGTCATTCCCTTGTGCGGATGCCATACCCCTGCACGGTCGCGGTCATCCAGGAAACGATCGAACATCTTCATCCAGTTCTCGTTGCGCTTCAGGAATCCGATGCGCGCCATCAGCTCCATCCAGTACAGCGCGAACGGGACGTCGGCATCGACGGCATTGCGGTGCGGCAGGTAGTCGCCGAGTACCAGATGGGGAACAGGGAGCACGTTCTTGCCGCAGAGCTGCACCGCTTCCTGGCGCGGCTGCGGCTGCGCGAGATGCGCATACAGCGCATCCATCTCGCGATGATGCTCGGCCCGGAACAGCGGCATGTACGCGAGCATTGCCACCGCGTAGATGGACGGCGGGCATGCCGCCTCCGCGAGCATGTGCTGATTGCCCTGGCGAATGAATGGCTTCTGCGCGAGTGGCGAGCGCAGGTAGTCTGCCATTCTGTTCAGGATGCGGCGGGCGGCGCCGCGAAGGCGTGGATCGCCTTCGTAGCCGGCCTGCGCCAGCGTGGCGGCCGCCGCCTCACGAAGCAGGGCTCGGCCACGCTTCACGGATTCCTCGTCCTGGTCACCCTTGGCGCCCAGCTCGAAGAGAAAGGCGGGATCGTCGTCTTCGGCGAGCAGCCGGAAGAGGATGCGGCGCGCGTGGACGAGCGGTGGAGACTCCTTGTCCCAGCCGCATTCCATGAGCCGGCGCACGGCGGGAATCGTCCCCACGCCCTCGAATGTCTCGGACGCGGCCGGGGGAATGGAGAGCATGCCTCCCCCCCAGGTTCCGTCCGGCGCTTGCTGGACAGCCAACAGCAACGCGGGTTTGTGCGTAAAAGGAAGAGGACCTACCTTCTCCGCCTCGGATTGTGTCAGGCGGGCCACCTCAGTCATCGCCCGGAAACGAATAGGCGGTGCGGCGTGGGCCAACAGCCAATCGAGGGGGAAACGGACGGGGCCCGGTGGTGATGAAGGCGGCGTCGCTGCAGCCGGTGCCGAGGGCACAGCGGCGGTGGGCGACGAAGGAGTTGCGGGGCTGCTGGATGGCGACGGCAGGGTCACGTGAGGCTCTCGAGAGCTAGCGAACTGGCCAGAGTCGTGTTTGGAACGCCGGGCGGAACGCACCGGGGAGAGGCGGGTAAGGATAGCAGATTTGCCTGCAACCGCTAGAGGGGAATTCGCAAGTTGTTGTAGTACAAAGGTTTACAATACACTGCACGTCCATCATTTACTCAGGGGTTTTGATCATGAAGGGAATTCGTATTGCGGTGCTCGGTCTTGCGCTCGCGCTGAGCAGCACGGTTGCTGGTGCGCAGGGTGGCGGCGGTGGTGGTGGCGGTCGTGGCGCTGGTCGTCCGAACCCCATGATGACGGGCATCACGCTGTCCGAAGAGCAGACCGCGAAGATCGCTGAAATCAACGCGAAGTTTGCCGAGCGTCGCACGGCTGCTCGTGGGTTGATGGCAACGGATCGCGCAGCTGCCATGAAGGCGAACGCCGACATCGCCGCAGAAGTGAACCCGCTCATCCGCGCCATCCTCACGCCGGACCAGCAGGCCGTGTGGGACAAGAATGCTGCCGTCGCCAAGCAGCGTGCCGATTCCGTCGCCAAGGCCAATCCGCCCGCGATCTGAGTCGCATCGTCGTGCTGGGTGAAAGGTGGCGACGCGTATTCGTCGCCACCATTTTTA
>JAQBPY010000133.1 GCA_028287285.1 Gemmatimonadota bacterium
CGGATCTGCGCGACACTCTTCGCGACCTGCTCGCTTCGGCCCCGCACCGAAAGCATGGGAAGCATCCTGTCGCCGTCGCGGTCGGGCCGACTCGTGCGCAGCTCAGGCGACTCCGCAACCTCCCGGCGGTGCGGGATCGGCGTGCCCTCGATGCGATCGTTCAGGAGAGTGCGGGGCGCTATTTCCGACAGAACGGCACGCCGATGCGGACGACTGGCGTGACGGTGGACGCGCCCGGCGAAGGTTGGGCGGGTGCGATCGAGGCGCCATTGGTGCAGATGGTGATGAACCTCTGCTGGGATGCCGGGCACCATGAGGTCGTCGTCGTTCCGACCGCCGCGGTGCTTCGTATTTCGGCCAGCTCGCAAGAACTCCTCACCTGGCGAGATGGCGACGTCGTGCTGGAGCTCCGTCATGAAGCGGACGCGCTCGTCGAATGTCGGTGCGTTCCGGCGTCGAGCGCCGCGGTCCGTCCGGTCGACTCGGCACACGCTGACGCGGTCGGCGCCGCGCGCAGTGGGTTCACCAGCCCGTTGGCGCTACGTATCGATCCAACGCAACAACGCTCGTCGCCAGTGCGGATACTTGTCGCCGGCCTGGTGTGCGCGGGCTCGTTCGTGCTCCTCCTGCTCGCTCCTGCCATTCGGGCTTCGCGGGAGGAGAAGGCGGCACTCCGTACGCTAGCTGCTCTCTCCGGACCAGCGGCTTTGGCGAACACTGCGGAGACCCAACTCTCCGAGCGCGCTCGTATGCTCGCCGAGCTCGCGCGCTTTCAGCGCGGTGCGCCCTCGACGTTGCCGCTCCTCGCCTCCCTCACACAACGCATCAAAGCACCTTCGAGCATCGTCAGCCTGCGCCTCGACAGTGATGGGGGACAGATGACGGCGGTGACGCCGAGCGCGTCGGCCTTAGTTGCTGCGCTGCGCGAGATGCCAGAGATCGCGGCGCCGACTATAGCCGGAGCAGTGACGCCTGAGGCTCAGGCTCCCTCACTCGCGCCGACACTCCTCGCACCCGCGACGCCGATTTCGCCGCCGGCGCGGCTCCTTCAGCGAGTGACGATCCGGTTTCACTGGCAAGGTGAACGCGTTGTACAAAGGTCAACGGGAGCATCACGATGACCGCGCTCGACGTCTCCACGCGCGACCGCCGCGCCCTGATTCTCGGTGGCGTGGTCATGCTTGCCGTGATCGCGCTCGCCCGCGGAGTGCCAGCGGTTGCACAGCGCTACGCCGCGGTGAGGGAGCGCGCGTCACTCGCCACGCAACGCGCGGATCGTGCCCAACGGGCGGTGCGCAATGCGTCACGCACGCAGGCAGCGCTTCGGCAAGTCCGCGCCGAGCTCGCGACCTACGACTCGGCGCTTATCCAAGGGAACACACCAGATGGCGCGGCGGCGGAACTGATGCAGCTCGTGACGGAAGCAGCGGCGGCCGGCGATGCACGCGTCGGCTCCATCCAGGTTGCCGCCGACACCACCGGGCCGCGCACTACGCTCGCACCGGTGACTGCCCGTGTCACGATGTCCGGTGACCTGATGGCTGTCGCCACCATGCTCCAGACGCTCGAAGCCGGGCCCGAGCTACTTTCGGTGCGCGAGCTTCACATCTCGCAGTCACAGATGGTCCGTGGTCAACAGGTCGAGGTTCTTCAGGCTGACCTGCTAGTCGAAGGGCGCTATCGCCGGAGTCGGGAGGGCGCGGAGCGATGAGCTACCGCTTACTGGAACGTGTGCTGCTCGTCGCGAGCGTCGTGTTCACCGGCTCCGCCTTCGTGGTACTCCATCGTCGCGTTGAGGCCCATGGCGTGAGTGGTCCGGCGTTGCCGGGCATGCTGCTCAGCTCTCCTCGTGCAAGTGGTGATTCGCTCGAGGCGGCGATGGCAGTGGTGGCAAGGCACAACCTATTTCGTTCCGACCGCATGGCGGCTGACGTCTCTACGCTTTCCACTCCGAACATGCCAATGCCGATGAACGCCCCAATGTCGAACAGGCCGCGCCTACAGCTTCGCGGCATCCTCGGTGGGCCGCCGTGGGACGCGCTCGTGGAGGGTATACCCGGGCACGACGGGGCGGTCGTCATTCGCGTCGGTCAGTCGCTGTCGGGCATCACCGTGAAGGCGGTTCGTCACGACTCCGCCTTCGTCGCGGGATTTGACACCACATGGGCACTCTCACTCCGGCGGACGTGGTAGCATGGGGAAACGATCACTCTCTCTCCTGTTGTTGGCCGTCCTTGGACTGCCCCTGCGCGCACCAGCGCAGCAGGACTCGCTCGTCTCGGCGCACGGTGACAGCGTCTCCGTGCGTCTCGTCGACGTCGACCTCCGCGCCGCAGTACAGGCGCTGTCGCGGTATATGGAGCGGCCGGTCGTGTTCAGCGGCGCGGCCGGGACGCGTGTGACACTCGAGACGCCGCGTCCCGTGCCGCGTCGAGACATTCCGCGGCTGTTGCGCGGTCTTCTGGATGCGCAGGGCATGGAGCTCGTCGACGACAGCGTGAGCGGCATTTATCGGCTCCGCACGCGCGAAGCGGCGCGTCCGCAACAGGCAATGCCGACGATGCCTCAAGGCGGATCGCAGGGCATCGAGCTCTTCGTCATTCACCTGCGACATGCGAAGGCCAGCGACGTGGCCGCGACCGTGAATGCCCTTTATGGGCGTGCGAGTGCGCTGGGCGAGATCGGACAGCGCAACGATCCCATGCTTTCGCGATCGCTTGCACAGAACCAAGTGCCACCGAACGGAGCGCCAGCTGCGCAGCCAGGCGTTCTCGTCGCGTCAAGCCAGCAAGCGACGTTGAGCAGCGAGACCACGATCGTTCCTGATGCGCGCGCCAACAGCCTGCTCATCCGGGCGACGCGCGGCGACTTCGCCCTCATTCAGGCTGCTGTCAACGAGCTCGACATCCGGCCGCTTCAGGTGCTCATCGAGGTGCTGATCGCCGAGGTGCGTCGCGACCGCAGTCTGGATTTCGGTGTCGATGTCACGACGGGACCTCGTGCCGTCTCCCGAGCGCCCGGCAGTCCGACGATCGAGACGACCAATACCTCGAACGCGCTAGGCGACTTCGTCCTCAAAATCATGGATATCGGGCGCACGAACATTGATGCAACCATTCGCGCGGCCGCATCGCGGGGCGACGTCAACATCATCAGCCGCCCGGTGCTGCTCGCCGCGAACAACGAGCGCGCCGTGATCAACGTGGGCAGCCAGCGTCCCTTTGTGCAGGTCGCGCGTGTCCTGCCAACCGACAACACCGCGCGCGATCAGGTCGTGCAGTACAAGGACGTCGGCACCAAGCTGCAGATCATCCCGACCATCAGTGCCGATGGCTACGTGATGCTCCAGGTGGCGCAGGAGATCGATGCGGCGACGGCGGAGCAGCAATTCGATGCGCCGATCATCTCCACACGGTCGGTGGAGACGAAGCTGCTCGTGAAGGATGGACGCACCATCGTCATCGGCGGCTTGATCGACCGGCAGAACGAAGTGACGCAGAGCGGAGTGCCGTTCCTCTCGAGTATTCCCTGGCTCGGCGGCCTGTTCGGGCGTGCGCATCGCGCGCGCACCGAGACCGAGCTCTTTCTCTTCCTGACGCCGCGCGTCATTCGGGGCGATGAAGACATCGATGCCATGACGCAGGACTATCAGGCCCGTGCGGGCACGGTGAAAAAGTGACGCCGGACGAGTTGGACGCGCTGCTGATCGGCAACTCACTGCCAATGCGGAAGCTCAAGGCGCTGATTCCGCGCGTCGCTGCGAGCACGTTACCGGTGCTCATTGAGGGGGAAACGGGCACAGGCAAGGAGCTGGTGGCTCGTGCGCTGCACGCGTGTAGCGGTCGAAAGGGGCCGTTGGTGACGCTGAACGTGTGCGCCGTCGCGGACACGATGTTCGAGGCATCGATGTTTGGGCATACGAAGGGCGCGTTCACTGGTGCGCTACGGGATATGCCGGGCTATCTCACCGAGGCGCATGGTGGGACGCTCTTTCTCGATGAGATCAGTGGCTTGTCGCTGGCGAATCAGGTCAAGCTGTTGCGCGCGATCGAGACCAAGACGTTTCGGCCGATCGGGGCGCGTGTGGATCACCAGAGTGATTTTCGGGTCGTCGCGGCAAGTAACGCGTCGATGCATCACCTGATCGAGACGGGACTATTTCGCCGTGACCTCGCGCAGCGTCTCAGTGGCATTCAGGTCCGGCTCGCCCCGCTCAGGGAGCGGAAGGAAGACCTAACGGCGTTGATCGCGCACCTTGCTCGTCGTGCACGAGTCGAGAGCGATGCCAATCGACCGATTGACACAGCCGCGTTAGCAGTGCTTCAGGGGTACGATTGGCCCGGCAACGTCAGGGAGTTGCGCCACGTCGTCGAGTCTGCCTTGGTACTCGGAAGTGGAAGTATCGTGCAGGACGACGTGACGGATTTGCTTCATCCGACATCGCGGATGCCCGGGGTTCACAAGGGAAGTGCGGGCCGTGAGCGGGCGCTGCTAGAACATCTCGAGAAATACCGGTGGGATGTGAATGCGGTCGCCCAGGCTCTCGGCGTGCATCGGGCCACGATATATAGACAAATGCGCAAGCTCGGCGTTGACGACATCCGAGATGTGATCTCGACAAGGGGTTAGTTGCGATCCGCGGAAGCACTCGAGGGCGTTGCTCAACCTCTTGGAGAGTAGAAAGCCTAAAGAGAGTGGTTAGTCTCGCGGCAACCGCGAACGTGCGAGGCGAGTACCGAGAAAGGCGCGAGCACAACCTCCTGCTCCCGCCCTGCTCGCTGACGCGCTACTGACTCACTCCCTACCGCGATCCCGGGGCAATCGTAGTCTCTGCCTTCTTGCTCATCTTCCTGCACCGTGCGGGGTCGACCAAGTGAACCGGCGTCAGCCGACCGGGCCGAATAGCTGATCGACACGCGTTTCAGGGCGTGCTTCGCGTTCTCCCCGGGCGCTCACGGCGATGCGCCAGAGCGGCGGGTTCACCCAAACGGATCCTCGGCCAAGCGGCCGGATCTCGCGGCGCATGATTGCCCACCACGACCTCGAACGTGAGCAGCCCCGGGCGCGCTCCTCGTCGCGTTCGCCAACGGGTTGCAGGTGTCGGCCGATGAGCTCCTCGGCCTCACGCCGGTGCGCGACAGCACGCAACCAAAGACCGCGCGGCTCGTCAAGCGCCTGTAGCGCACCGAGGAACTCCCGCCTGCCGACCGGCGGGCCTTGCTCAAGCTCGTCGACGCCATGCTCGACGCCCGGCGCCGCAGCACCCCCTCACCCGCCAGAAACGCAAGGCGAGCTGAGTGCACGCCCGGTCCTCATACCTGAAGCCAGAAGCCTGGCACGAGTTCATCTGGCTAGGCCTTCTCGCACCGCAACGACTCAGCCCAGTGCAGTACCGCGTGATTGCCTACCCAGCCTGCGCATCTTGGCAGCTCGCGAGTGCCGCCGACTCCCGAACCTAGACCGAGTAAGGCGTCAAGATATTACTCTGATTCGCAGCCGGTGAATTTGACCACAGCTCAGCTGGGATCATCTCTGGCAGGCCACACACACGGCCCCCACAGGGCTCCCATGACTAAGGCGACGATTGATAGTCGAACACTTCCATGGGCGACCACTTAAGCAGGGCATGTCTGGTTACCCGGATTTCAAGTGTCTATTTTGTCCGGCGCATGCAGAACACTCCATATGGCTGCTGTTTCTGTAAACCGTCGCCGTGCCAGTGTCCAACGAAGCCATCAGCTGTAGTGTCAACGATCTCAAACGTAACGCCTGCGTCGAAGGCGATGGCCGCAGGACCAATGCTATTGCCTAGCGTAAGAATCGCTGGATCAATCATTTGGACGCCTGGACGTTTCGGATCGCTTGATGAGGCAGGATGCGCGAGCGCGACCCCAGGAATGGACGCGATGTCAACGTCAGTCCAACCGACAAGCAGAACGTTAATGACGTGTTGGGGTAGGTTGGGACTGGGCGTAAATCGTGAATAGGCGTCGTGGGGTGACGACAGCGTCATCACACCATCCTTAGGTATCGAATCGCGGATCGGCCCGTCGACGCGGACCGATATTAAGAATTCGCCGGGACCGCGGATCGTCCAATTCATGTTCTGCAGCCGCTGGCCCACCAGATCAGTTCCCCAAGTGCATGTTTTCCCCACACGTCTGGCGAGAGCTTTTGTCGTAGTTTGCGTATCTACAAGCGTCTTTTGTCGTGGCAAATGCTCGCCTGTCCCTGAGCATGCTTGGAGTAGGCAAAGCTGCATGCCCAGCCCGCAGTACAAGGTTAATGTCGTCAAGGCACCGAGTTGGGCGTCTTTACGCACGCTCGCGCGATTCATTGGCTGTTGCGAAATTGCGAAAACTTGGCTGCTATCTCGCACATCCATACGATTTGCCTCCAGGATTCATCCAAAAAAGCGAGTCCGGCGCAATGATGAGTGCCACCATCGCGGTTCGAGCGGCCGCAATGCTGTCCCCTCGACTTGGTCCTTGCAAAAAGGAAGGACCCTTTGGATGCGTGTGGTTGATGGTGAAAGTCCCTACTGGCAGAAGGCCTGGCAGTTGAGTCTGAGCAACAGAACTGGAGTTGGGGTTCGTGAGCACTATTTGCTTGATGGCCCCGCCCGGCAATGCCTGGAAAACGCTTGCTTGTTCCGTCGTGGTCTGGAGCCGGTATAGCGCTTCTAAACCATTTCGTAGCGGCCCAGTCGCGAGGAACCCCGGACACACTACTGCGGAGTATTTGATCGGCGCATGCGGATTGGTGGCTTGCGGTCCGCCTCTGAAAGATGACTGGGGAGTTGGAGAATCCCAAGAAGGAACGGGTGCTACTTCTATTAGGCCGATTCCTGCGCCCGGGGGCGGACCGTTGATCCAAGGGGTACACACAAGCACATAGTTCGAGAACGTGCAATCCTCGTCATTATTAGAATCAAGACCAGTGGGATCGGAACCATTCACGGGATCGTTCTCCGCAAACCGGTACTGATTGATTCCCCCCGCTAGCCCGATCGGATCCTCCGACAGAAACCGCCGCATCTCCGGCGCATAGTACCGCGCCCGCACATAATACAGCCCACTTTCCGCGTCGTACAGCAGCCCCTTCCACCGCATGCTGTTCGGCACATTCTGG